>NZ_JBIBEB010000016.1:0-146791 GCF_042902325.1 Pseudomonas sp. NPDC012596 | reverse complement strand
AGCCCTTTCAGCACCACCTTAACTACTTAACTCCTTGAATCTCAAGGAGTTTGTCGTTCCGATGTCGCTGGAAGTGGGGCGCATTATAAGGGGATCTGGAAATGGGTCAAGGGTTAATTTCAGATATTTGAAATATTCCAGGCGAAGGCCGTACAAAGGCCACCAGGTACCCGCCACAACACATTCAGCGCCTATCAGATCGAGCGCCGCCCGCGCGGCGCATCGCGGCTAAAGCCGCTCCTACATTTGTTGCAACGTGCCATTCCAGTCAGGCCATGGTTGTCCGCCTTGGCGCATGGCTGAAGACGAGTGGGGCGCCCGCAGCGCCAGCCGGAATATCGCGCCGTGTAAACAAGGCTGACAACTATGACCTATCAGGCCATGGCACGTTGCAACAAATGTAGGAGCGGCTTTAGCCGCGATGCGCCGCGCGGGCGGCGCTCGGTCTCAAAGGCGCCGAATCCCCCCCAAGCCAAGCTCCTCTCAGCCCCCCACAAAAACAAAGCGGGGAGGCCTGTCGGCCTCCCCGCTTCTATATAGCTACACCAACAGGCAATCACTCTGCCTTCAGGGTAACCCGGGCAAACGACTTCTTGCCTGCCTGGCACACATGGGTCGCGCCTATCGCAAACACAAAGTCACGATCAACCACTGCACCGTCGACCTTCACCGCACCGCCGTTGAGAAGATCCCGCGCCATTGCCGAGTTTTTCACCAGCCCCGCCCGGTTCAGCACAGCAGCGATCGGCAAGCTTTCAGCCGCCGCCACTTCGATCTCGGGCAAGTCTTCCGGCAACTCACCATCCTTCATGCGATTACCCGCCGCACGGTGGGCATTGGCCGCCGCCTCTTCACCGTGGAAACGCGCAACGATCTCTTCCGCCAGCTTGATCTTGATATCACGCGGGTTCGCGCCATTGGCGACATCGGCACGGAACTGCTCGATCTCTTCCATCGAACGGAAGCTCAGCAACTCGAAATAGCGCCACATCAGCGTGTCCGGGATCGACACCAGCTTGCTGTACATCACCCCCGGCGCTTCCTGGATACCAACATAGTTGCCCAGCGACTTGGACATCTTCTTCACGCCATCCAGCCCTTCGAGCAGCGGCATGGTCACGATGTTCTGCGCTTCCTGGCCGTAGGAACGCTGCAACTCGCGCCCCATCAGCAGGTTGAATTTCTGGTCGGTACCGCCCAACTCCACGTCAGCGTTCAGCGCCACCGAGTCGTAACCCTGGACCAGCGGGTAAAGGAACTCGTGGATAGCAATCGGCTGGTTGGTGGTGTAACGCTTGTCGAAGTCATCACGCTCAAGCATGCGCGCCACGGTGTACTGCGATGCCAGGCGAATGAAGTCGGCCGGGGTCAGCGCGTCCATCCAGGTGGAGTTGAACGCGACTTCGGTCTTGGCCGGGTCGAGAATCTTGAACACCTGCTGTTTATACGTCTCGGCGTTCTCCAGCACCTGCTCACGGGTCAGCGGCGGACGCGTGGCGCTCTTGCCGCTCGGGTCACCGATCATCCCGGTGAAGTCACCGATCAGGAAGATGACTTGATGGCCCAGCTCCTGGAACTGGCGCAGCTTGTTGATGAGCACGGTGTGCCCCAGATGCAGGTCAGGCGCAGTCGGGTCGAAACCTGCCTTGATACGCAGAGGCTGGCCGCGTTTGAGCTTCTCCACCAGTTCCGACTCGACCAACACTTCTTCCGCACCGCGCTTGATAAGCGCCAGCTGCTCTTCAACCGACTTCATAGACAGACCCGCAAGGCTCAGATTCAAGGGGAGCCAACCATACAAGATCGGCCATCAAATACAAGTTTCGCAATGGAATGTGACCTGACCGCAGGCTTGCGGCGTCTACGCGCCCTTGCGTGAAAATGGATTTGGTTATATTTTATACAGTTATTTCATCTTCATCATGTCATTCATCTTTTCCATATTCATTTTTCTTCAAAAGTCACCTACCTATGACCAACGAAACGCCTAAAGCGCCCCCGCTTTATCCGAAAAGCCATCTGTTGGCCGCAAGCGGCATCGCCGCCCTGCTCAGCTTGGCCCTGCTGGTATTCCCGTCCAGCGAAGTCGAAGCCAAGAAGACCACCCTCAGCCTCGAACTGGAAAGCCCTGCCGAGCAGCTGAAGGACGAGTCCCAGGCCGCACCTCTGGTGCAGGGCCAAGCCGACCAGGGCTCACCTTTCGCACAGATCGAGGGCGGCCAAACGCAGACCGAGCAAGCAGCCCAGACAGCCCCAACCCCCGAAAAGAAGCCAGAGGCCAAGGAGCCAGGGCACCGCGAAGTCACCGTGGCACGCGGCGATACCCTTTCCACCCTGTTCGCCAAGGTAGGCCTGCCCGCCAATGCGGTGCACGACCTGCTGGCCAGCAACAAGCAGGCCAAGCAGTTCAGCCAACTGAAGCATGGCCAGGTGCTGCAGATCGAACTCGACAAGGACGGTCAGCTTGCCAGCCTGCATAGCAAGGTCAGCAACCTTGAAACCATCCGCCTGACCAAGACCGCCAAGGGTTACACCTTCGATCGAGAGATCAGCAAGCCGGTGGTACGCACTGCTTATGCGCACGGCGTAATCAAGAGCTCGCTGTCCGCCTCAGCCCAACGCGCCGGCCTGTCGCACAGCATGACCATGGACATGGCCAAGGTGCTTGGCTATGACATAGACTTCGCTCAGGACATTCGCCCAGGCGACGAATTCGACGTGGTCTACGAGCAGAAGGTCATGGACGGCAAGGTGGTTGGCACCGGCAATATCCTGTCTGCCCGCTTCACCAACCGCGGTAAGACCTACACTGCGGTGCGCTACACCAACAAGCAGGGCAACTCCAGCTACTACACGGCCGACGGCAACAGCCTGCGCAAAGCGTTCATCCGTACGCCGGTAGATTTTGCCCGCATCAGTTCGCGCTTCTCCGCTGGCCGCAAGCACCCGATTCTGAACAAGATCCGTGCGCACAAGGGTGTCGATTACGCAGCCCCGCGCGGCACGCCGATCAAGGCTGCCGGCGACGGCCGCATCGAACTGGCCGGCCGCCGTGGTGGCTACGGTAACACCGTGATCATCGCCCACGGCAACAGCTACAAGACGCTCTACGGGCACATGCAGGGCTTCGCCAAAGGCATCAAGACCGGCAGCAGCGTGAAACAGGGCCAGATCATCGGCTACATCGGCACCACCGGCCTTTCCACCGGCCCGCACCTGCACTATGAGTTCCAGGTCAATGGCGTGCACGTAGACCCACTGAGCCAGAAAGTGCCGATGTCCGACCCGATCGCCAAAGCCGAGCGCCAGCGTTTCCTGCAACAGAGCCAGCCACTGATCGCGCGTATGGATCAGGAAAAGGCCACCATGCTCGCAGCGAACAAGCGCTGACGTATGCCGCTCTACCTTGGGGTAATGTCCGGCACAAGCCTCGATGGCCTGGACATCGCATTGATCGATCAAGGCGGGCAGCTCGAACTGCTCGCCACGCACTACGTGCCGATGCCAAGCGACCTGCGTCAGCAATTACTCGACTTGTGCGCCAGCGGCCCTGACGAGATTGCGCGTGCCGCACTGGCGGAAAACCGCTGGGCCAGCCTGGCAGGCGAAGGTATCCAGCAATTGCTGGCAAAGCAGGGTTTACCGGCTCACGCCATTCGCGCCATCGGCAGCCACGGCCAGACCATTCGGCATGAGCCTGCCCGAGGCTTCACCGTGCAGATCGGCAACCCGGCACTGCTCGCCGAGCTCACCGGCATCAGCGTGGTAGCCGACTTCCGCCGTCGCGACGTGGCGGCTGGCGGCCAGGGCGCACCGCTGGTGCCGGCTTTCCATGAGACGCTGTTCAGCCACCTCGGCCAGCGCCTGGCTGTCCTTAATGTAGGCGGCTTCAGCAACCTCAGCCTGATCGAGCACGACAAGCCGGTACATGGCTTCGACTGCGGCCCAGGCAATGTGCTGCTGGATGCCTGGATCGAGCGCAAGCACCGCCAGGCTTATGATGCCGATGGTGCCTGGGCTGCCAGTGGCATTGTGCAGGCAGACCTGCTCAGCACCCTGCTGAGCGACCCGTTCTTCGCGGGCAGCGGCCCGAAGAGTACCGGCCGCGAAGTGTTCAACCTGGCCTGGCTGGATGGCCACCTCGCTCGGCTGCCGCACTACCGTGATCAGGATGTCCAGGCCACCCTGCTGGAGCTGACCGCGCAAAGCATCATCGAGTCCTTGCGTAACGCCCAGCAAGGTACTGAAGCCCTGCTGGTATGCGGTGGCGGTGCGCGCAATGGTGCACTTATGGCTCGCCTCGGCGAGTTGCTGCCCGATGCGCAGGTCGCCAGCACTGGGGCGCATGGTGTGGACCCGGACTGGGTCGAAGCCATGGCCTTTGCCTGGCTTGCCCATTGCTGCCTGGAAGGTATCGCCGCCAACCGCCCTAGCGTGACCGCAGCCAAGGGGTTACGCGTTCTCGGCGCGATCTACCCGGCCTG
Source organism: Pseudomonas sp. NPDC012596 (assembly GCF_042902325.1). NCBI lineage: Bacteria > Pseudomonadati > Pseudomonadota > Gammaproteobacteria > Pseudomonadales > Pseudomonadaceae > Pseudomonas > Pseudomonas sp. NPDC012596. The sequence goes on along the minus strand of NZ_JBIBEB010000016.1, from coordinate 142,307 downwards.
ACCTCGCCACGACAGTGCAGGCCACAATGCAAAACGCCGCGCAATTGCGCGGCGTTTTCGTTCATCTAGGAATCAAATCGAGAACGACGACCCACAACCACAGGTAGTGGCTGCGTTAGGGTTCTTGATCACGAAGCGAGAACCTTCCAGGCCTTCCTGATAGTCCACCTCGGCGCCCGCCAGGTACTGGTAGCTCATGGGGTCAACCACCAGCGACACACCTTCGCGCTCGACGATGGTGTCATCTTCGGCCACATCTTCATCGAAGGTGAAACCGTACTGGAAGCCTGAGCAGCCACCGCCGGTCACGAAAACACGCAGTTTCAGACGATCATTGCCTTCCTCGGAAACCAGGGTCTTCACCTTTTGCGCGGCGCCGTGAGTGAATTCCAAAGCCGTGGGGGTGAAGGTTTCGACGCTCATGTTGATTCTCCCGGCGCAGTAGCCGCCATAAAACTCGATGACGCGCATTATCCGCTTCTCCGAGAAAATCGGTCAACAATTGTGCGGCTTTAGTCGCGGCAAACAAAAAGGCCCGCACGCGGCGGGCCTTTTCAACCGACAATCGCTTACGGCAGCAGACCAGCGTGGGACAGCCCCATGCGCTCGTCCAGGCCGAACAGGATGTTCAGGTTCTGCACGGCCTGGCCGGACGCGCCCTTGACCAGGTTGTCGATGACCGACAGCACCACCACCAAGTCGCCCCCCTGCGGGCGATGAACGGCAATACGGCAGACGTTGGCGCCGCGCACACTGCGGGTTTCCGGGTGGCTGCCTGCAGGCATCACGTCGACGAACGGTTCGTCTGCATAACGCTTTTCGAACAGTGCCTGCAGGTCGACCGACGTGTCGGCGACGGTGGCGTACAAGGTCGAATGGATCCCGCGGATCATCGGGGTCAGGTGTGGCACGAAGGTCAGGCCGATGTCCTTGCCGGCAGCCAGGCGCAGGCCTTGGCTGATTTCCGGCAGGTGCCGGTGACCTTTGACCGCATAAGCCTTCATGCTCTCGCCTGCCTCACAGAACAGTGAGCCCACGGCAGCACCACGGCCAGCGCCACTGACACCCGATTTGCAATCGGCGATAAGGCGCGACGGGTCGGCCAGACCAGCTTCGAGCAGCGGCAGGAAACCGAGCTGGGTCGCGGTCGGGTAGCAACCCGGCACGGCAATCAGGCGCGCCTGGCGAATCTTCTCGCGGTTGACCTCAGGCAGGCCGTAGACCGCATCCTTGAGCAGCTCTGGGGCACCGTGCGGCTGGCCGTACCACCTCGCCCACTCGTCAGCATCCTGCAGACGGAAGTCAGCGGACAGGTCGATGACCTTGGTGCCAGCCGCCAGCAACTCGCCCGCGAGGGCATGGGCAACACCGTGCGGGGTAGCGAAGAACACCACGTCGCAGGCAGCCAGGGCCTTGCTGTCGGGCACACTGAATGCCAGGCCGTCATAGTGGCCGCGCAGGTTCGGGTACATGTCGGCGACCGCCACGCCCGCCTCGGAACGCGAAGTGATGACCGCCACTTCGGCCTGTGGATGCTGTGCCAGCAGACGCAACAGTTCGACGCCGGTGTAACCCGTGCCGCCGACGATACCGACCTTGATCATAACGCTTGCCCCTTATCAACGAGCCGTCTGGAAAGCGCACGATAATAGGGGCGCAAGGCGCCTGTAACAACTCTTCGGGTGACCCTTCGGGTGCTTGGCCTCTACTATCTGACGACCGTGAATACCTGAAGGAACTCTCTCCATGCTTTACCTATGGATCAAAGCGTTGCACATCGTCAGCGTGGTCTGCTGGTTCGCCGGCCTGTTCTACCTGCCGCGGCTGTTCGTCTACCACGCCCAGAGCCAGGACAGCATCAGCCAGGAACGCTTCACGACCATGGAGCGCAAGCTGTATCGCGGCATCATGAACCCGGCGATGATCGCCACCTATGTGTTCGGCGCCTGGATGCTCTACCTCACCCCGGGCTGGCTGAGCCAAGGCTGGCTGCACGCCAAGCTCACCCTGGTAATCCTGCTCACCGGCTACCATCACATCTGTGGCGCCCAGCGCAAACGCTTCGCCAACGGCACCAACACCCGCAGCCATGTGTACTACCGCTGGTTCAACGAGGTCCCGGTGCTGATCCTGCTGGGCATCGTAATTCTCGTGGTGGTCAAACCGTTCTGACGATAACCATCCTGCACCGGAGCCTCGCCCATGTCCCTGCCCGCCTCGCTAGAACAACGCCTGCGCTTGCCCGTCGTAGCTGCGCCGATGTTCCTGATATCCAACCCCGGGTTGGTCCTGGCCTGCTGCGGCAGCGGCGTGGTCGGCAGCTTCCCCGCCCTGAACCAACGCGACAGCGCCGGTTTCAAGGCTTGGCTTGAACAGATCGAAGCGGGCCTGGCGCAGTTGCAGGCGCCAGCACCGTATGCGGTCAACCTGATCGTCCACCCCACCAACCCGCGCCTGCAGGCTGACCTGGCACTGTGCGTCGAGCATCGCGTGCCGATTGTCATCACCAGCCTCGGCGCCGTGAAGGAGGTGGTGGATGCCGTCCACAGCTATGGCGGCCTGGTGTTCCATGACGTAACTACCCGGCGCCATGCCGAGAAGGCCGCCGAGGCGGGTGTTGATGGTCTGATCGCCGTTGCGGCGGGGGCCGGTGGGCATGCCGGCACCTGGAGCCCGTTCGCCCTGGTAGCTGAAATACGCCAGTTCTTCGACAAGACATTGCTGCTGGCCGGTTGCATCAACCATGGGCATGAGGTTCTTGCCGCCCAATTGCTGGGGGCGGACCTTGCGTACATGGGTACCCGCTTCATCGCTACCCAGGAAAGCCATGCGCAGGAAGCCTATAAACAGATGCTGCTCGGCGCCCATGCTGCGGACATTGTCCACACCCCGGCGGTGTCCGGCATCCCGGCAAGCTTCCTGCGCCCGAGCCTGGAACGTGCCGGCTATGACATGGCCGCACTGAAAAACGCCACTGAGCAGGGCAAACTCAAACCCATCGACGATGAAGCCAAGGCCTGGAAGACGGTATGGTCCGCTGGCCAAGGTGTCGGCGATATACATGACCTGCCCTCTGCCACGGCGCTGATCGAGCGCCTGCACGGCGAGTACCAGGCAGCCCTGAAACACAGCAAATCGATGTGCACCAAGGCCTCGTAGCAAAACGCAACACCTTGCTTGGCCAAGCTGTACACTAGGCGCCCTCTTTTGCCCCCAGGAGCCTTGCATGACCCGTTACGCCATGATCACTGGTGCTTCCAGCGGCCTGGGCCTGGCCCTGGCGGAAGCCCTGGCGCGGCGCGGGCGCAACCTGATCCTGGTGGCACGCCATCGCGAAACGCTTGAACCCGTGGCCATCGAGCTGACCCAGCGCTTCGGCGTCGAAGTACTGTTCCGCGCTTGCGACCTGAGCCAGCCGCTGCGCCTGTCCGGCTTTGTGCTGGAACTGGAAGAAGGCGAGCGGCGCATCGACCTGCTGGTCAACTGCGCCGGCCAGCGAACCTATGGCCCGTTCCTCGCCCACGAATGGGCAGACGAGCAAGACCTGCTGGAGGTCAACATCCTGGCCATGAGCCGGCTGTGCCATGCCATCGGCAACCTTATGGCGGTACAGGGCGGCGGGCAGATCCTCAATGTCGCAGGCCTGGCCGCCTTCGCACCCGGCCCCTCGATGGCCACCTATGCTGCCAGCAAAGCTTACGTGCTGAACTTCAGCGAAGCCTTGCGCGAAGAGCTCAAGCCCACCGGCATCAAGGTTTCGGTCCTGTGCCCCGGCCCGGTGCGCGCTTCGCGCCGGCCCATTCCCAGGCTCGATGGCAACAGCCGCTGCCTGAGCCCGGAGGAAGTGGCGCTGTATACCGTACGCGCGCTGGCCAAGAACCGTGCGCTGATCATGCCGGTGCGGCGTAACCAGTGGCTGGCCTTCGCTCCGCGCCTGTTGCCCCGCTGGCTGACGCGCAAGCTTGCAGGCTTCATCCACCGCCGCTACTGCCCGGTCGGAATGGAATAGCCACTGGGCGAGTGGCGCCTGGCTCAGTACACTCGGCCGGGACCCTCACCATGGAGCAAGTGCTGTGGACGATTTATTCATCAAGATCATCAACCGGGAGATTCCGGCCAAGATCATCTACGAGGACGACCAGGTTCTGGCGTTCCACGATATCGCGCCCCAGGCGCCGGTGCATTTTCTGGTCATCCCGAAAAAACACATCCGTACCCTCAATGACCTGACCGAGGACGACAAGGGCCTTGCCGGTCATATCCTGTTCACCGCCCAGCGCCTGGCCAAAGAACTTGGCTGCGATGATGGCTTCCGCGTGGTCATGAACTGCAACGAGCAAGGTGGGCAGACCGTCTACCACATCCATATGCACGTGCTCGGCCAACGCCAGATGCACTGGCCACCGGGCTGACCCAAGGCAAGCCCGCCTCGGGCGATTGAGGTAAACTGTCGGGCATCACTTCAGCGGAGGTGCCCGATGGCTACCGAACGTCACTATTCGCCGCTCGACCGCTTGTTGCTGCAGGCCGATACCGCCATGCGCACCTTGCTGCCCTTCAGCGGCCACCCGTCCCGGCCGTCGCCGGCCATCGTCCAGCCGGACGTCGAACTGGACGACAGCCAGACCCGGCACATTGCCGGGCTCATGCGCATCAACCATACCGGCGAAGTCTGCGCCCAGGCGCTGTATCAGGGCCAGGCCCTGACCGCCAAATTGCCGCAGGTGCGCAAGGCAATGGAACACGCTGCCGAAGAAGAAATCGACCACCTGGCCTGGTGCGAACAGCGCATCCGCCAGCTAGGCAGCCACCCGAGCGTCCTCAACCCTTTGTTCTACGGGATGTCGTTCGGCATCGGCGCCCTCGCCGGCCTGGTCAGCGACAAGGTCAGCCTGGGCTTCGTCGCTGCCACTGAGCATCAGGTGTGCAAACACCTGGACGAGCACCTGGAGCAAATCCCCGACGAGGACGAGAAGTCCCGTGCCATTCTCGAACAGATGCGGGTGGATGAAGAGCAACATGCCGAGTCGGCCCTCGAAGCTGGCGGTTATCGCTTCCCCGCGCCCGTTCGCTTTGGCATGAGCATGCTGGCCAAGGTCATGACCAAGAGCACCTACCGCATCTAAGGGCACGCCCATGACGGACCGTATCGACGCCAAGGACCTGGCGCGCGCCGTGCAAGCCGGCATTCTCCAGCCGGGCCAGGATCAGGCCCTGCTGGACTTTCTTCGCCAGCAGCCAGCCGCACGAGGGAGTTTCCAGCTGAGCCACGTCGCTTTCTACTTCGGCGCCCTGCTGATCATGGGAGCGATGGGCTGGTTACTCACCGAAGCCTGGATGCGCATCGGCGATTGGGCACTGCTGGGCACCGCCGCGCTTTACATCGCCCTGCTCACCACGTTCGCCCTCAGCCTGCAAAGGCGCCAGCAGCCTATCGCCGCTGGCGTGTTGGCGGCGGTTGCGGTGAGCATCGTGCCTTTGGCGGTGTTCGCCATCGAACGCCTGGCCGGATGGTGGCCGCTGGATGATCGGCAAACGGACTATCACCAGTATTACACCTACGTGCAGGGCGGCTGGCTGGTGATGGAAGCGGCCACAGTGGTCGCCGGTCTGCTGATGCTGCGCTTGATCTCCTACCCGTTCATCGTGATGCCGATTGCCATCGCGCTGTGGTTCATGTCGATGGACCTAAGCGAGTGGGTGTTCGGCTCGCCGTTCAGCTGGGAGCAGCGGCGCACGGTTTCGCTATGGTTCGGGCTTGGGCTGCTGCTGGTGTTTCTGGTGGTCGACGGCCGTACTCGTGAGGACTATGCCCACTGGGGTTACCTGGCAGGGCTCGCTGCGTTCTGGGGTGGGCTGACAATGATGGAAAGCGACAGTGAACTGGGCAAGGCGTTGTATTGCCTGATCAACCTTGGGTTGATGGCAATGGCGGTGCTGCTGCGCCGGCCGCTGTTCATGGTGTTCGGAGCGTTAGGGGTGGCGGCTTATCTGGGGTATCTGTCTTACGAGGTGTTTGCCGAATCACTGCTGTTCCCGGTGGTGGTGACGCTGATCGGGCTGGGGGTCATCGGTTTGGGGCTGGCGTATCAGAAGCGCCGGGAGCACCTGAGCCAGTCAGTGCGACGTCGAGTACCACGCTGGCTGATGGCCGCTCTGCCGGCCTTGCGTAACTGAAGATCGCCGGGGCCACTGCGCGGCCCCGGACCAGCGGGGTTAACCCAGCTCTACAATCTCGTAGCCGTGGGTAATCTCAACACCGGCGCGCTCCAGCATGATCGACGCCGAGCAGTACTTTTCGGCCGACAGCTCCACCGCACGCTTGACCTGCGCTTCTTTCAGCGCACGGCCCTTCACCACGAAATTCATGTGAATCTTGGTGAACACCTTCGGGTCTTCGCTGGCGCGCTCGGCTTCAAGGAAGGCTTCACAGCTTTCCACCGCCTGACGCGATTTCTTCAGGATGCTCACCACGTCGAAGCTGCTGCAGCCACCCAGGCCGAGCAAGAGCATTTCCATAGGGCGCACGCCCAGGTTACGACCGCCAGCTTCGGGCGGGCCATCCATCACCACGACGTGGCCGCTCCCCGATTCGCCGAGGAACATCGCTTCACCGGCCCACTGGATGCGTGCCTTCATCTGTCCATACTCCTGGATTTCGCAAAAGGGTGTCAGCTTAAGCCTTGTATGGCTGTCGGAAAAGCTCAACACGCGTCGCATTTGTGCCGAAACATCCTGCAGTGTCTGATAAGCTGGCGCCAATTGACTGACGCGTCGCGTCAGCCAACCTCAAACAAGAGCCTATGCGTCGCATCGAACAGGATTTCGTGATGGTTGCCTCAGCCCTACCCGCCAAGATCAAGAACATCGACAAGCTGCTGGTGCACTGCCAGCGCCGCCGCTACACCGCCAAGAGCAACATTATCTGCGCCGGTGACCGAGCCGAAACGCTGTCGTTCATCCTCAAGGGTTCAGTCACCATCATCATCGAAGATGACGAAGGTCACGAGATGATCATCGCCTACCTCAACAATGGCGATTTCTTCGGTGAGCTAGGCCTGTTCGAAACGGCGGGCAGCGACCAGCAACGCAGTGCCTGGGTGCGCGCCAAGACCGAATGCGAAGTGGCGGAAATCAGCTACGACAAGTTCCGCGACCTGGCCCGGCAAGACCCGGACATCCTCTACGCCCTCGGTAGCCAGATGGCCCAACGCCTGCGCAACACCACCCGCAAGGTCGGCGACCTGGCCTTCTTCGACGTCACTGGCCGGGTTGCCCGCTGCCTGCTCGACCTGTGCAAACAGCCAGACGCCATGACCCACCCGGACGGTATGCAGATCAAGATCACGCGTCAGGAAATTGGCCGTATTGTCGGTTGCTCGCGGGAAATGGTTGGCCGCGTCCTCAAGGACCTTGAGGAGCGCAGCCTGGTCCAGGTCAAGGGCAAGACCATGGTGGTCTACGGTACCCGTTAATCTTTTGGCAGGTTCGCCAGTACTTCTTCGTAGGCCTGCGACAGGCGCTCGAACCAGGGCGCCGCGGGTGCCACTTCATGCAGGGCGATGTGGCTGTCGGCACGGCAGCGCTGCTCGAGTTCGCAACACTCATTGAAACGGTTGACCGCAGCCACCATCGACTCTCGCTCGTTATCCAGCAACAACGCACCGTGCACCAGTACCACCGGCCGCTTGCCACCCAGGCCCTGGCGCCAGCGCTGGGCGGTGCCGACCAACTTGCGGCCATTGAGGTTGACGTTGAAGCGGCCATCGCAGAAGGCACCGTCGATTTCGCCGACCGAAGCCACACCTCCCCACTCGCGCAGCACATCGCACAACGGCAGGCAAAGGCGCTCGTAAGCGTTTTCGATGCGGCCGTGGTCGCCCTCGCTGCGTGGCGCTACGTACACCAGCGCCACATTCACCGTGGCATGCGACTGCGGCACCGGCTCGCCACCGGTTTCGCGAAGCAGCACCGGCCAGCCGGCGATCGCCAGCTCCGAACAGGCCGCTTCGAAGTTGTCCAGCCGGCTCATGCGCCGGGGCATGACCAGGGCATGGTCAGTCGGGCGCCAAAACAGCACGCCGTAGTCGCGTTCACCGCGGCATACCGCTGCCAGCAAGTCCTGTTCGGCGTGCAGGCCTTGTTCGACGGTCAAAGCCAGGGGTTGGTCAGTCATTGGCCACCTTTGTTTCAGGCAAACAAAAAAGCCGGCAAAAGCCGGCTTCGTCTTGATCAGTCCAGTTGCTGAACAGTCTTCTTCACCTGGTCCGGGAAGAACAACCGCTGCAATTCCAGCCCCGGTTGCTCGGCCCGCATGAACGCCTCACCCACCAGGAACGAATAGACCTCGTTGATTGCCATCAACTCGACATCGGCACGGTTTAGAATGCCGCTCTCGGTAATGGCCAGGCGGTCACGCGGAATGCGTGGCAGCAGGTCGAGTGTGGTGTCCAGGCTGACTTCGAACGTATGCAGGTTGCGGTTGTTGACACCCACCAGTGGTGTGTCGAGGGTATTCAGTGCACGCTCCAGTTCATCGCCATCGTGCACTTCAACCAGTACATCAAGGCCGACATCCTTGGCCGTAGCAGCCAGCTCGGCCATCTTCACGTCGTCCAGCGCCGATACGATCAGCAGCACACAGTCGGCACCCAGGGCACGGGCCTCGACGATCTGGTAAGGGTCGACCATGAAGTCCTTGCGGATCACAGGCAGCGAAACAGCGGCACGTGCCTGCTGCAGGTACTCATCCGCCCCCTGGAAGTAGTCCACGTCAGTCAGCACCGACAGGCAGGTCGCCCCGCCCTTTTCATAGCTGACGGCAATTTCCGACGGCACGAAGTTCTCGCGGATGACACCCTTGCTCGGCGAGGCCTTCTTGATTTCGGCGATCACTGCAGGCTGCTTGCGCTTGGCCTGCTCGATCAACGCATTGGCAAAGCCGCGTGGAGCATCGGCCTGCTTGGCAAGCTGCTCCAGCTCGGCAAGGCTGACGCGCGCGCTGCGCTCGGCCACTTCCTGGAACTTGCGGGCGATGATCCTTTCCAGCACCGTCGGGACACTCATGCTTCGTTCTCCACCTTGAATACCGCCGTAAATGCACCCAGCTCCTGCAGCTTCTCCCAGGCCAGCCCGGTATGCAGTACGTCGTGGGCGAGTTCAACCCCTTGCGCCAGAGTCATGGCATGGTCGGCGGCATACAGGGCCGCGCCCGCGTTGAGCACGATCATTTCTGCAGCCTTCTGGCCGTTTTCGGTCTTGCGCCGGCCCAGCGCATCACGGATCAGCTCCAGCGATGCCTGTGGGTTCTCGACCGCCAGGCCATGCAGGCTCTGGCTCTTCATGCCGAGGTCTTCCGGCTCGACCCAGTATTCGGTGATCTGGTCATTTTTCAGCTCAGCGACGAAGGTGGGTGCCGCCAGGCTGAATTCGTCCAGGCCATCCTTCGAATGCACCACCAGCACATGCTTGCTGCCCAGGCGTTGCAGCACTTCGGCCAGAGGGCGGCACAGCGCCTGGCTGAACACGCCAACCACCTGGTGCTTCACACCGGCCGGATTCGTAAGCGGGCCAAGCATGTTGAACAGGGTGCGCAGCCCCAGGTCGCGACGCGGGCCGGCGGCATGTTTCATAGCGGAGTGATGGCTCTGGGCGAACATGAAACCGATGCCCAGGCTGTCGATGCAGCGCGCGACCTGCACCGGCGTCAGGTTCAGGTAGATGCCGGCGGCTTCCAGCAGGTCGGCACTACCGCTCTTGCCGGATACCGCGCGGTTACCATGCTTGGCCACAGTGCAGCCCGCCGCCGCCAGGACGAACGAGGAGGCAGTGGAAACGTTGAAAATGTTGGCACCATCACCGCCGGTGCCAACGATGTCGACGACGCCATCGAGGCTTTTCAGCTCGACCTTGTCGGCCAGTTCGCGCATCACCGACACCGCACCGACGATCTCATCGATGCTTTCGCTTTTCATGCGCATGCCCATGAGGAAGGCACCGATCTGCGCCTCGCTGCACTGGCCGGTCATGATCTGGCGCATGACGTCGCGCATTTCTTCGGTGGAAAGGTCCAGTTGGCCGACGATACGGCTCAACGCGCTTTTGATATCCATGCTCGGTCCTTAGCGGCGGCCGCCGGTCTGCTTGAGGAAGTTGGCGAACAGCTCGTGGCCCTGCTCGGTCAGGATGGACTCGGGGTGGAACTGCACCCCTTCAATATTCAGGGTCTTGTGACGCAGGCCCATGATCTCGTCGACCGAACCGTCGTCATGGGCTGTCCAGGCGGTCACCTCCAGGCAATCAGGCAGAGTTTCGCGCTTGACCACCAGGGAATGGTAGCGGGTTACGGTAAGAGGGTTGTTGAGGCCGGCGAACACGCCCAGGTCCCGGTGGTATACCGGGCTGGTCTTGCCATGCATCACCTGGCGGGCCCGTACGACATCACCACCAAAGGCTTGGCCAATGGACTGGTGGCCCAGGCATACACCAAGGATCGGCAGCTTGCCGGCGAAATGCAGGATGGCTTCGATGGAAACACCGGCTTCGCTCGGTGTGCACGGGCCAGGCGAGACGACAATGCGCTCAGGGTTGAGGGCTTCGATCTCGGCAACGGTGATTTCGTCGTTGCGCATGACCTTGACGTCGGCACCTAACTCGCCAAGGTATTGCACGACGTTGTAAGTGAATGAGTCGTAATTGTCGATCATCAGTAACATCAGGCTAAACCTCTAGAATCTACTGACTTTAAAAGTCGAACCTTCCTACGCCATAAACAGACACGGCGCTGCCACTAAGGGCGCTCGAAAACGGACAGGAAGGCATACAGGGACGGGCCGGGCGGGCCGGCAAGAGATAAAGTCAGGCGCGCCAACGCCAACGGGCGTGGGCCTTGATAACGCGCATCAAGAGTTTGCTGACGATCAACACGGGATAGGTCTCGCTCATACTTGCAGGCACAGTAGCCTACCGGGGCGGCGGGCGCAATATGCCGGTAAACACACGAAACGAATGGACTTGGAAGCTATGCCCCGCGATTTGCTATGGTCGCTCGGGTTGTTCTCATAAAAACAATGAAAAGGATGTTCATCGATGCGAAAACCACCGTTATTGCGCTTTACCGTGGCTACATTGGCGCTGGCGTGCAGCCAGGCGTTCGCTGCCCCCTCCCCTTACTCGAGCATGATCGTGTTCGGCGACAGCCTGGCCGATGCCGGGCAGTTTCCCGACCTGACCGGCGGTACGGCGGGCATGCGGTTTACCAATCGTGACGAGAATGGCAACTTCGCACCCGTCTCACCGATGATTCTTGGCGGGCGATTGGGCGTAAGCCCGGATGATCTGAACCCGTCCACATCACTAGGGATACGCCCCGATGGCAACAACTGGGCCGTGGGTGGCTACACCACCCAGCAGATTCTCGACTCCATCACGCAGACTTCCCAGCTCGTCATTCCTCCCGGCACTATCGGTGCTGGAGCCGTACTTCGAGAGCGCCCCGGCTACCTGGCAAACGGCCTTCGCGCCGACCCCAATGCTCTCTATTACCTGACCGGCGGTGGTAACGATTTTCTGCAGGGCTTGGTAAACAGCCCTGCCGACGCCGCGGCCGCAGGCTCACGCCTGGCCGCCAGCGCCCAGGCCCTGCAACAAGGTGGGGCGCGCTACATCATGGTCTGGCTGCTCCCGGACCTTGGCCAGACACCGAACTTCAGCGGCACCCCGCAACAAAACCCGCTGTCGCAGCTATCCGCCTTGTTCAACCAGGCATTGGTTAGCCAACTGGGCCAGATCGACGCCCAGATCATCCCGCTGAACATTCCGGTGCTGCTGAGCGAAGCCGTGGCCAACCCGACGCAGTTCGGCCTGGCCAGCGGCCAGAACCTGATCGGCACCTGCTACAGCGGCGACAGTTGCGTGGCAAACCCGGTGTACGGCATCAACGGCAGCAACCCCGACCCAACCAAGCTACTGTTCGATGATTCGGTGCACCCGACCATCGCCGGCCAGCAGTTGATTGCGGACTATGGCTACTCGATCCTTTCAGCCCCCTGGGAGCTGACGCTGCTGCCGGAAATGGCCCACGCCAGCCTGCACGCGCACCAGGACGAGTTGCGCAACCAGTGGCAGACACCCTGGCAAGCGGTCGGCCAATGGCAGGCCTTTGTCGCCACCGGTGCGCAAGACCTCGACTTCGACAGCCAGCGCAGTGCGGCCGACGCTGACGGGCGCGGCTATAACCTGACGCTGGGGGGCAGTTACCGGCTCAACGATGCATGGCGGGTCGGGCTTTCCGGTGGTGTCTATCGACAGAAACTGGAGGCAGGTGAACAGGACTCGGACTATAAGCTCGACAGCTACCTGGCCAGCGCCTTCGCCCAGTTCCGTCACGACCGTTGGTGGGCCGACGCTGCGCTGAGCGCCGGGCACCTGGATTACCGCGACCTCAAGCGCACGTTCGCACTGGGCGTGAATGATCGCAGCGAGAAAGGCGACAGCAATGGCGAAGCCTGGGCGGTGACGGGCCGGCTGGGCTATAACCTGGCGCCCGACAGCAGCACCTGGCAACTGGCGCCGTTCATCAGTGCCGACTATGCGCGGGTCAAAGTCGATGGCTATGACGAAAAGGGTGGGCGCTCCACGGCGATGGGCTTCGACGACCAGGAGCGCACCTCGCGGCGCTTGGGCGCAGGCCTGCTGGGCAGTGTGCAGCTGATGCCGGGTACGCGGGTGTTCGCCGAGGTGGCGCGCGAGCATGAGTTCGAGGATGACCAGCAGGACGTGACGATGCACCTGACGACACTGCCGGCCAATGACTTCACGCTTACCGGATATACGCCAAACAGCAATCTGACCCGCGCCAGCCTGGGGCTGAGCCATGAGCTGGTGGCCGGGGTGCATTTGCGCGGGAACTACAACTGGCGCAAGAGTGATGAGTTGACCCAGCAAGGGGTCAGCCTGGGGATAACCCTGGATTTCTAAGCCAACCTGTTAAAGCCCCTCGCCGGCAAGCCGGCTCCCACCATGCCGGCAGTGCCGCGAGACCTGTGGGAGCTGGCTTGCCGGCGATTGGGCTGCAAGGCAGCCCCTGCGTTCTACTCGGCAGGCGCCTGCTCGGCCAGGGCCACTGCGCGGAACATTGCCCGGCGCTTGTTGATGGTTTCTTCCCATTCCAGCGCCGGCACCGAGTCGGCGACGATACCGCCACCAGCCTGCACATGCAGTTCGCCGTCTTTGATCACCGCTGTGCGAATGGCAATCGCGGTGTCCATGTTGCCGTTCCAGGCAAAGTAGCCCACCGCACCACCGTATACGCCACGCTTGACCGGCTCCAGCTCGTCGATGATCTCCATCGCACGGATCTTCGGCGCCCCCGACAACGTGCCCGCCGGCAGAATCGCCCGCAGGGCGTCCATGGCGGTCAGGCCCTCAGCCAGCTGGCCGGTGACGTTGGAAACGATGTGCATGACGTTCGAGTAACGCTCGATCACCATCTTCTCGGTCAGGCGCACGCTACCGGTGGACGACACACGGCCCACATCGTTGCGGCCCAGGTCGATCAGCATCAAGTGCTCGGCAATTTCCTTGTCGTCCGACAACAGGTCGTCTTCCAGCGCACGGTCCGCCTCTTCGGTAGCCCCGCGCGGGCGGGTACCGGCAATCGGGCGTACGGTGACCAGATTATCTTCCACCCGCACCAGCACTTCAGGCGAACTGCCGACCACATGGAAGTCACCGAAGTTGAAGAAGTACATGTACGGCGTCGGGTTGAAACAACGCAGCGCACGGTACAAGTCGATGGGCGCCGCCTTGAAGTCGATCGACATGCGCTGGGAAGGCACCACCTGCATGCAGTCGCCGGCCAGGATGTATTCCTTGACCGTGTCCACCGCCCGCTCGTAGTCACCCTGAGTGAAGCTGGAGCGGAAGGCCGGCTCAGCGGCCATCGGGCGGCTCAGGTCCAGGCCTCGGCGCGGGGTGATAGGCTCGCGCAGCTTGGCCAACAGGCCTTGCAGGCGCGCCTGGCCCTGTTCGAAAGCCTGCTCCTCGGACGGGTCGACCAGGACGATCGCGTGCATCTTGCCGGCCAGGTTGTCGAACACCACCACGGCATCCGAGACCATCAGCAGGATGTCCGGCACGCCCAGCGGGTCCGGGTTCGGGCAGGCGCCCAGGCGTTTTTCCACATAACGCACACAGTCGTAGCCGAAGTAACCGACGAGGCCGCCATTGAAGCGCGGCAGGCCAGCGATGTCGGCGACCTTGTAGCGGTCCTTGAAGGTTTCGACGAAGGCCAGTGGGTCTTCCACATCATGGCTTTCGACTTCTTCGCCATCCTGCAGGATGCTCACGTGGTAGCCATGCACCCGCATCACCGTGCGCGACGGCAAGCCGATCATCGAGTAACGGCCCCACTTCTCGCCGCCTTGCACGGATTCGAGCAGGTACGAGTTGGCCTGGTCGGCCAGCTTCAGGTAGATGGACAGCGGGGTATCGAAGTCGGCCAGGGTTTCACAGGCCAGGGGGATGCGGTTGTAGCCGGCAGCAGCCAGGCGCAGGAATTCTTCGCGGGTCATGAGTAGCCTCGGGGCAACAGTAAGAGTCAGGCAAACGGACGGGCCGGCAGGCGCCGGCGGGCAGAAGTCAGGCGCGCCAACGCCAACGGGCCAGGGCCTTGATGACTTTCATCCAGAATTTGCCAGTAACCACCACGGTGGGCTCTCTGTTTTGTGAGGCTTGAAGGTCCGCCAACGTTATCCCAGTGTCGGTGACTACGCAACCAGGCAGCAACAGGCGCAAGTCGCCAATTACCAGGGTGGGCGACTCCTCATCGATAGGCCGGCCATGGTTGTAGCCGTAGCTCAGGCCAACACACTGCACACCGGCAGCCTTGGCCGCCAGCACGTCACTGCGCGAATCGCCGACAAACAGCGCCTGGCTTGGCTCGACGCCCGCCATTTTCATGACGAACAGCAAGGCGGCAGGGTCGGGCTTTTTCTGTGGCAGGGTGTCACCGCCGATGATCCAGCGGAAATAGCGGCCGATCTTCATCTGGTCGAGCAACGGGGCGACGAAGCGCTCCGGCTTGTTGGTGATCAGCGCCATCTCCACACCCTGCTTGCGCAACCAGCGCAGCGTGTCGTGCACACCGGGGTAGACCACCGTCAGTTCATGGCTTTCGGCGTACGCCTCCATGAACAGCGCCAAGCCACGCTCGGCCAGTTCGTCATCGACTGCCGAGTGATCGAGGCCACCGGCAAGCGCACGGCGCACCAGCACCGGCGCGCCGTTGCCGACCCAGTGCCGCACGGCATCGAGCCCTGCGGCCGGTCGGCCCAATTCGAGCAGCATACGGTCAACGGCTGCAGCCAGGTCGGGAACTGAATCGATCAGGGTACCGTCCAGATCGAACATCACCAGCCTGGGCAGCGTCCCCGGGAACAGCTGCTCGAAGCCGCTCATGGGCGCGCCTGAGCCAGTTCTTCGCGCATTTTGGCGATGACTTCACGATAGTCCGGCGCATTGAAGATGGCCGAGCCGGCCACGAACGTATCGGCGCCAGCGGCAGCGATTTCACGAATATTGTTGACGTTGACCCCACCGTCGATTTCCAGGCGGATGTCACGGCCGCTGGCGTCGATCAGCGCGCGGGCTTCGCGCAGCTTGTCGAGGGTGCCAGGGATGAACTTCTGCCCACCGAAGCCTGGGTTGACGCTCATCAGCAGCACCATGTCGACCTTGTCCATCACGTACTTCAGCGCGTCCAGGCTGGTGGCCGGGTTGAACACCAGGCCGGCCTTGCAGCCACCATCCTTGATCAACTGCAGCGAGCGGTCGATGTGCTGCGAGGCTTCCGGGTGGAAGGTGATGTAGCTGGCACCGGCTTCGATGAAGTCGCCGATGATGCGGTCGACCGGGCTGACCATCAGGTGCACGTCGATCGGCGCGGTCACGCCGTACTTGCGCAGCGCTGTGCAGACCATCGGGCCGATGGTCAGGTTGGGTACGTAGTGGTTGTCCATCACATCGAAGTGGACGATGTCGGCGCCCGCTTCCAGCACGGCATCGACATCGGCACCCAGGCGGGCGAAATCGGCGGACAGAATGGAGGGGGCAATAGCGTAGGGCTGCATGGCGCACCTGTTGGCAGAATCACGGTGGCGCGCATTGTAACCGTTTTAACCTGTTCCGGCCTCTTCGCGGCTAAAGCCGCCCCCACAGGTTCTGTGCACAGCTGGCGACCTGCGCAATCCCTGTGGGGGCGGCTTTAGCCGCGAAGGGGCCGGCGCAGGCAGCCCATCATCAGGCGGGCTGTTGAGTCCTGAGCTTCTCGCTGCGCCCGCGCAGCCACTCCAAGGTCAGCAACAGCACCACCGAGAAGGCGATCAACAACGTCGCCGCCGCCGCAATGGTCGGGCTAAGGTTTTCGCGGATGCCGCTGAACATCTGCCGAGGCAGGGTGGCCTGCTCCGGCCCGGCGAGGAACAGCGTCACCACCACTTCATCGAACGAGGTGGCAAAGGCGAACAGTGCCCCCGAGATCACCCCAGGCGCGATCAGCGGCAACGTCACCTTGCGAAAGGCCAGCAAAGGCGAGGCGCCGAGGCTGGCCGCAGCACGCACCAGGTTGTAATTGAAGCCCTGCAGGGTGGCCGACACGGTGATGATGACGAACGGCACCCCCAGCACCGCGTGTACCAGGATCAGCGAGATGAAGCTGTTGCCCATGCCCAGCGGGGCGAAGAACAGGTAGCTGGCCACCCCGATGATCACCACCGGCACCACCATTGGCGAAATCACCAGCGCCATCACCAGCGACTTACCGGGAAAGTCCCCGCGGGTCAGGCCGATCGACGCCAATGTGCCGAAAACCATCGCCAGCACCGTAGCGGCGGGGGCGACGATGATGCTGTTCTTCAGCGCGCGCATCCACTCGGCCGAGGCGAAGAAGTCCTGATACCACTGCAGCGAGAAGCCCTGCAGCGGGTAGACCAGGAAACTGCCACTGTTGAACGACAGCGGCACGATCACCAGCACCGGCAACACCAAAAACAGCAGGATCAGGCCGCACAGAATCCGCAGGCTGTAGAACCACACCCGCTCCACGGGCGACATGTAGGGGCTAAGCATCACAAGGCTCCTCAGCTCAGGCGCAGGCGGCTGGCGCCAACCAGCCAGCTATAGATCAGGTACAGCAGCACGGTCGCCAGAAGCAGAAGGCCGCCCAGCGCGGTGGCCATGCCCCAGTTGATGCTGGTGTTGGTATAGAAAGCAACGAAGTAGCTGACCATCTGGTCGTTCGGGCTGCCGAGCAGCGCCGGGGTGATGTAGTAGCCGATGGCCAGGATGAACACCAGCAGGCAACCCGCGCCAACGCCTGCGTAGGTCTGCGGGAAGTACACCCGCCAGAAGCTGGCGAACGGGTGGCAGCCCAGCGAGATGGCGGCGCGCATGTAGCTCGGCGAAATACCTTTCATCACGCTGTACAGCGGCAGGATCATGAACGGCAACAGGATGTGCACCATCGAGATGTACACCCCGGTGCGGTTGAACACCAGTTCCAGCGGCTGGTCGATGATGCCCATCGCCATCAGCGCGCTGTTGATCAGGCCGCCTGACTGCAGCAGCACGATCCACGCCGCCACACGCACCAGGATCGAGGTCCAGAACGGCAGCAACACCAGGATCATCAGCAGGTTGCTCTGCCGGGTCGGCAAGTTGGCCAGCAGGTAGGCCAGGGGGTACGCCAGCAGCAGGCAAATGACCGTGATCACCACACCCATCCACAGGGTGCGGGCAAAGATATCCAGGTAGATGGCTTGGTCGGGAGTGGCCTTGGCCAGTTCGCCGAGGTCGTCGATACGGTGGTCGACCGACGCCAGCAGGTAATAGGACGTGACACTGCTGGTGTTGCGACGCACCGCCTGCCAGTACGCAGGGTCGCCCCAACGTTCGTCAAGGGCCTGCAGCGCTTCCTTGTAAGAAGCAGGTTCGGCCTTGAACGGCAGCGCCCGGGCAGTCTTCGACAACAGGCTGCGATAACCGGCCAGTTCCATGTTCAAGCGCTTGGACAGGTCGCCCAGCGACTGATTCTTGCGCGCCTCAGGCAGGTCAAGGCTCAGCGCTTTGTACACGTCCTCGCCCGGCAGGCCTTTGCCATCCCACTGTTGCACCGCTTCGACGGTGCGAGGCAGGCCGGCGACCACTTCGGGGTTGCCGACGCTTTTGTACAGCAGCGCCGCAATCGGCACCAGGAACACCAGCAGCAGGAACAGCGCCAGCGGCGCGATCAACGCCTGCGCCTTCCAGCGGTTGATGCGCTCGGCATGCTTGAGGCGCTGTTTCAGATTTGGACCTGCGCCTTCGGTGAGGGGCACTGCAATGGCCATGGTGGACTCCGCAAAACAGGCTGTAATTGGGGCTGCTGCGCAGCCCATCGCCGGCAAACCGGCTGCCACACCCCCAGGCTTTCACCTCACCTGTGGGAGCCGGCTTGCCGGCGATGAGCCGCGTAGCGGCACCCTGTGTTTACTTCTTCGCCGCCCAGGCGTTGAAGCGTTGCTCCAGCTGCTCGCTGTTGTCCGCCCAGAACGCCACGTCGATCTGCACCTGATTGGCGATGTTGTCAGGCGTGGTCGGCATGTCCTTCTTCACAGCATCCGCCAGCAGCGGGACGGCCTTGGAGTTGGCCGGGCCATAGGCGATGTTCTCGGAGTAGGTCTTCTGCTGCTCAGGCTGGACGGTGAAGGCAATGAACTTCTTCGCGGCGTCCACATCCTTGGCGCCTTTCGGGATGGCCCAGGCGTCGAAGTCGTAGATCCCACCGTTCCACACCACCTTGAGGTTGCTCTCTTTCTGCACGGCGGCGATGCGGCCGTTGTAGGCGGAACTCATGACCACGTCACCCGACGCCAGGTACTGTGGCGGCTGGGCGCCAGCTTCCCACCACTGGATGCTTGGCTTGAGTTCGTCGAGTTTCTTGAAGGCGCGGTCCTGGCCTTCTTTGGTGGCCAGCACTTTGTAGACTTCCTTCGGCGCGACGCCGTCGGCCATCAAGGCGAACTCCAGGGTGTACTTGGCGCCCTTGCGCAGGCCACGCTTGCCCGGGAACTGCTTGGTATCCCAGAAATCGGCCCAACTGGTAGGCGCAGTCTTGAGCTTGTCGGCGTTGTAGGCCAGCACCGTGGACCAGACGAAGAAGCCAACACCGCAGGGCTGGATTGCACCCGGTACATAGTCGGCCTCGCTCCCGAACAGCGCCGGGTCGAGCTCTTCGAACATGCCTTCGTCGCAACCGCGCGCCAGCTCTGGCGACTCTACCTCGACCAGGTTCCAGGAGACGCTCTTGGTATCGACCATGGCTTTGACCTTGGCCATCTCACCGTTGTACTCACCGGCGACGATCTTGCCATTGCCGGCATTCTCCCAGGGCTCGTAGAACGCCTTGACCTGGGCTGCCTTGTTGGCGCCGCCGAAGGAAACCACGGTAAGGTCTGCCGCCATGGCCTGGCCGGCGGCGAACAGGCCGAGGGCCAGGGCGGTCAGTTTTAGCTGCTTGCGCATTATTATTCTCTCCACAGTACAGGGTTGGTGAAGCAATCCATCAGTGGGCTTCGGCAATCGGATCGAGCGCGCGCGCGTGCTCCACTTCCCAGCCAAGCGGTACCACATCACCCACGGCCAGGGCCGGGTCAAGTTCGGCAATCGGCTGCTTCACGAAGAAGTCGGCCTTGCCGCAGACTTCCAGGCGCACCCGCACGTGGTCGCCCAGGTAGATGAATTCGGCCACACGGCCAGAGAAGCGGTTGACGCAATTTTCGCTGTGGCCATTGAGGCGCACGCGCTCCGGGCGTACCGACAAGGTCACCGGGTCGCCGGCCTGGCCAACATTAACCGCCAGTGCCTCGACCCGCTCCCCACGGGCCAGTTGCACCTGGCAACGGTTGCCGTCGCTGGCCAGCAAAGTGCCGTTGATGCGGTTGTTCTCGCCGATGAAGTTGGCGACGAAGGTGTTGCGTGGTTCTTCATAGAGGGTGCGAGGGTCGGCGATCTGCTGGATCTCGCCCTGATGGAACACCGCCACGCGGTCAGACATGGTCAGCGCTTCGCCCTGGTCATGG
Source organism: Pseudomonas sp. NPDC012596 (assembly GCF_042902325.1). Classification (NCBI taxonomy): domain Bacteria; kingdom Pseudomonadati; phylum Pseudomonadota; class Gammaproteobacteria; order Pseudomonadales; family Pseudomonadaceae; genus Pseudomonas; species Pseudomonas sp. NPDC012596. The sequence continues at coordinate 122,190 of NZ_JBIBEB010000016.1, read as the reverse complement.
GTCACGTAGACCACCGTCACACCGAGGCGCTGGTGGATGTGCTTGATTTCCATCTGCATGTGTTCACGCAACTGCTTGTCGAGCGCGCCGAGTGGTTCGTCCATCAGCACCAGTTGAGGCTCGAACACCAGCGCCCGGGCCAGGGCCACACGCTGCTGCTGGCCGCCGGACAACTGGCCGGGGTAGCGCTTGGCGAACGCATCGAGCTGGACCATGCCCAGCACGCGCTTGACCCGCTCACTGATGTCGGTCTTGCTGAGGTTGCGCACGCTCAGCGGGAAGGCCAGGTTTTCGGCCACGGTCATGTGCGGGAACAATGCGTAGTTCTGGAACACCATGCCGATGTCACGCTTGTGCGGCGGCACGTTGTTGATGGAGCGCCCGGCCAGCTGGATCTCACCGGCGGTAGGTGTCTCGAAACCGGCCAGCATCATCAGGCTGGTGGTCTTGCCCGACCCGGAGGGGCCGAGCAGGGTGAGGAACTCGCCCTTGCGAATGTCCAGGTTGAGGTCTTTGACGATCAGCGATTCGCCGTCGTAGCTCTTCTGCACACCACGGAAGCTGACCAGTGTCTCGCCGGTGGTCGCGTTCGAAATCGCCTCGCTCATGCCTGCACCTTCTTGTTGGAATGACTGCGTAGGCAAAGACTAAAGAAGGCGCAAGCGCCCGGAAATCGGGGGTGCGGAGAGAATGCCATCATCCGGATGGAAGACTTGCTGTAGGGATTGCCCTACACGGATGTCGGCATTGGGATGCAACGTGTGGGCGGGCACTCTCCCAGGGCTTGCTTGCGAATGCGTCGGCCCCTACCGCGCTCAGCAGGTCGGGCCCTTCGCGGGCAAGCCCGCTCCTACACCAGCTTGTGCTCCATGGCGTACTTCACCAGTTCAGCCAGCGAGTGGACCTTGAGCTTCTGCATCAGCCGCGCCTTGTGGGTGCTGATGGTCTTGCTGGACAGCGCCAGCTGCTGGGCAATGTCGTTGACGTTGGCCCCTTGGGCCAAGCGCTCGAACACCGAGAACTCCCGCTCTGACAGTAAAGTGTGCAAAGGCCGCGTCTCGGTCAGGCCCACCTCGAAGACCATCCGGTCGGCCAGTGCCGGGTCGATGTAGCGCCCGCCGCCCGCCACCCGGCGGATTGCCGTCAGCAGCAAGGCTGGGTCACTGTCCTTGGTGGCATAGCCGGCAGCGCCAGCCTTGAGTGCACGCGCGGCCATCTGCGCTTCGTCGTGCATCGACAGCATCAGGATCGCCGGCGGGCTGTGCAACGCGCGTATCCGCGGGATCGCCTCCAGGCCATTCACGCCGGGCATGGAGATATCCAGCAACACCACATCGCAGGGGGTGTGGCGCAGGGCTTCGAGCAATTGTTCGCCATTACCTGCCTCCCCCACCACCTGCATGTCCTTGGCCAGGCCAATCAACTGCTTGATGCCTTCGCGGACAATGGTGTGGTCTTCGGCCACCAGCACTCGAATCACGATCGCTCTCCTACTCCAACGCAATGGTCACGCTCAGGCTGGTGCCTTCGCCGGGTTCGCTGTGCAACGCCATACTGCCACCGAGCATCAACACCCGCTCGCGTACGCCCACCAGGCCGAACGAGGTCGGGCGGGCCCGGTCGAGGCAAAAACCGCTGCCGTCGTCACTGACGGTCATGCGCAGCTTTTCACCCTCGCGCACCAGCTCGATCTCCACGCTGTGCGCCTGGGCGTGGCGCATGACATTAGTGAGCGCCTCCTGGAGAATACGAAACAACCCGGTGGCCTTGGCATCACTCAATGCTGGCAGATTATCCGGCACCAGCACCAGGCAAGGTATCTGCGTGCGTGCTTCGAAGCGCCGGGCTTGCCACTCGACGGCCGAAGCGATGCCCGCGTCAAGAATGGGCGGGCGCAGTGCGGTGGCCACGTCACGTACCAGCTGGAACAACTGGGCGATCAGGCGCTTCATGCTGGCCAGGCGCTCGTTGAGGGCCGGGTCCAGTTCGGCGAAGGCCAGTTCGCACATCGAGACTTCCAGCTTGAGCACGGTCAGCATCTGCCCCAGCTCATCATGCACTTCACGGGCGATGCGGGCCTTTTCTTCCTCGCGCACGCTTTCCAGGTGCGCCGACAGTTCGCGCAGCTGCTCCTGAGACTTTGCCAGCGCCAACTCCGCGCGTTTGCTCTGGGTGATGTCCCAGACGATACCGTCCCAGACCACCCGGCCATTGGTCAGGCGCCGGGTACTGGCCTTGATGTCGGCCCACCGCTGTTCACCTGCGCGGGTCAGGATACGCCCCTGCCATGACCAGTCGCGGTCGCTGGCAATGGCCAGGTCCTGAACCTGGTGGTAATCCGCCCGGTCATCTGGATGCACCAGGTTGCGCAAGCCCATCTGCGGGTGCTGGATCTGCGCCGGCGTATAACCGACCAGCGCCTCGCTGCCCTCGCTGATGTAGGGGAACTCCGGGTCCCCCTCGGCGGGCGCAGGCTCCAGGCGGAACACCAGCCCCGGGACATTGCCGGCAATACCCTTGAGCCGCGCTTCGCTTTCGCGCAATGCCGCCAGGGCGCGATGGCGTTCGGTGACATCGGCGATGTACACCACCAGGTATTCGGCGTCACGAAAGCGCAGGAAGCTCAGCGACAGCTCCACTGGTAACAGGCTGCCATCGGCGCGCAGGCACTGTGTTTCGAACTGCCGCGCCCCGGCCTCACCGGCACGCGCGCCCTTCCATAGCTGCAGCCAGCGGTCCATGGTCAGGTTCGGCTCGAGGTCGATCAGCGGGCGTTCCAGCAGTGCCGCTTCGGCATAGCCGAGCATGCGCCCCACGGCATGGTTGGCGTAACGCACATGGCTGTCCCAGTTGACCCAGAGAATTCCCACCGTGCTCTGGTCGATCGCGAACTGGCTCAGGCGCAGCGCCTCTTCGCGCACTTGCCGCTCTGTCAGGGTGTCCCGTGCCGCCAGCAGGCTACGCTCGAGCTGGCGCTGCTGACGACGTTGCCACACCAGCGTGGCCAGGGCGCAGAGCAGCAACATGCCGAACAGCAAGGCAAGGTTCTGCCAGAAACCGGTCGAATCACTCAGGCGTGGGTATTTGGGCTGCAACCAGCGCTGATGGAGTTGCTCCAGCGCCTTGGCCGGCATGGCCTGCAGGCCACGTTCCAGCACCTCGGCCAGCAGCGGCCAGTCCCGTCGCGACCCCACCCGCAGCAACTGCGGCAGGCCGATGTCGCCCACCACCGCCAGTTCACCGAACTCGCTTTCACGGGACAAGCGGCTGAGCTGCGCTTCGTCCAGCACGGCATAGCTGGCCTGGCCACCGACGACCAGTTGCAAGGCCTGGCGCTCGTCGGGCACGCCCTGCACATTGAGGTTGGCGTAGTTGCCGCGCAGGTAGTCGGCCAGCACGCTGGGCATGCGCACTGCGACCCGCTCGTCGGCGGCGAGCTTTTCAAGGTCTACGGCCAAGGCGCCGGTGCGCGGCCCGACCACCAGTTGCGGCACTCGCATGTAAGGGTCGCTGAACAGCCACAGGCGCAGGCTGGCCGGGGTTTGCGTAAGACCGGGGGCAAAATCGATTTCGCCTTGTTGCAGCGCATGTTCCAGGCTGGCCTGATCGCTGAAGTTGCGCCAGGTCAGGTCCAGCTTGAGCGCCTGGGCAAGCCCATTGACCAGCTCGACATTGGCCCCATAGAGCTGCTGCAAGCGGCGGTCGAACTGGGCATAGGGCGCCTGCAGCACCAACCCCACCCGAAGGCTGCGGTGGGCATCCAGCCACTGCTGCTGAGCAGGCTCAAGCACCACTGTCGACGATGCCTTGGGCCCTGCCAAGGCAATCAAGGGCAGCCACAAGCAGCCGATAACCAACAGGCGACGCAATCGCTTCATCTACACGCTCGTCTTGGCAAGGGCGGCCATGCAGCATGGCCGTCACGGGCAAATACTATTACGCTGCCGGTATCATTCTGGCCTTGGGTTCATTCATGTCCACACTTTATCGCACGACGCTGGCATTGTGCTGCCTGGCCTCGCTCTTGCCAGTCGGCGCCTCGGCCGCCGACCCCGAGCAACCCGCGGCGGCCGCAGAAGCACCTGCTTCCCCCGCGCCACGCCCCCCCTTGCTGGAGCGCAGCCAGGAAGATGCGCAGGCCCTTGAACGCCGGGTGCCAAAGGCTGAACAGCAGACGCTGCAAGCTGGCACCGACAGCTTCCTGGCCCTGTGGAAACCGGCCAACGACAGCGACCCGCAGGGCACCGTGATCATCGTCCCCGGTGCCGGTGAAACCGCCGACTGGCCCAACGCGGTCGGCCCACTGCGGCACAAGTTCCCCGATGTCGGTTGGCACAGCCTGAGCGTCAGCCTGCCTGACCTGCTCGCCGTCAGCCCACAAGCGCGGGTCGAAGCCAGCCCGGCCACCGAAGCGAAGCAAGACAAAGGCGAGACAGCGCCAGCCAAGGACACCCCGGCCGATGCCAACGCCAACGTCGCCCAGGCCACAGCGGCCGATGCCGATGCCGCTGAAAGCACCGACGCCGTGCAAGCCAGCGATCAGAATGACCAGGCCGATGCCGAGCGCATCTTCGCCCGCCTGGACGCGGCAGTGAGCTACGCCCAGCAGCACAACTCGCGCAGCATCGTGCTGATCGGCCACGGCAGTGGTGCCTATTGGGCAACACGCTACCTGAGCGAGAAGCAGCCGCCGCAGGTGCAAAAACTGGTGATGATCGCGCCGCAGACGCCTGCAAGGGTCGAACACGACCTGGAAAGCCTGACGCCTACCCTCAAGGTGCCGACGGCCGACCTTTACTACGCGACCCGTACCGGCGACCGCAGTGCGGCGGCGCAACGGCTGCAGGCCAGCAAGCGGCAGAAAGACAGCCAGTACAAGCAGCTTTCATTGATTGCCATGCCCGGGAACAAGGCGGCCGAGCAGGAACAGTTGTTCCGCCGGGTGCGGGGGTGGATGGCGCCCCAGGAATAAAATGCTGGCCATCAGAGCCCCCGCCGCTTGCGGATCAGAGCGTAGGCCTGGTGCAACTCGCGGGTCCGCTCTGTCGCCTCGCGCACCTGCATTTCACTCGCTCCGCTGCCCGCCAGCTTGTCCGGGTGATGCCGGCTGACCAAGCGCCGATATGCCTGCTTGACCCGGTCACCTTCGGTATCAGGCTCCACACCCAGCAGCCGCAATGCCGCCGCATAGGTCATGACCGTGCTAGCCGCCTGCATCTTGCGCGGCTCGTACTCCAGTGACATGGCCTGCACCTGGCGCCGGCTCAGCCCAAGCTTCTGCCCCCAGTCCAGCAGCAACTCACGCTCATGCTGGCCGGCTTTTCCATCGGCCCAGGCCATGCGCCAGCACGCCCGTAACGTGCCTTCGGCAGCGTGTGGCTGCAGGCGGATACGCCGAAGATGGCCAGCCAAGCGGTCCTTGCCCGCCTTGCCCCGGTTGAACGCTGCAATCGCGCGCATCCTGGCGGTCTCGGCCAAGTCCAGGCGGACCATTTCCTGGCGGGCCTGCTGGATATGCTGCTCGGCCACCCGCCCATCACTCTTGGCCAGCCGCCCGAGCAGGACGAACAACAACTCTTCGTCGCGCAGGGCCGGGCGCCCGCTCAGCCGTTCGCGCAGGTCGTCCCAGCCCTGCACGCGCAGGCGCCGGTCCATTGCCTGGCCCAGCAAAGCGCCAAGCAGCGCGCCAGGAATACTGGCGACAGCAAAACCTGCGCCCAGCCCGATCACGGTACTTGGCCACCACATGTCAGGCGCGCCCCTCAATCAACTGCTCGGCCTCGGCCAGGCGCTCCTGGGTGCCAACGTCGACCCAGTGGCCGCGATAATGCTCGCCACTCACCTGGCCTGCCGCCATGGCTTGGCGCAGCAATGGCGCCAGCTTGAAGGCGCCCGCCTGGCAGCCTTCGAACAATGCTGGGTGCAGCACCGACACGCCACTGAACGTCAATGTGCCCGGCGCATCGTCACCGTCCACGACCTGCTCGCCCTCCAGGCGAAAATCGCCACGCCCGTGATGGCCCGGGTTATCGACCAGTACCAGATGCGCCAGCGCCTGCAACGGTCCGCGCAGGCGGGTGAAATCGTAGTCGGTCCAGACATCGCCGTTTATCAGCAAGAAGGGAGCATCACCTAGCAAAGGCAGCGCCTTGAAGATCCCGCCACCCGTTTCCAGCGGCTCGCCCTCGGGCGAGTAGCGGATGCTCAGGCCAAAGCGGCTGCCATCGCCCAGATGGTCTTCGATCTGCTGACCCAGCCAGGCGTGGTTGATGACCACTTCGGTGAAGCCCGCGGCCGCGAGGGCGCGCAGGTGGTACTCGATCAATGGCTGGCCTGCCACCGGCAGCAATGGTTTGGGGGTGTGCAGGGTCAGCGGGCGCATGCGCTCGCCCTTGCCTGCCGCGAGGATCATCGCTTTCATGCACGCGCTCCGGCTTTGAGCTCTGCGATCAGTTGCCCCAGTTCCGCGAGTTCGGGGCGGCGGCTTATCACCTCATCTATATAGGCGAAGAAACGCGGCACGTCGGCCAGGTAACGGGGCTTGCCATCACGGTGGCAGATACGGGCAAAGATGCCGATCACCTTCAGATGGCGCTGCACACCCATCAGGTCGCTGGCGCGCTGGAAGTCCTCGAACGATGGCTGCACCGGGATACCGGCGGCCTGCGCCTTGCCCCAATAATGGCGCAACCAGCCTTCGATGCGCGCCTGCGGCCAGCTGAGGAAGGCATCCTTGAACAGGCAGGTGATGTCATAGGTGACAGGGCCGTAGACCGCGTCCTGGAAGTCCAGTACGCCAGGGTTGGGCGTGCTCTGCATGAGGTTGCGCGGCATGTAGTCGCGGTGCACCAGCACTTTGGGCTGCGCCAGGGCACTGTCGATCAGCAGTTGGCTGATGCGCTGCCAGGCGGCTTGCTGCGCCTCATTGAAGGCCAGGCCAAGCTCGCGCCCGACGTACCACTCGGGGAACAGTTCGACCTCACGGCGCAGCAAGGCGTCGTCATAACTTGGCAGCGGCGCGTTCATCGGCAGGCGCTGGAAGGCCAGCAATGCGTCTATGGCATCGGCAAACAACCCATCGGCATTATCGGCATCGATGACGTCGAGGTAGGTCTGGCGCCCCAGATCCCCCAGCAGCAGGAAGCCGCGATCCAGATCTTCGGCATGAATCTGCGGTACATGCACGCCCGCACCTGCCAGCAGGTGGTCGATGGCGACGAACGGTCGGCAGTTTTCCTGCGGCGGGGGTGCATCCATGACCACGAACGTGTGGCCTGCGCCCTCCCAGCGGAAGTAGCGACGGAAGCTAGCGTCGCTGCTGGCGGCGGTCAGGCTGCCCTCAGGCACCTCACCCCAGGCGTTGTTACGGAAAAGCACATTGAGCTGCTCGGCGAGCCAAACAGTCAGTTGTTGCAGGCGTACATCGTGTTCAGGCATTACAAGGGTCTCCGACGGCCCTAGCCGTCAAGCGGGTCATGCTTTATTATCCAGCATCTTTTTCAGACCATCGAGAGGCGTGCGGCCCCACACGCGGGCAGATGGCACGCAGGAAGCCCGGACTAATAAGATGGCATTGAAATCCCCCGCGTTTCGTAGAAAGTTTCCGTTGCTGGTGACCGGCGGTCTGCTGGCCCTGCAACCATTTGCCACCTCGTACGTGGTCGCAGCCGAGCAGTTCGACTGCCAAGTGTCCGCCTCCGGTGGTTGGGACTGCAAGCCCAAGACCCCAGCCAGCAACTTGCCTCCGCGCCCCGTGCACGAGGGTGCCGCCCTCACGTCCGGCACCGAGGCCCCGTCGGCCGAGGCCGAGAGCGCTGACAAGCCGGTGCTGGTCACCGAGAGCAAAGGCCGTGGCCTGAAGTCGCGCAGCGAAGATTACAGCCACCTCGACTGGGTCTCACGTGACAAGCTCACCCCCGCGCAGCTGGCCGAAACCGGCCCGTACTGCGGCGGTGCGTATGTCGAGCCAACCCGCCCGGGCATGGCCGATACCACGCCCAAGGACGAGTCGCCGACCTACATCAACGCCAAGGTCTCCAAGTACCAGCAGGAGCAGCAGATCGCTACCCTCGCCGGTGACGTGGTCATGCGCCAGGGCAGCATGCAGGTCGAAGCCGACGAAGCCAACCTCTACCAGACCGAGAACCGTGGCGAGCTCAAGGGCAACGTCAAGATTCGCGACAACGGCTCGCTGGTCGTGGGTGACGAGGCGCAGATCCAGCTCGACACGGGTGCCGCCCAGGTCGACAACGCCGAATACGTGATGCACAAGTCGCACATCCGCGGCAGCGCCCTGTACGCCAAGCGTGGCGAAAACGCCATCATCCGCCTCAAGGACGGTACGTACACCACCTGCGAACCGGGCAGCAACGCCTGGCAGCTGAAGGGCAACAACATCACCCTGAACCCGGCGACCGGCTTCGGTACTGCGACCAACGCCACCCTTCGGGTCAAAGATTTCCCGGTGTTCTACACACCGTACATCTACTTCCCGATCGACGACCGTCGCCAGTCCGGCTTCCTGCCGCCTTCGTTCAGCAGCACCAGCGACACCGGCTTCATGCTGGTTACGCCGTACTACTTCAACCTGGCGCCCAACTATGACGCCACGTTGTACCCGCGCTACATGACCAAGCGTGGCTTGCTGATGGAAGGCGAATTCCGCTACCTGACCAAGTCCAGCGAAGGCCAGTTCGGCGGCGCGTATCTGAACGACAAGAACGACGATCGCAAAGACCAGACTGATTACAAAGAACAGCGCTGGATGATCAACTGGCAGCACAAAGGTGGCTTGGACGAGCGCCTGATGACTGAAGTTGACTACACCGACATCAGCGATCCGTTCTACTTCCAGGATCTGGAAACCGATCAGATCGGTGTCGAAAGCCATGACGTGGTGAACCAGCAGGGTGCACTGACCTGGCGTGGCGACAACTACACCGCTCGCCTGAATGCGCAAGCGTACGAGATGGCGACCCTGTCGCAGATCACGCCGTACAACAAGCTGCCACAGATCACCATCAACGGCATGTTGCCGTACCACCCGAGCGGGTTCGATTTCAGTTACGAGACCGAAGCGGTACGCTTTGATCGTGACCTGAAAGACGGCACTGTATTCAACGAAGACGGCGTCATCGACACCACCGCCGGTCCTGATGGGCGCAGGCTCGACCAGAACATCTTCGGTGTGGCGCGTGCCAACGGTACCCGCCTGAACCTCGCGCCGGCTATAAGCCTGCCGATGACCGCAAGCTACGGCTACATCACGCCGAAGCTGAAGTACGTGTACACCCACTATGACCTGGACCTGGATGGCAAGGGCAAGAACGACATCGCTCTCAACCCTGGCTCGGTGCCATTGAACGGCGAGTTCAACAGCAACCAGAACCGCGACATCCCGATCTTCAGCGTGGACAGCGGCCTGTACTTCGACCGTAACACTTCGATGTTCGGCACCAACTATCGCCAAACGCTCGAGCCGCGCCTGTACTACCTGAATGTCCCGTACAAGGACCAGGTTGACATCCCACTGTTCGACACCGGCGAAACGCTGTTCAACTTCGACTCGCTGTTCCGCGACAACCGCTTCAGCGGCACGGACCGCATCGGCGACGAAAACAAGCTGTCGCTCGGCGTGACCAGCCGCTGGATCGAAGAGAACGGCTTCGAGCGTCAGAACATCAGCCTCGGCCAGGCGTACTACTTCAAGGACCGCAAAGTCCAGCTGCCAGGCATTGACTACCGTACCCGCAAGGACGCGCAGTCCGACGTATCGCCATACGCGCTGGTGTATAACTACTACTTCAACCGCGACTGGCGCTTCAATTCGGACTTCAACTGGGACCCGGACAGCCGCAGCACCCGCTCGGGCAGCGCGATGTTCCACTACCAGCCTGAAGACAACCCGAACAAGGTGGTCAACCTCGGTTATCGCTACCGCAACGACACCATCGCCTACGACTCCACCACCGGTACGTGGAAAGTGGGCGGCGGCGACTATGGCAACCCGGGTGATCCGAACTACATCAAGGATTACTACAAGATCCAGCAGCACGACTTCTCGGTCATCTGGCCGATCGTGCCGCAATGGAGCGTGATCGCGCGCTGGCAGCATGACTACAACCGCAACCGCACCCTGGAAGCCATGGGCGGTTTCGAGTACGACAACTGCTGCTGGAAGCTGCGCCTGATCAACCGTTACTGGATCGACTACGACGACTTCAGCCAGGCGACTCCGCAGAACGAAAAAGGCGACCACGGCATCTTCCTGCAGATCGTGCTGAAAGGTCTCGGTGGCGTGGTAGGCAACAAGGTCGAATCTTTCCTCGACCAAGGCATTCAAGGTTACCGTGAACGTGAAGACCAAGCTTATTGATCGTCTGCGCCCAGTGTTGCTGGGCGCTGTATTGCTGAGTGGCGCGGTGCATGCCGCGGTGCAACCCCTGGACCGTGTGGTGGCCATCGTCGATAACGACGTGGTCATGCAGAGCCAACTGGACCAACGCGTCCACGAGGTGCAGCAAACCATCGCCAAACGTGGCGGCGGCGTGCCGCCGACCGGCGCACTGGAGCAGCAGGTACTGGAACGCCTGATCGTCGAGAACCTGCAACTGCAGATTGGCGAACGTTCGGGCATCCGCATCACCGACGAAGAACTGAACCAGGCCATCGGCACCATCGCCCAGCGCAATGGCATGTCGCTGGAGCAGTTCCGCGCCGCGCTGGCCCATGACGGCCTGTCGTTCGACGACGCGCGCGAGCAGGTCAAACGCGAGATGATCATCAGCCGCGTGCGCCAGCGCCGTGTGGCCGAGCGCATCCAGGTATCCGAGCAGGAAGTGAAGAACTTCCTCGCCTCGGACATGGGCAAGATGCAGATGTCGGAAGAGTATCGCCTTGCCAACATTCTGATCCCTACCCCGGAAGCCGCCAACTCGGACGACATCCAGAAGGCTGCACGCAAGGTCGGCGACGTCTACCAGCAACTGCGCCAGGGTGCCGACTTCGGCCAGATGGCAATTGCCAACTCGCGCAGCGAAAACGCCCTGGAAGGCGGCGAGATGGGCTGGCGTAAAGCCGCCCAGCTGCCACCGGAGTTCGCCAAGCTGCTCAGCGGCATGAACGTCGGCGACATCACTCAGCCCCTGCGCATCCCCAGCGGTTTCATCATCATCAAGCTTGAGGAAAAACGCGGCGGCAGCGAGAACGTGCTGCGTGACGAAGTGCATGTGCGTCACATCCTGATCAAGCCGAGCGAGATCCGCAGCGAAGCCGCAACTGAGCAGCTGGCTGATCGCCTGTACGACCGGATCACCAATGGCGAAGACTTCGCCGAGCTGGCGAAGAGCTTCTCGGAAGACCCGGGCTCGGCGCTCAACGGCGGCGACCTCAACTGGGTCGACCCGAACAGCCTGGTACCTGAGTTCCGCGAGCAGATGGCCAACGCCCAGCAAGGCGTGGTGACCAAACCGTTCAAGACCCAGTACGGCTGGCATGTCCTGGAAGTGCTGGGCCGCCGCGCCACCGACAGCACCGAACAGGCCCGTGAACAACAGGCCCTGAGCGTCCTGCGCAACCGCAAATACGACGAAGAGCTGCAGACCTGGCTGCGCCAGATCCGCGACGAAGCCTACGTTGAAATCAAGCTGCCTGGCGCTGACCAGGCCGCACAGTGAAGCCCCTGCGCTTCGCCGTCACCCCCGGCGAACCAGCCGGCATAGGCCCCGACCTGTGCCTGCTGCTCGCCGCCGACGCCCAGCCCCACCCCCTGATCGCCATCACCAGCCGTGACCTGCTCGCCGAGCGGGCCGCGCGGCTGGGGCTGGCCGTCAACCTGCTGCCGGTAGCACCGGGCCAGTGGCCCGACCTCCCTGCACCGGCGGGTAGCCTGTATGTCTGGGATACCCCCCTGGCCGCCCCAGTGGTGCCAGGTCAGCTGAATAAAGCCAATGCGGCTTTCGTCCTGCAGACCCTTACCCGGGCCGGGCAGGGCTGCCTGAGCGGTGATTTCGCCGGGATGATCACCGCCCCTGTACACAAGGGCGTGATCAACGAGAGCGGCATCCCCTTCTCAGGCCATACCGAATTCCTGGCGGAGCTGACCCACACTGCCCAGGTGGTAATGATGCTGGCGACCCATGGCCTGCGCGTGGCCCTTGTGACCACGCACCTGCCGCTGCGGGACATCGCCGACGCCATCACCCCTGAGCGCCTGGAGCGCGTCACCCGCATCCTGCATGCGGACATGCGCGACAAGTTCGGCATCGCCAACCCACGCATCCTGGTCTGCGGGCTTAACCCGCATGCCGGTGAAGGCGGCCACCTTGGCCGCGAAGAAATCGACATCATCGAACCGACACTGGCCCACCTGCGTACCGAAGGCATGGACCTGCGCGGCCCGCTGCCGGCCGATACCCTGTTTACCCCCAAATATCTGGAGCACTGCGATGCAGTGCTGGCGATGTACCACGACCAGGGCCTGCCTGTACTGAAGTACAAAGGCTTCGGTGCCGCAGTCAACGTGACCCTGGGCCTGCCGATCATCCGCACGTCGGTCGATCACGGCACCGCCCTGGACCTTGCCGGTACCGGCAAGGTCGACACCGGCAGCCTGCGCGTGGCCCTGGAAACCGCCTACCAGATGGCCGAGAACCGACCATGAACGAGCAATACCAACACCGGGCGCGCAAGCGCTTCGGCCAGAACTTCCTGCACGACGCCGGCATCATCGACCGCATCCTGCGCGCCATCAACGCCAAGGCCGGCGAACACCTGCTGGAAATCGGCCCGGGCCAGGGCGCCTTGACCGAAGGCCTGCTGGGTAGCGGCGCCCAGCTGGACGTCGTTGAACTGGACAAGGACCTGGTGCCGATCCTTCAGCACAAGTTCGCCGGCAACGACAACTTCCGCCTGCACCAGGGCGATGCCCTGAAGTTCGACTTCAACCAGCTGGGCGTGCCTGCGCGCAGCCTGAAGGTGGTCGGCAACCTGCCCTACAACATTTCCACCCCGCTGATTTTCCACCTGCTCAGCCACGCCGGGCTGATCCGCGACATGCATTTCATGCTGCAGAAGGAAGTTGTCGAGCGCATGGCCGCAGGCCCAGGCGGTGGCGACTGGGGCCGGCTGTCGATCATGGTGCAGTACCACTGCCGGGTCGAGCACCTGTTCAACGTCGGCCCAGGTGCGTTCAACCCACCGCCGAAGGTGGATTCGGCCATCGTGCGCCTGGTACCGCATGAAGTACTGCCCTACCCGGCCAAGGATCACCTGCTGCTGGAAAAAGTGGTTCGCGAAGCCTTCAACCAGCGTCGCAAGACCCTGCGCAATACACTCAAAGGCCTGCTCGACAGCCAGGCTATCGAAGCGGCAGGCGTCGATGGCAGCCTGCGCCCTGAGCAGCTGGACCTGGCAGCCTTCGTGCGCCTGGCCGACCAGTTGGCCGATCAGCAAGGCTGATAGCGCCTGCACTGGCCTCTTCGCGGGTTTCCCCCCGAAGAGGCCAGCACTGCCCCCTTCACTGACCTCCCTCCCGACACCGCTGGCCCTCCCCCCCGCCAATGGCCTAGACTGCATGGATCGCCGTATTCGCTAGTATGCCAAGGCCCTTGCATGTCCGATCCCCGTTACCAGATCGACGTCAGCGTCGTGACCCGTTACCTGAAAGACCAATCCGACCCCGAAAGCGATCGTTTTGCCTTCGCCTATACCATCACCGTACAGAACAACGGCTCGGTCAAAGCCAAGCTGATGTCTCGCCACTGGCTGATCACCAACGGTGACGGCGAGGTGGAAGAAGTGCGTGGTGCGGGCGTTATCGGCCAGCAACCCCTCATCGAGCCTGGTCAGAGCCACACCTATAGCAGTGGCGCAGTCATCAGTACCCGCGTCGGTACCATGCAGGGCAGCTATCAGATGTTCGCCGAAGACGGCAAACGCTTCGACGCCGAGATCGCGCCGTTCCGCCTGGCTGTTCCAGGGGCCCTGCACTGATGGCCACTTACGCCGTCGGAGACCTGCAAGGCTGCCTGCAACCACTCAAATGCCTGCTCGACCGGGTCCGTTTCAACCCGGCTGTCGACCGCCTGTGGCTGGTCGGCGACCTGGTCAACCGCGGCCCCGAGTCGTTGGAAACCTTGCGTTACCTCTACTCCATCCGGCAATCGCTGGTCTGCGTGCTGGGTAACCATGACCTGCACCTGCTGGCCGCCTGGCACAACGTGGAGCGCCTGAAAAAAAGCGACACCCTGCGCGAAATCATCGAAGCGCCCGACGCCGATCAACTGTTCGATTGGTTACGCCAGCAGAAGCTGCTGCACTACGACGAGCCCCGCGGCATTGCCCTGGTCCATGCCGGCATCCCGCCGCAGTGGACGCTGGGGCAGGCGCTGGAACTGGCCGCCGAAGTCGAGCAAGTGCTGCGCGACGACGGGCGCCTGAAGCTGTACCTCGATGGCATGTATGGCAACGAGCCCAACAAGTGGAGCAAGAAACTCGGCGGCATCGAGCGCCTGCGGGTGATCACCAACTACCTCACCCGCATGCGCTTCTGCACCGCTGAAGGCAAACTCGACCTCAAGAGCAAGGAAGGCCTGGATTGCGCACCAAAAGGCTACAAGCCTTGGTACGCACACAAGGCCCGCCGCTCACGGCACGTGAAGATCATCTTCGGCCACTGGGCTGCCCTTGAAGGGCGGGTCGACGAGCCAGGCATCATCGCCCTGGACACCGGCTGCGTGTGGGGTGGCGCCATGACCCTGTACAACGTCGACAGCGGCGAATACCACCGCTGCGACTGCGCCGACGACGGCACCATCCGCTCGCCAGCGCAACCGACTAAACTCAACGATCACCCCTGAAGGAAAGCCATACCCATGAGCGAATTCAAACGCATCCCTCCCGAGCAGGCCCTGGCCCTGCGCGCGCAAGGTGCGGTCGTCGTCGACATTCGCGACCCGCAGGCATTTGCCGCCGGCCACATCACTGGTGCCACGCATCTGGACAACCATTCAGTTGCCGACTTCATCCGCAACGCCGACCTGGATGCCCCGACCCTGGTGGTCTGCTATCACGGCAATTCCAGCCAGAGCGCAGCCGCCTACCTGGCAGGCCAGGGCTTCTCAGAGGTGTACAGCGTCGATGGCGGCTTCGAGCTGTGGCGCGCCACCTACCCTGCCGAGACCGCCCAAGGCTCTGCTGAATAATATTTTTCATTATTACTGCAGCCCGCGCCCCACGCGGGCTTGCGCCTCACCTGACGAACGGTCGTTCGTAACTTCTCCGCCGCTTGCCCTTGACCTTGCGGATAACCAACTATTCTTAAGCGCAGGCCATCCAAAAAAAGGGGAGAGCCGGTACACCGGCGTGCGGGTCATCGGTAGCGTTACAGGGTGTTCTGGGGGGTATACAGCAATCGGCGAACCCGATTGCATGCCAGCATCAGCTGACTGATCCGGCGTCGTCTCCACGTATCGAGCGAGGTGACGTCATGAGTATTTTTAGCCACTTCCAACAGCGTTTCGAGTCCACCCGCCAGGAAGAACTATCGCTGCAGGAGTACCTTGAGCTGTGCAAAGCGGATCGCAGCGCCTATGCATCGGCGGCTGAACGGCTGTTGCTGGCCATCGGCGAACCGGAGCTTGTCGACACCTCCAACAATTCAAGGCTTTCGCGAATATTTTCCAACAAAGTCATCCGGCGCTACCCGGCCTTTGAAGACTTCCACGGCATGGAAGAATGCATCGACCAGATCGTGTCGTACTTCCGCCATGCCGCTCAGGGCCTGGAAGAGAAGAAACAGATCCTCTACCTCCTGGGCCCGGTAGGCGGCGGCAAGTCGTCGCTGGCCGAAAAGCTCAAGCAACTGATGGAAAAGGTGCCCTTCTACGCCATCAAGGGTTCACCTGTATTCGAATCGCCATTGGGCTTGTTCAATGCCACCGAAGATGGGGCCATTCTCGAGGAAGAGTTTGGTATCCCACGGCGCTACCTGAACACCATCATGTCGCCTTGGGCCACCAAGCGCCTGCAAGAGTTTGGCGGCGATATCTCCAAGTTCAAGGTGGTCAAACTCTACCCGTCGATCCTTAACCAGATCGCCATCGCCAAGACCGAGCCGGGCGATGAGAACAACCAGGATATCTCCGCCCTCGTGGGCAAGGTGGATATCCGCAAGCTCGAGGAATACCCGCAGAACGACGCCGACGCCTACAGCTACTCGGGCGCGCTGTGCCGGGCCAACCAGGGCTTGATGGAATTCGTCGAGATGTTCAAGGCGCCGATCAAGGTCCTGCACCCACTGCTTACGGCGACCCAGGAAGGCAACTACAACAGCACCGAGGGGCTGGGGGCAATTCCCTACACCGGTATCCTGCTTGCCCACTCCAACGAATCGGAGTGGCACACCTTCCGCAACAACAAGAACAACGAGGCGTTCATCGACCGGATCTACATCGTCAAGGTGCCGTACTGCCTGCGCGTCAGCGACGAAATCAAGATCTACGACAAACTGCTGGTCAACAGCTCGCTGTCCAAGGCCCATTGCGCACCCGATACGCTCAAGATGCTTGCCCAGTTCACTGTACTGTCGCGCCTCAAGGAGCCTGAAAACTCCAACATCTACTCGAAGATGCGCGTCTACGACGGCGAAAACCTCAAGGACACCGACCCGAAAGCCAAGTCGATCCAGGAGTACCGCGATTCAGCCGGCGTCGATGAAGGCATGAACGGCCTGTCGACCCGCTTTGCGTTCAAGATCCTGTCCAAGGTCTTCAACTTCGACCCCCACGAAATTGCGGCCAACCCCGTTCATCTGCTGTATGTGCTGGAACAGCAGATCGAGCAGGAGCAGTTCCCGGCGGAAGTGCGCGAACGCTACCTTCGCTACCTCAAAGAGTACCTGGCACCGCGCTACATCGAGTTCATCGGCAAGGAAATCCAGACCGCTTACCTCGAGTCGTACAGCGAGTACGGGCAAAACATCTTCGATCGTTACGTGCTGTACGCCGACTTCTGGATCCAGGACCAGGAGTATCGCGACCCGGAAACCGGCGAAATCCTCAACCGTATCGCCCTCAACGAAGAGCTGGAGAAGATCGAGAAGCCGGCAGGTATCAGCAACCCGAAAGACTTCCGCAACGAGATCGTCAACTTCGTATTGCGCGCACGCGCCAACAACAACGGCAAGAACCCAAGCTGGCTGAGCTATGAAAAGCTGCGGGTGGTGATCGAGAAGAAAATGTTCTCCAACACCGAAGACCTGCTGCCGGTCATCAGCTTCAATGCCAAGGCCAGCAAAGAAGACCAGAAGAAACACAACGACTTCGTCACCCGAATGGTGGAGCGTGGTTACACCGACAAGCAGGTTCGGCTGCTGTCGGAATGGTACCTGCGGGTCAGGAAATCGCAATAAAGCGGCAAGCTACAAACCGCGCGCCCAAGGCTGCAGTGGCAGCCGCGGGCGGCGGCGGCTGCTTTTACGCGCAGCTCGTAGCTTGAAGCGTGCAGCTGTTCCCAGCTACCGGAGGGACCATGAGCTACGTAATCGACCGACGCCTGAACGGCAAGAACAAGAGCACGGTCAACCGCCAGCGTTTTCTGCGGCGCTACCGTGACCACATCAAGAAGGCCGTCGAAGAGGCGGTGAGCCGCCGCTCCATCATGGACATGGAGCATGGCGAGCAGATCAGCATTCCAGGACGGGACATCGATGAACCGGTATTGCACCACGGTCGTGGCGGCAAGCAGACCATCGTGCACCCCGGCAACAAGGAATTCACCGCCGGCGAACACATCCCCAGGCCCCAGGGTGGCGGCGGCGGCGGTGGCCGCGGCAAGGCAGGCAATTCTGGCGAAGGGATGGATGAATTTGTCTTCCAGATCACCCAGGAAGAGTTCCTCGAGTTCATGTTCGAAGACCTCGAACTGCCCAACCTGGTCAAACGCCACCTGACCGGCGCTGATACCTTCAAGACCGTACGTGCCGGTATCGCCAATGAAGGCAACCCGTCACGCATCAACATCGTTCGTACCCTGCGTTCGGCCCATGCCCGGCGCATTGCCCTGACCGGCAGCAGCCGCGCCTTGCTGCGCGAAGCGCAAAAAGAACTGGACCGGTTGAAAGTCGAGGAACCAGACAACTTCACCGATATCCAGGAAGTCGAACAAGAGATCGATCGGCTGAAGGCACGCATCAATCGCCTGCCCTTCCTCGACACCTTCGACCTCAAGTACAACCTGTTGGTCAAACAGCCCAACCCTAGTTCCAAGGCCGTGATGTTCTGCCTGATGGACGTGTCTGGCTCGATGACACAGGCCACCAAGGACATTGCCAAACGGTTCTTCATCCTGCTGTACCTGTTCCTCAAGCGCAATTACGACCGCATCGAGGTGGTGTTCATTCGTCACCACACCAGCGCCCGCGAAGTGGATGAGGAAGAGTTCTTCTACTCACGCGAGACTGGCGGCACCATCGTTTCCAGCGCGCTCAAGATGATGCAGGAAATCATGGCCGAACGTTACCCGGCCAGTGACTGGAACATCTACGCGGCACAGGCCTCCGACGGCGACAACTGGAACGACGACTCGCCCATTTGCCGGGAGATCCTCTCCAAACAGATCATGCCGCATGTGCAGTACTACACTTACGTCGAGATCACCCCGCGTGAGCACCAGGCGTTGTGGTACGAGTATGAGCGGATCGGCGAGGCTTTCCCCGACACATTCGCCCAGCAGCAGTTGGTATCGGCCGGCGATATCTACCCGGTCTTCCGTGAACTCTTCCAGCGCAGGTTAGCCACATGACCGCCAGAGCACAGAGACGCCAACCCATATCCACCGGGTCAGAGTGGACGTTCGAGCTGATCCAGACATACGACCGGGAAATCAGCCGCCTGGCCGAACGCTATGCCCTGGATACCTACCCCAACCAGATCGAGGTGATCACTGCCGAGCAAATGATGGACGCGTACGCCTCCGTCGGCATGCCGCTGGGTTATCACCATTGGTCCTATGGCAAGCAGTTCCTGAGTACCGAGAAATCCTACAGCCGCGGCCAAATGGGTCTGGCGTACGAGATCGTGATCAACTCGGACCCGTGCATCGCTTACCTGATGGAAGAAAACACCATGTGCATGCAGGCACTGGTGATCGCCCATGCCTGCTATGGCCATAACAGCTTCTTCAAGGGCAATTACCTGTTCCGCACCTGGACCGATGCCAGTTCAATCATCGACTACCTGGTGTTTGCCAAGCAGTACATTGCACAGTGTGAAGAGCGCCACGGGATCGATGCCGTCGAAGACCTTATCGACTCCTGCCATGCCTTGATGAACTACGGCGTGGACCGCTACAAACGCCCTTACCCGATTTCCGCCGAGGAAGAGCGGCGTCGGCAAAAGGAGCGTGAAGAACACTTGCAGCGCCAGATCAACGACCTGTGGCGCACCATCCCCAAAAGCGCCGAGAAAGGGGGCGAACGCGATGATGCGAGGTTCCCCGCCGAACCTCAGGAAAACATCCTTTATTTCATTGAAAAGAACGCACCACTGCTCGAACCCTGGCAGCGTGAAGTGGTGCGCATCGTGCGCAAGATTGCCCAGTACTTCTACCCGCAGCGCCAGACCCAGGTCATGAACGAAGGCTGGGCTACCTTCTGGCACTACACGCTGATGAACGACCTGTACGACGAGGGCCTGATCACCGAAGGTTTCATGATGGAATTCTTGCAGTCGCACACCAGCGTGGTTTACCAACCTGGTTTCGACAGCCCCTACTACAGCGGCATCAACCCTTACGCCCTGGGTTTTGCCATGTACACCGACATACGTCGCATCTGCGAGAACCCCACCGAGGAAGATCGCCGCTGGTTCCCGGACATTGCTGGCAGCGACTGGCTGTCGACCATCAAGTTCGCCATGAGCAGCTTCAAGGATGAAAGCTTCATCCTGCAGTACCTGTCACCCAAGGTGATCCGTGACCTCAAGCTGTTCAGCATCCTCGACGACGATCAACGCGACGACCTGCTGGTACCGGCCATCCATGACGAGGCCGGCTACAGGGTCATCCGCGAGCTGCTGGCAGCTCAATACAACCTTGGCAACCGCGAACCCAACGTGCAGATCTGGAGCATCGACCGCCGTGGCGACCGCTCGCTGACGCTTCGCCACCAGCAGCACAACCGCAAACCGCTGGGCGATTCCACCGAAGAAGTACTCAAGCACCTGCACCGCCTGTGGGGCTTCGACATCCATCTGGAAACCGTGCAAGGCGATCAAGTGGTCAAGACCCACCACATGCCGCCTCGGGGCGAACACGGCGACAGCGGCGACTATGGCCGCATGGACCTCGCCGTTATCCATCACCTCTAGCTTGTACGCCACCCATTACTGCCGACAGGGTATCCTGTCGGCAGTAATGGAGGCTGCACATGCACATCTACAAAGTCGGCGGCGCAGTACGCGACCGCCTGCTCGGGCGCCCGGTCAGCGATATCGACTGGCTGGTGGTCGGCGCTACCGTCGAAGAAATGCACGCCAAGGGCTTTCGCCCGGTCGGTGCCGACTTCCCGGTTTTCCTGCATCCCAAGACGGGCGAGGAATATGCCCTTGCGCGCACCGAGCGCAAGAGCGGGCGAGGCTATGGTGGCTTCACCTTCCATGCAAGCCCCGACGTCACGCTCGAAGAAGACCTGATCCGTCGCGACCTCACCATCAACGCGATGGCTGAAGACGAGCAAGGCAATGTGCTGGACCCGTATAAGGGCCAAGCCGACCTCGAAAAGCGCCTTCTGCGCCATGTTTCCCCGGCATTCGCCGAAGATCCCCTGCGCGTCTTGCGTGTCGCCCGCTTTGCTGCACGCTATGCGCCGCTGGGGTTCAAGGTGGCAGATCAAACGCTGGAGCTGATGCGACACATCAGTGCTTCGGGCGAACTGCAGGCGTTGACCGCAGAACGGAGCTGGAAGGAGATCGAGCGGGCACTGCTGGAAGACGAGCCTCAGGTGTTCATCCAAGTGTTACGCGACTGCGGGGCCTTGAAGGAGCTGATGCCTGAGCTTGAGCAGGCCTCAACCTCACTGGCTGCGCTCACCCAGGCCGCCAGGCATCATCAGCCCCTGCACGTGCGCTGGGCATGCCTGCTACACGGTTTGGATCAAGCCTCCATCAAAGCACTCAACCAGCGCTTCAAGGCGCCGCGTGAATGCCAGGAGCTATCCACGCTGGTGGGTGAGTTTGGCGGGCAGGGACGCCGGGCTTTCGAGCTCGAGCCCGAGACTTTGCTGGAGCTGCTGCAGAAGTTCGACGTTTACCGGCGCCCGCAGCGTTTCGAGGACTTTATCAACGCGTGTGAAATGGAAGCACTGGGCAATGAGGTTCACGCTTATCCACAAGCTGACTACCTGCGTGGTGCGGCATCAGCAGCCAGGGCGGTGGATGTGAAGCCGCTGGTGGAGGCAGGCCTGAAGGGCCAAGAGCTGGGTGAAGCGCTAAAGCACAAGCGACTTGAAGCGCTCGCCGTTTACAAAGCCAGCTGACCCACCCGCCCTGTGGGCGCGGCCCTGCCGGGGGCGCCCCACGAGGGAGCGCGAAAAGCCGTCAAGGCTGGGTCAGCTGCAACCCCCGCCACTCGAACGCTACTGGCGCCAGCACCTGGTCAATATGCGCCTGCTGCCACAACTGCGCCATGGTCTGCCCTACACCGGGGTGCACCAGCTCAGGCGCCAGCAACGACAACGGCCACAGCACGAACGCATTCTTCAGAATCTCCGCCCGGGGCAGCTCCAGCCCTTCGAAACTGCCCAGCAAGCCGTCGTACATCAGCACGTCGATGTCCAGCGGCAAACCCTTGCGGTCAGGCGCATAGCGACCGTTTTCCGCTTCGATGAACTTGAGCCGACGGCCCAGCTCCATCAACGGCAAATCGGTCTTGCCAGTCACCACAAAGTTGATGAACGGACCACTCTTGATCCCTACCGGCTGGCTCTCGAACGCAGGAGAACAGCGCATTTCGGTGAGGATAGCTGCCAACGCATCGAGCCCTGCACACAGGTGCGTGTGACGGTCGATGTTGCTGCCAAGGCCCAGGTAAACCGTGCTCAGAGACATCCGCGCTCGATCTCCACGCCTACACCGCCACGGGCCGCAGGGACCGCGCCCGGCTTGGTCAGCTTGAGGCGCACCCAGGGAATGTGGAACTCTGCCATCAAGGTGGCCACCAAGCGCTCGGCGAATGTCTCCACCAACTCGAAGCGCGCCTGCTCGGCAAAGACCTGGATACGCGCCGAAACGCTGGCGTAGTCCAGCGCCAGGTTCAGGTCATCGCCGGCCGCTGCCGGGCGATTGTCCCAGGCAAAACTCAGGTCCAGGCGCAGGCACTGGCGAATATCCCGTTCCCAGTCATAGGCACCGATGACGGTATCGACTTCCAGGCCTTCGATGAACACTCTGTCCAAGCACTTCTCTCCACAGCACGACAAGGGCGACTGGCGCCGTTAGAATCAGGGCGTCCTCGCCCGGAATAGTTAGCATGTTTTGGTTACTGGCGCTGCTCGCCTACCTGCTCGGCTCGCTGTCCTTTGCCATTGTTCTAAGCCGCCTTTCGGGCAGCCCGGACCCACGTTCCAGCGGTTCGGGCAATGCCGGCGCCACCAACATGCTACGCCTGGCGGGCCGTAAAATGGCGATCCTGACCCTGCTTGGCGACCTGTGCAAGGGCTTGTTGCCCGTATTGATCGCACGCGGGGCCGGGCTTGACCTGCAAGCGCAGGGCTGGGTCGGCGTCTGCGCCGTGCTTGGCCACCTGTTCCCCGTGTACTTCCGCTTCCAGGGCGGCAAGGGCGTAGCGACTGCGGCAGGCATGCTGATGGGCCTTTACTTCCCCGCCGCGCTGCTGGCGATCAGCGCCTGGCTACTGACCTTCTACCTCAGCCGTACCAGTTCGCTGGCGGCGCTGATCGCAACACCTCTGACCCTACCACTGCTGGCCTGGCGCGAGCCCGAGGCGCTGCTGCCGATCAGCGTGCTCACCCTGATGATCGTGTGGCGGCATCGCAACAATCTGCGCGACCTGTTCGCCGGGCGCGAACGTCACTTCTGACATTCGCGTAGGCTCATTCAAAGCGGCGGCAACTGCTCCATCGGCCAACGCGCCTGCACGCTGATCGCCAGGCCCTGCTGCTGCCCGGCCAATAGCCGTTGGCAACCCGCGTAGGCGATCATCGCGCCGTTATCGGTACAGAACTGCGGGCGGGCGTAGTACACATTGCCTTTGATGCTCGCGAGCATGTCCTCGAGGGACAGGCGCAGCGCTTTGTTTGCGCTCACGCCACCGGCTATCACCAAGCGCTTGAGGCCTGTCTGCTTCAGTGCGCGCTTGCACTTGATGGTCAGAGTGTCCACCACCGCCTGCTGGAACGCCAGGGACACGTCGCAACGGGTTTGCTCATTGTCGTCGCCAGCATCGCGGCATTGCTGCCAGGTGTTCAGGGCGAAGGTCTTGAGCCCGCTGAAGCTGAACGCCAGGCCCGGGCGGTCGGTCATTGGCCGCGGGAATACGAAGCGCCCCGGTACGCCTTTCTCGGCAAGCCGAGCGATTTCCGGGCCGCCTGGGTAATTCAGGCCGATCAGCTTGGCAGTCTTGTCGAATGCTTCACCTGCAGCGTCGTCCAGGCTCTCGCCCAGCAGTTCGTATTGGCCAATGCCATCGACGCGAACCAGCTGGGTGTGCCCGCCAGATACCAACAAAGCGACGAACGGAAATTGCGGAGGGTTTTCCTCCAGCATGGGGGCCAACAGATGGCCTTCCATGTGGTGTACACCGATCGCCGGGATGTCCCAGGCAAAGGCTAACGCCTGCGCGCACGAAGCACCGACCAACAAGGCACCGACCAGGCCAGGACCCGCGGTGTAGGCGATGGCGTCGATCTCGGTGGCCACGCACCCCGCCTCGTCCAACACCTGACGGATGAGGGGCAGCATGCGCTTGACGTGATCACGCGAGGCAAGTTCGGGCACCACCCCGCCAAACACGCGGTGCAGGTCGATCTGGCTGAACAGCGCGTCAGCTAACAAACCGCGCTCACTGTCGTATAATGCGACGCCGGTTTCGTCGCAGGATGTTTCCAATCCCAGTACTAGCATGGGCTCGTCCCTTGTGGGGGCTGATTTCGAAGCCGCGCATGATAGTCCCCGTGCCGGGTGCCGACCAGCGGTTTTCGATCAGAGGCTTTGCATTCCGGCGTACTAAGGGTTAACATCCGCAACCCTTGAAAACCGACGTTCTCCAGCACACCTTTGTTTTGCCAGGAGCACGTCTACCCCGGTAATGAATTAAGGTAGCCCTGGATGCCAGCCGTCAAAGTTAAAGAGAACGAACCCTTCGACGTAGCTCTGCGTCGTTTCAAGCGCTCCTGCGAAAAAGCCGGTGTACTGGCTGAAGTTCGTAGCCGCGAGTTTTACGAGAAGCCGACCGCCGAGCGTAAGCGTAAAGCAGCTGCTGCTGTTAAGCGTCACGCCAAGAAAGTTCAGCGCGAACAGCGCCGCGCCGTTCGCCTGTACTAATACAGTACAAGCGTTCTACGCAAAGCTTCTGCCCTGCCCGGCTACCGCCGGGCCGTTGGCAGCGGTTTGTTTCAAACCTTGAGCAGCTAGCACAAGGCGTCCGCCGCACCTGTAGCGGGCAAAATGCTACACACGTCAGAGCTGGTTCCCACCAGTCGTGCACGTCCTGACTGACGAACCTCCGGTTAACCTGGTGGTTACCGACGAGCACATATTCCCTCGCACTTCCCCTAGCAGCACTCCACCCAAACGGCGCGCTAGCGATTAGACTTGCCAGTTGCCAGATGACGAGACTGCCATGGCCGGGCTGATTCCCCAAAGCTTCATTGATGACCTGATCAACCGCCTCGACATCGTCGACGTGGTGAGTTCACGCGTCCAGCTGAAAAAGACCGGCAAAAACTACTCGGCCTGCTGCCCGTTCCACAAGGAGAAAACCCCCTCCTTCACGGTCAGCCCCGACAAGCAGTTCTACTACTGCTTTGGCTGCGGCGCCGGCGGCAATGCCCTCGGCTTCGTCATGGACCACGACAACCTGGACTTCCCCCAGGCCGTCGAGGAACTGGCCCGCGCAGCCGGCATGGAAGTGCCCCGCGAGGAGGGGCGACGCTCGCAGAAGCCACGCCAGCCGACCGACTCCCCGCTTTATCCGCTACTGGACGCCGCCTCGGAATTCTATCGCCAGGCGCTGCGTAGCCACCCGACCCGCAAGGCAGCGGTGGATTACCTCAAGGGCCGCGGCCTTTCGGGCGAGATTGCCCGCGACTTCGGCCTGGGCTTCGCGCCACCGGGCTGGGACAACCTGCTCAAACACCTGGGTGCCGACACGCTGCAGCAGAAGGTGATGATCGACGCCGGCCTGCTGATCGAGAACGCCGAGAGTGGCAAACGCTACGACCGCTTCCGCGACCGGGTGATGTTCCCGATACGCGACAGCCGCGGGCGCATCATTGCCTTCGGCGGCCGGGTGCTGGGGGACGACAAGCCCAAGTACCTGAACTCGCCCGAAACCCCGGTCTTTCACAAGGGCCAGGAACTCTACGGGCTGTATGAGGCGCGCAAGCACAACCGCAACCTTGACGAGATCATCGTCGTCGAAGGCTACATGGACGTCATTGCCCTGGCCCAGCAAGGCCTGCGCAATGCCGTAGCCACCCTGGGCACTGCCACCAGCGAAGAGCACCTCAAGCGCCTGTTCCGCGTGGTGCCCAGCGTGCTGTTCTGCTTCGACGGCGACCAGGCCGGGCGCAAGGCCGCCTGGCGCGCCCTGGAATCGACCCTGTCGGCCCTGCAGGACGGGCGCCGTGCGCGCTTCCTGTTTCTGCCCGAAGGCGAAGACCCGGACAGCCTGGTGCGCGCCGAAGGCACCGATGCCTTCATGGCTCGCATCAACCAACATGCCCAGCCGCTGGCGGACTATTTCTTCGAGCAACTGAGCGCGGAGGCCGACCCCCGCTCGCTGGAAGGCAAGGCGCACATGGCGACCCTGGCTGTACCGTTGATCGAAAAGGTCCCAGGCGCCAACCTGCGCCAACTGATGCGCAATCGCCTGAAGGAAATCACCGGCCTAGACCCGCAACAGGTCGAACAGCTGGCCCAGCAGGCCCCTGCCGCAACCAGTGTGCCGGACTACGACCCTGGCTACGATTACGACGCCATGGCCAGCTACACCCCCGACTACGGCGACATGCCGCAGCACGACTATGCGCCGGCACAACAAGAGCCGCAATGGAAGCCGAACAAGGGTGGCGGCAAGAAGCCGTGGGGCGACAAGCCCTGGGACAAGAACCGCAAAGGCGGCAAGCCCTGGCAGCAACGAGACGAGGCACCACCACGCACGCCGGCACCCGTCGAGCCCCCGACGCTCGCAGCCTTGCGCACGCTGCTGCACCACCCGCTGCTGGCCGGCAAGGTCGAGGACGCCAGCCACTTCGCCGGCGAAGAACACCTCTACAGCCAATTGCTGGTAGCGCTGATCGAAGCCGCGCAGAAAAATCCTGGGCTAAGCTCAATGCAGTTGATCGCACGCTGGCACGGCACCGAACAGGGCCGCCTTTTGCGGGCGCTGGCGGAAAAGGAATGGCTGATCGTGGCCGACAACCTTGAACAACAGTTTTTCGACACTATAACTAGCTTGACCGCCCGCCAACGCGAGCGAAGCCTGGAACAACTGCTCAGGAAATCACGTCAAAGTGAGTTGACCAGCGAGGAAAAAACCCAGCTTCTCGCCTTGCTGAGCCGGAATGTTCCCGCACAAACGCCGACCTCATCTGGCGCGTGAGGCCCATGCTCGGGTATAATCCTCGGCTTGTTTTTTGCCCGCCAAGACCTTCAGTGGATAGGGTGTTATGTCCGGAAAAGCGCAACAGCAGTCTCGTATCAAAGAGTTGATCACCCGCGGTCGTGAGCAGGGCTACCTGACTTACGCGGAGGTCAACGACCACCTGCCTGAGGATATTTCAGATCCTGAACAGGTGGAAGACATCATCCGCATGATCAACGACATGGGGATCAACGTATTCGAGAGTGCTCCGGATGCGGATGCCCTTCTGTTGGCGGAAGCCGACACCGACGAAGCCGCGGCCGAAGAAGCCGCAGCAGCGTTGGCGGCCGTTGAAACCGATATCGGCCGCACGACCGACCCAGTGCGCATGTACATGCGCGAAATGGGCACCGTCGAGCTGCTGACCCGCGAAGGCGAAATCGAAATCGCCAAGCGGATCGAGGAAGGCATCCGTGAAGTCATGGGCGCCATCGCTCACTTCCCGGGTACTGTCGACTACATCCTCAGCGAATATGAACGCGTCACCACCGAAGGTGGCCGTCTGTCCGATGTTCTCAGCGGTTATATCGACCCTGACGACAACATCGCCGCTCCGACCGAAGAAGTGCCGATCCCTGGCGCCAAGGCCGCAGCTGCGAAGGAAGAAGACGACGAAGAAGAAGAAAACGCCGAAAGCAGTGATGACGAGGAAGAGGCCGAAAGCGGCCCGGACCCAGTCGTCGCAGCCCAGCGTTTCGGTGCCGTATCCGACCAGCGCGACATCACCCTCAAGGTCCTCAAGAAGCATGGTCGCGACCATGCCGAGAGCATCGGGGCGATGCAGGCTCTGGCCGATCTGTTCATGCCGATCAAACTGGTACCGAAGCAATTCGAAGTACTGGTCGAGCGGGTACGTGATGCATTGAGCCGTCTGCGTCAGCAAGAGCGTGCGATCATGCAGCTGTGCGTACGTGATGCGCGCATGCCGCGTGCCGACTTCCTGCGCCTGTTCCCGGGCAACGAGACCGACCAGACCTGGAGCGGTGACCTGGCCAAGCGCAGCACCAAATGGGCTGCTGCCCTGGGTGAGAAGGACGCCGCCATTGTCGCTTGCCAGCAAAAGCTGATCGACCTCGAGACCGAGACCGGCCTGACTGTCGTCGAAATCAAGGACATCAACCGTCGCATGTCCATCGGTGAGGCCAAGGCCCGCCGCGCCAAGAAAGAAATGGTCGAGGCGAACCTGCGTCTGGTGATCTCCATCGCCAAGAAGTACACCAACCGTGGCCTGCAATTCCTTGACCTGATCCAGGAAGGCAACATCGGCTTGATGAAGGCGGTGGACAAGTTCGAATACCGTCGCGGCTACAAGTTCTCGACCTATGCCACCTGGTGGATCCGTCAGGCGATCACCCGTTCGATCGCCGACCAGGCACGCACCATCCGTATTCCGGTGCACATGATCGAGACGATCAACAAGCTCAACCGCATTTCCCGCCAGATGCTGCAGGAAATGGGTCGCGAACCGACCCCGGAAGAGCTCGGTGAGCGCATGGAGATGCCTGAGGACAAGATCCGCAAGGTGCTGAAGATCGCCAAAGAGCCGATCTCCATGGAAACACCGATCGGTGACGACGAAGATTCGCACCTGGGCGACTTCATCGAGGACTCGACCATGCAGTCCCCGATCGATGTAGCCACGGTCGAAAGCCTCAAGGAAGCGACCCGCGACGTGCTCTCCGGCCTGACCGCACGCGAAGCCAAAGTGCTGCGCATGCGTTTCGGTATCGACATGAACACCGACCACACCCTTGAAGAAGTCGGCAAGCAGTTCGACGTGACCCGTGAACGGATCCGTCAGATCGAAGCGAAGGCGTTGCGCAAATTGCGCCACCCGACGCGCAGCGAGCACCTGCGATCCTTCCTCGACGAGTGATGACAAACCCCGGCCCAGGCCGGGGTTTTTCTTATGTGACAGAT
Source organism: Pseudomonas sp. NPDC012596 (assembly GCF_042902325.1). NCBI lineage: Bacteria > Pseudomonadati > Pseudomonadota > Gammaproteobacteria > Pseudomonadales > Pseudomonadaceae > Pseudomonas > Pseudomonas sp. NPDC012596. The sequence goes on along the minus strand of NZ_JBIBEB010000016.1, from coordinate 93,390 downwards.
GGTCATGGCAACTAGCTACCCACCGAGCTGAATGCCCGTCTACACTCGACTTCAGACCATCTGAATGCGAGGCTGCCATGCCGCCAATGCCGGCCATTCTGTTGCTGCTCCTGATCCTGTGGAACACAACGGCCGGCGCCCTGACCCTGACAGACGAGGAAAAAACCTGGCTGGCTGCGCACCCGCAGTTGAAGCTGGGCGTCGACGCCTCCTGGCCACCATTCGAGTTTCGAGACCAGGAAGGCCGGTACCAGGGATTGGCCGCCGATTACATCGCCTTGCTCCAGGAACGCCTGGGTGTGACGCTAAAGCCCATCGAGCCCAGCAGCTGGACCGAGGTGCTGACGCAGGCGCGCGAAAGCCGCATCGACCTGCTGCCCGGCATCATGTCGACGCCCGAACGCCAGGGTTACCTGGCTTTCACCCGCCCCTACCTGGATTTTCCGATCGTCATTCTCGCCCATGAAGGTGGCCCGCAACCGCACACCCTCAAAGACCTGTACGGCCTGAAAATCGCCGTGGTAGAGAACTATGCCCCCCACGAGTTGCTGCGCACCCATCACCCAGATCTCAACCTGGTGGCCCTGCCCAACGTCAGCTCGGCGTTGCAGGCGCTGGCTACCGATGAAGTGGATGCCGTGGTCGGTGACCTCGCCTCGAGCATCTGGAGCCTTCGCCAACTCAAGCTCGACGGTTTGTATGTCAGCGGCGAAACGCCCTACCGTTACCAGTTGGCCATGGCCGCGCCGCGCGACAAGAAGATCCTTGTCGGCATCCTCGACAAGGTCATGGCCGACATGTCCAGCGAGGAAATCAGCCAGATCCAGCAACGCTGGGTGGGCAACGTAGTGGACCAGCGCACCTTCTGGCACGACATGCTCATGTATGGCCTGCCCGCCGTCCTGCTGCTCATCGCGATCCTCGCGGTGGTGATACGCATCAATCGTCGGCTCAGCTCGGAGATTTCCAGGCGTATCGCCCTGGAACAGGAACTGCGCAGCAGCGAGTACCACTATCGCGGCCTGGTCGAAAGCCTGTCCGCCATTGCCTGGGAGGCCGACGCCAACGACTTCACATACAGCTACGTCTCGCCCCATGCCGAAGACCTGCTGGGCTACCCCTTGCACGATTGGCTCAAGCCAGGCTTCTGGCGCAGCATCCTGCACCCGGAGGACGCGCTCTGGGCCCAAGCCTACTGTGAAAGCGAAACAGCCGCCGGCCGCGACCACAGCCTTGATTACCGAGTGATGCGCGCCGATGGCCAACCCCTCTGGGTGCGCAACATCGTCAGCATGATCGAGCACGGGCACCGACCACTGATGCGCGGGCTGATGATCGACATCAGCGAAACCAAGCGCACCGAAGATGCCCTGCGCCTGTCGGAACAGAAATTCGCTTCGGTGTTCCAGCAATGCCCCGACATCCTGCTGATCGCCCGCCATAGCGACGGCTGCCTGCTGGAGGTCAACGAAGCCTTCGAGGAGCAGATCGGCCTGAGCCCCGGCCAAGTGATCGGCCGCACCGCCACCGAGCTTGACCTGTGGGGCGTGCAAGACACCGGGCCAATACTGCTGGAGCGCCTGCACCAAGGTGGCATCCGTAATCTGGAGATGAGTTTCCGGCGCAGCAATGGCCAACTGTTCACAGGCCTCACCTCAGCCGAAACCTTCGAGCTCGACGGCACCCTGGCCTTTGTCGTGGCAGTGCGCGATATCAGCCAGCTGAAGGAAACCCAGCAGCAATTGCAAACGTCCGAAGAGAAGTTTGCCAAAGCCTTCCATGCCTCACCGGACGGGCTGCTGCTGTCGCGCCAGAGTGATGGCCTGCTGGTCGAGGTCAACGAAGGGTTCTGCCGCCTGACCGGCTACGACCTCAACCCGACCATTGACCAGACCTCGTTCGACCTGGGGATCTGGGTGGACCTCAACGAACGCAAACGGCTGATCGACCAGCTTGCCCGCGATGGCTTCGTGCGCGACTTCAGCTGCCACATCCGCCGCAGCGACGGGCAGATCCGCCTGTGCGAGCTGTCTGCCCGGCCGCTGCCGATTGCTGGCGTCGATTGCATGCTGACCATTGCCCGCGACATCACCGAGCGCCACCTGATGCAGGAAAAACTGCAACTGGCTGCCACCGTGTTCGAAAACACCGCAGAAGGCGTGCTGATTACCGACATCGACCAGCGCATCAGCGCGGTTAACCGCGCTTTCAGCGAGATCACCGGCTACAGCGAAATCGAAGCCCTCGGCCAGACCCCGCGCCTGCTCTCCTCCGGCCAGCATGACAGCGCCTTCTACGCCGCCATGTGGCACCAGCTCACCGCCGAAGGCCACTGGCAAGGTGAGATCTACAACAAACGCAAGAATGGCGAACTTTACCCGGGCTGGCTGACCATCAGCGCCGTGCGCAACAGCGACCGCGAAATCACGCATTTCGTCGCCGTATTTGCCGACATTTCCAGCATCAAGCACGCCCAGGCCAAGCTTGACTACCAGGCCCACCACGACCCGCTCACTGGCTTGCCCAACCGCGCCCTGTTCGAGAACCGCCTGCAGTCCGTGCTCACCTGCGCGCAGGTCTCAAACCGCCAGGGCGCGGTGCTGTTCCTCGACCTCGACCGTTTCAAGCACATCAACGACAGCCTTGGCCACCCGGTCGGCGACTTGCTGCTCAAAGGCATCGCCCAACGCCTCAAGGAGCAAGTTCGCGATGTCGATACCGTGGCCCGCCTGGGCGGTGACGAGTTCATCATCCTGCTCCCCGGGCTGCACAAACCCAGCGACGCCAGCGCCATCGCCAACAAGTTGCTGGCCTGCTTCAGCGCGCCGTTCCAAGCCGGCGAACATGAGTTCTTCACCAGCGCCAGCATCGGCATCAGCCTGTACCCGCAGGACGGCACCGACGTCGCCACCCTCATACGCAACGCCGACGCCGCCATGTACCGCTCCAAAGCCAAAGGCCGCAACCGGGTTGAAGCCTACACCCGCGACCTGACGGCCCAGGCCAGCGAGCGCATCGCCCTGGAACACGAATTGCGCCGCGCCGTCGAGCGCAACGAAATGAGCCTTTGCTACCAGCCCAAGTTCAGCCTCAAGACCCAGACCCTGGTCGGCGCTGAAGCGTTGATCCGCTGGAGCCACCCGACCTTCGGTGAAGTGCCGCCGGAACACTTCATTCACCTCGCAGAAGAAAACGGCACCATCCTGCAACTGGGGGATTGGGTACTGGAGCAGGCCTGCCGGCAGATGCACCACTGGAAGATGAACTACCAAGGCTTCGGCCCCTTGTCGATCAACCTGGCTGGCGCGCAGCTGCGCCACCATGGCCTGGCCAAACGCATCGAGCAGTTGCTCAAGACCTACCAGCTCAAGGCGGGCGACCTGCAACTGGAAATCACCGAAAACTTCATCATGAGCCAGGCCGAAGAAGCACTGGCCGTATTGCACGAGCTCAAGCAGCTGGGGGTGCAACTGGCGATCGACGACTTCGGTACCGGCTACTCGTCACTGAGTTACCTCAAGCGCCTGCCGCTGGACATCCTCAAGATCGACAAGTCATTCATCCGGGGCCTGCCAGACGACCCACACGATGCCGCCATCGCCCGCGCCATCATCGCCCTTGGGCGCAGCATGCAGCTGACCATCATTGCCGAAGGGGTGGAGAACCAGGCACAGCAGCGCTTCCTGGCTGCCGAGGGGTGTGAGCAGATACAGGGTTACATCGTCAGCCTGCCGCTACCGCCAGACGAATTTGCAGCGACGTTTCTTCGTTTAGCACTATCCGATCTTTCGGATGGCACGCTTTCGAAACCCTCGTTATAATCCCGGCACTTACTGAGGGCCTATAGCTCAGTTGGTTAGAGCAGAGGACTCATAATCCTTTGGTCCACGGTTCGAGTCCGTGTGGGCCCACCAGACATGAACAAGCCGCGCCAATGCGCGGCTTTTTCATGTCTGCTATTCGGCAACCCTCTCAGGCTTGCCCGGCCATTGGCTGTAACGTGGTTTGGCGCGGGTTGTAAAAGGTGTTATTGGCCGGAATATCCCGCGTTACCAGAGACATGGCGCCGATCACCACGTTGTCGCCGATGCTGATCTGGTCGGCCACGATGCAGCTATTGGCGCCCAAACTGACATTGTCGCCAATGCGCAATGCATACTGGGCCAGGCCAAGCGTCTTGATGCCGATCGAGCAGTTCTGGCGAATGAAAAAGTTGCGCCCGATGTTCACGTGGCGGGTTATCACGACGCCCGGCAAGTGGGCGATGCGCAGGCCTGGGGCAATCTGCGCGCCAATGTCGATGTCCACCGCGTACTTGAGGTTGAGCCGTTGCTGCATGCGCCGGGCATGGCGCCTGCCCAGGCCGCCGCGGGCATCGAGGTATTGGGCCAGGCGGTAGGCGAAGAGAAAGCGCAGCTTGTTGTCCTTGCGCGCTCGGCGCAGAACGTTGAAGAACAGGCTAACGCGGCGCCCGGGTTTTTTCTTGTTGGAGACCTCCTGTCGCCAGCATTCCAGCAAGGTTTCAAAGTTCACGCGGTGGGTCCAGTACAGTCGGCCGTTTATCATGCCGCATTATAGAGGGCGGCGCAGCACGCTTTGCCTTGCCCTGCCTGCCACCGGCTGGCTAGGCTAGCAAGCCCCCTGTAGAGACTTGCCATGTCGGACTCCCGCGCCATCACACTCGACGAAATCGATCGCCAGCTGATAGCCCTGCTGCAGATCAACGCCCGCGAAAGCGTCGCCACCCTCGCCCGCCAACTGGGCATCGCTCGCACCACCGTCAACTCGCGCCTGGCCCGGCTGGAGAAAGGCAAAATCATCACCGGCTATGGCGTGCGCCTGGGCCAGCGCCTGATCGACGGCGGCCTGCAGGCTTATGTTGGGATCAAGGTGCAACCGCGCTCCGGCAAGGAAGTAGTGCGACGCTTGAGCGCCATGGGGCAGGTTCAGCAGCTTTGCGCGGTGAGTGGCGAGTTCGACTACGTGGCCTGGTTGCGTAGCGATTCACCGGAGCAATTGGACCAACTGCTCGATCAGATAGGCAGCGTCGAAGGTGTGGAGAAGACGACGACGTCGATCATCCTCAGCAGCAAGGTGGATCGCGGGTAGCCTACTGAAGGATGCATCGTCGAAATGCGCCTTAAATTAGTCATTTCGACCAAAAAAGCTGTGATTAGCCGATACTCTTCATCTTAATTACGAACACCCCGCTCCCTAAAATGACCACCAGGCATCTCCTATACTCAGGCTCCGCCCTCCGCGCAGCCGCTCTGGCAAGGTCACTTCATGAACAAGAACAACCGCCACCCCGCCGACGGCAAAAAACCCATCACCATCTTCGGCCCGGACTTCCCCTTCGGCTTCGACGACTGGCTGGAGCATCCGGCCGGGCTGGGCAGCATCCCGGCCGAACGGCACGGTGAAGAAGTCGCCATCGTCGGCGCCGGCATCGCGGGGCTGGTGGCGGCCTACGAGCTGATGAAGCTGGGCCTCAAACCGGTGGTGTACGAAGCTTCGAAGCTGGGTGGGCGGCTGCGTTCACAGGCCTTCAACGGCACCGACGGGATCATCGCCGAGCTGGGCGGCATGCGCTTTCCGGTTTCTTCAACGGCCTTCTACCACTATGTGGACAAGCTGGGCCTGGAGACCAAACCCTTCCCCAACCCGCTGACACCGGCCTCGGGCAGCACGGTGATCGACCTGGAAGGCCAGACCTACTACGCCGAGAAGGCCGCCGACCTGCCTGAGCTGTTCCACGAAGTGGCCAACGCCTGGGCCGACGCGCTGGAGAGCGGTGCTAAATTTGCCGAGATCCAGCAGGCAATCCGCGACCGTGACGTACCGCGCCTCAAAGAACTGTGGAACACGCTGGTACCCTTGTGGGACGACCGCACCTTTTACGACTTCGTCGCGACTTCGCGCTCGTTCGCCAAGCTGAGCTTCCAGCACCGCGAGGTGTTCGGCCAGGTCGGCTTCGGCACCGGGGGGTGGGACTCGGACTTCCCCAATTCGATGCTGGAAATCTTCCGCGTGGTGATGACCAACTGCGACGATCATCAGCACCTGGTGGTGGGCGGCGTGGAGCAGGTACCGCAAGGCATCTGGCGGCATGTGCCAGAGCGCTGCGCCCATTGGCCAGAGGGCACCAGCCTCAGCTCACTGCACGGGGGCGCGCCACGCACCGGGGTCAAACGCATCGCCCGCGCCGCCGATGGCCAGCTGGCGGTCACCGACAACTGGGGTGATACCCGCCATTACGCCGCCGTGCTCGCCACCTGCCAGACCTGGCTGCTGACCACCCAGATCGACTGCGAAGAATCGCTGTTCTCGCAGAAGATGTGGATGGCCCTGGACCGCACCCGCTACATGCAGTCGTCGAAAACGTTCGTGATGGTCGACCGGCCCTTCTGGAAGGACAAGGATCCGCAAACCGGCCGCGACCTGATGAGCATGACCCTCACCGACCGCCTCACCCGGGGTACCTACCTGTTCGACAACGGCGACGATAAACCCGGGGTGATCTGCCTGTCCTATGCGTGGATGAGCGATGCCTTGAAGATGCTCCCGCACCCGGTGGAAAAACGCGTTCAGCTGGCACTCGATGCCTTGAAGAAGATCTACCCGAAGACCGATATCGCCGGGCACATCATCGGCGACCCGATCACCATTTCATGGGAAGCCGACCCGCACTTCCTCGGCGCTTTCAAAGGCGCACTGCCTGGCCACTACCGCTATAACCAGCGGATGTATGCGCACTTCATGCAACAGGACATGCCCGCCGAACACCGCGGCATGTTCATCGCCGGCGACGACGTGTCGTGGACCCCAGCCTGGGTCGAAGGCGCTGTGCAGACCTCGCTGAATGCGGTGTGGGGTATCATGAACCACTTCGGTGGCCAGACCCACCCGGACAACCCCGGCCCAGGCGACGTGTTCGACGAAATCGGGCCTATCGCCCTGGCCGACTGAGACAAGGAGGCAGCATGCGCATCGCTCTGTTCCAGGGCACACCCAACCCGCTGGACGTGCCCGGCAACCTGCAACGGCTGCGCCATCAGGCGCAACGGGCGGCTGAGCGCGGCGCACAGTTGCTGGTGTGCCCGGAGATGTTCCTCAGTGGTTACAACATTGGCCTGGAACAGGTCGAGCGGCTGGCCGAGGCCGACGATGGCCCGTCAGCCATGGACGTGGTGGAGATTGCCCAGGCGCACCGCATCGCCATCGTCTATGGCTACCCAGAGCGTGCCGATGACGGGGCAATCTACAACAGTGTGCAACTGATCGATGCCCACGGCCGCAGCCTGTGCAATTACCGCAAGACGCACCTGTTCGGCGAGCTGGACCGCGCGATGTTCAGCGCCGGCGCCGATCACTTCCCAGTAGTGGAGCTGGAGGGCTGGAAGGTCGGGCTGTTGATCTGCTACGACATCGAGTTCCCGGAGAATGCCCGGCGCTTGGCGCTGGGCGGGGCCGAGCTGATCCTGGTGCCGACGGCGAACATGACGCCATACGACTTTGTCTGCCAGGTGACCGTGCGCTCGCGGGCGCAGGAAAACCAGTGCTACCTGGTTTACGCCAACTATTGCGGGGCCGAGGGCGAGATCCAGTATTGCGGGCAAAGCAGCATCATCGGGCCCGATGGCAGCTTGCTGGCCATGGCTGGGCGCGAGGAGTGCCAGTTGCTGGCAGACCTGGAGCATGAGCGGGTGCACAAGGGGCGCGAGGCGTTTCCGTATCTGGCTGATCTGCGCCAGGAACTGCACCTGAGCAGGGGCTGAGTGACGCCCCATGCCAGCCGCCACACGTCACCTCACCCTGGCCAACGGCCTGCAGCTGCGCCTGCGCCATGCCCCGCGGCTCAAGCGCTCGGCCGCAGCGTTGCGGGTGCATGCTGGCAGCCACGATGCCCCGGCACGATGGCCGGGGCTCGCGCACTTCCTTGAGCACCTGTTCTTCCTGGGTACCTCTCGTTTTCCACTGGATGACGGCCTGATGCGCTACGTCCAGGCCGCAGGCGGCCAGGTCAACGCCAGTACCCGCGAACGTACCACCGATTTCTTCTTCGAAGCCCCCCCTGCGGCCCTGGCCGGAGGGCTGGAGCGGCTGTGCCAGATGCTCGCCGAACCGGACCTTGGCATCGAGCGCCAGCGCCGTGAACGGGAAGTCATACACGCCGAATTCATCGCCTGGTCGCGCAACCCGCAGGCGCAGCAGCAATTTGCACTGCTGCAGTCGGTTGCACCCGGCCACCCGCTGAGCGAATTTCAGGCAGGCAACCGACACACCCTTGCGCTGCAAAACCCGGCCTTCCAGCAAGCCCTTACAGATTTTCATGAGCATTTCTACCAGGGTGGCCAGATCACCTTGAGCGTGTGCGGCCCGCAGCAACTGGATGAACTGGAGCAGCTCGGCAGGCAGTTCGCTAACGTGTTCGCCTATGGGGAGCGTGCTCGACAAACCTTGCCTGCAGCCCTCCCACCGACGGGCACAGGGTGGGTGTTCACCCACCAAAACCTGCCCCCCTGTGCTGAGCAAGCGCTGGAGCTGTTGACCGCCTGCCTGAGCGACAGCAGGCCGGGCACTTGGCTGGATGCCCTGCGCCAGCGCGGCTGGCTACAAGGTTTCAAGGCGCAGATGCTGTATGCCTTCGCGGGGCAAATGGTCTGGCATATCGACCTCAAACTCAGCCCAGACGCTTGCCCAGGCGAAGCGCTTGCGTTGCTGCACGGTTGGTTCGGTTTCATCAGGCAACTCGACCCGGCCCAACTCAACGCCGAGTTCGGGCTGCTGCAACAGAGCCACGAGCGCAACGCCAGCCCGCTTGAGCTCGCCCGTCGCGACTGTGCAGGCCGGCCCTTTGCGGCGTTGGATGCTCAAGCACTGCATGCGCTTGGCGCATTGCTCGATGGCCTGCAGTGCACGCAGCATGGGCTATGGCAACTTCCACCGGCCGACCCTTTGCTGCTGGCCGACTTGCCCGCCGCCACGGCCTGGCCGTTACCGGCGGCGCTGAAGGTCAGCCAGCAACTTCCCCCGATACGCCAATACGCAGCAGTTTATCTACGCTGGCAGCTACCGTCGGCACTGCGTCAGCGCCTGTATAGAGTGCTCGCGCGGGCCTTGCTGCCGCTGCAGGAGCGGTGCGAGCGCGCATCCCTGCAACTGCAATTCAGCGCCGCGGGCGAGCACTGGCAACTGCGCTGCGCCGGCCAGCCGGCCGCTGTGATCCGCGCTGTCGAGCATGCCATGGCGTGCTTGCGTTCACCCGGTAACTGGCAGCTGCCTTGCGAACAGGAACCCGCGCGGATCCCGCTCAGGGGCTTGCTCAAGCAACTACCCGAGGCAGTGCTCGGCACTGCGCCAATGCCGCTGACACCCGGCACACTTGATCAAAACGCACTGGATGACGCCTGGCAACACAGCCAGTGGCATGGCCTGGCCGTGGGCTTCGACGCCGCCGCCCTGCAGTCTTTAGGCGCGGTGTTACAGGGCTGCCCAGGGCATGCAGGCTCACCGCCGCCTGATCCCAGCTGGCGCGGCCATCGCTGGCACCACGCCAAGGTGCCGGGCAGCGAGCATGCATTGCTGCTGTTCTGCCCTTTACCCGCCAGGCAACAAGCCTGCGGCCGCCTGCTTGCCCAGTTGCTGCAAGGCCCTGTGTACCAGCGCCTGCGGGTTGAGCTGCAACTCGGCTACGCGGTTTTCAGTACCTTTCGTCAGATCGAGGGCATCGGGGGCCTTCTGTTTGGCGTGCAATCGCCCCACGCCAGCCAAAGCGAAATTCTCGAGCATCTGCTGACCATTCTGCGCCAGGGCGTAACCCTCGACCCTGCAACCTGCCCGGTGCTGGCCGGGCAATTTGACGAGAACGCCATGCCTGACGCCGACGTCGCCGAATGGGTATGGCAGACATGTCTCGCCACACAACCCGACGATCTGCAGGCGTTACGCTGGTCTATGCTGGGGGTGCGCCAAGCAGAGCTGGACGACCTGTTACGCGGCATGCTCGATACCGATAGCGCCTGGCTGTGCCTGGCAAATGCCGCCGCACCCAATGGGTCATGGCACTGATGACAAGAGGATTGTTACGTTTTACGAAAGGGCGCTTATCGAATAATTAACCTTTCGGTACATAATTTTCTTGTAAGATAACGCTATCTCAGCCACTGGAACCTCTTGCGCGAGGTGACGCCAAACAAAGTAGCTGACCCCACTACCTTACCCAGAAGGAGCAAAACCATGTGGACCAAACCTGCATACACTGATCTGCGTATCGGCTTCGAAGTGACCATGTACTTCGCCAGCCGCTAAGCCCTGCTTGCGTTACGACGCCTCGGCCCGCCGGGGCGTTGTCGTTTTTTGCACCAGGCATCAGCACAGTTCGGATAGAGAGCAGCCATGTACATCCAGATTCTCGGCTCCGCCGCCGGCGGCGGCTTCCCGCAGTGGAACTGCAACTGCGTCAACTGCAAAGGCTTTCGCGATGGCAGCCTGCGCGCAACGGCGCGTACCCAGTCGTCGATAGCCCTGTCCGATGACGGTGTGCACTGGGTCCTGTGCAATGCCTCGCCAGACATCCGCGCCCAACTCCAGGCCTTCGCGCCGATGCAGCCGGCCCGCGCGCTGCGCGACACCGGCATCAACGCCATCGTCTTGCTCGACAGCCAGATCGACCACACCACCGGCCTGCTCAGCCTGCGCGAGGGCTGCCCGCACCAGGTGTGGTGCACCGACATGGTTCACCAGGACCTGAGCACCGGCTTCCCGCTGTTCAACATGCTCAGCCACTGGAACGGTGGCCTGCAGTGGAACCGCATCGAGCTCGAAGGCAGCTTCGTCATCGACGCCTGCCCCAACCTCAGGTTCACCCCCTTCCCCCTGCGCAGCGCCGCGCCGCCGTACTCGCCGCACCGCTTCGACCCACACCCGGGCGACAACCTCGGCCTGCTGGTCGAAGACACCCGCACCGGCGGCAAGCTGTTCTATGCCCCAGGCCTGGGCCAGGTCGACGAAAAGCTGCTGGCGATGATGCACGGCGCCGACTGCCTGCTGGTCGACGGCACGCTGTGGGAGGATGATGAAATGCAGCGCCGCGGTGTCGGCACCCGCACCGGCCGCGAGATGGGCCACCTGGCGCAGAACGGCCCCGGCGGCATGCTCGAGGTGCTGGACGGCTTCCCGCGCCAGCGCAAGGTGCTAATCCACATCAACAACACCAACCCGATCCTCGATGAAGACTCCCCGGAGCGCGCCGAAGTACAGCGCCGCGGTGTAGAAGTCGCCTTCGACGGCATGAGCATCGAGTTGTAAGGAGGGTCGATGAGCGACGCACTGCCACTGTCGCCTGCCGAGTTCGAGCAGGCCTTGCGCGCCAAGGGCGCCTACTATCACATCCATCACCCGTACCACGTGGCGATGTACGAGGGGCGCGCTACCCGCGAGCAGATTCAGGGCTGGGTGGCCAACCGCTTCTACTACCAGGTGAACATCCCCATGAAGGATGCCGCGATCCTGGCCAACTGCCCGGACCGTGAAGTGCGCCGTGAGTGGATCCAGCGCCTGCTCGACCACGATGGCGCTCCCGGCGAGGATGGCGGCATCGAAGCCTGGCTGCGCCTGGGCCAGGCAGTCGGGCTCGACCCCGACCAGCTGCGCTCGCAGGAGCTGGTGCTGCCCGGTGTGCGCTTTGCCGTCGACGCCTACGTCAACTTCGCCCGCCGTGCCAGCTGGCAGGAGGCCGCCAGCAGCTCGTTGACCGAGCTGTTCGCCCCGCAAATTCACCAGTCGCGGCTGGACAGCTGGCCGCAGCACTACCCGTGGATCGACCCGGCCGGCTACGAATACTTCCGTACCCGCCTGGGCCAGGCCCGGCGTGATGTGGAACACGGCCTGGCCATCACCCTGCAGCACTACACCACCCGTGACGGCCAGGAGCGTATGCTGGAAATCCTGCAGTTCAAGCTGGATATCCTTTGGAGCATGCTCGATGCCATGAGCATGGCTTACGAGCTGAACCGCCCGCCGTATCACACCGTCACCCAGCAACGGGTATGGCACAAGGGGATCGCCCTATGAGTTTTGATCGCAAGCTAGTACCGAACTGGCGCCCTGGCTACCGTTTCCAGTACGAACCGGCGCAGAAAGGCCACGTGCTGCTGTACCCCGAAGGCATGATCAAGCTCAACGACAGCGCTGCGCTGATCGGTGGCCTGATCGACGGCAAGCGCGATGTGTTGGCGATCATCGCCGAGCTCGAACAGCAATTTCCTGGTGTGCCCGAAGTCGCTGACGACATCGAGCAATTCATGGAGGTGGCCCGTGGCGAACACTGGATCACCCTCGCCTGAGGTGCCGGTCGGCCTGCCGCTGTGGCTGCTGGCCGAGCTCACCTACCGCTGCCCGCTGCAGTGCCCGTACTGCTCCAACCCCCTGGATTTCGCCCAGCAGGGCAAGGAGCTGAGCACTGAACAGTGGTTCAAGGTGATGGCCGAAGCCCGTGAGATGGGCGCAGCGCAGATCGGCTTTTCCGGCGGTGAGCCGCTGGTACGCCAGGACCTCGCCGAGCTGATCGGAGAGGCGCGGCGCCTGGGTTACTACACCAACCTGATCACCTCCGGCATCGGCCTGACCGAAGCGCGCATTGCCGCCTTCAAAAAGGCCGGCCTGGACCATATCCAGATCAGCTTCCAGGCCAGCGACGAGCAGGTCAACAACCTGCTGGCCGGCTCGAAGAAGGCCTTTGCGCAGAAGCTGGAAATGGCCCGGGCGGTGAAGGCCCACGGTTACCCGATGGTGCTCAACTTCGTCACCCACCGGCACAACATCGACAAGATCGACCGCATCATCGAGCTGTGCGTCGCGCTGGAAGCGGACTTCGTCGAGCTTGCCACCTGCCAGTTCTACGGCTGGGCGCACCTCAACCGCCTTGGCCTGCTGCCAACCCGCGAACAACTCGAACGTGCCGAGCGCATCACCAACGAGTACCGCGCCAAACTCAAGGCCGCTGGCAACCCGTGCAAGCTGATCTTCGTTACCCCCGACTACTATGAAGAGCGCCCCAAGGCCTGCATGAACGGCTGGGGCAGCCTGTTCCTGACCATCACCCCGGACGGCACCGCCCTGCCCTGCCATGGCGCGCGCCAGTTGCCCGTGCAGTTCCCCAATGTGCGCGACCACGACCTGCACCACATCTGGTACGACTCGTTCGGCTTCAACCGTTTCCGTGGTTACGACTGGATGCCCGAGCCCTGCCGCTCGTGCGACGAAAAAGAGAAGGACTTCGGTGGCTGCCGCTGCCAGGCCTTCATGCTCACCGGCGATGCCAGCAACGCCGACCCGGTGTGCGCCAAGTCGGCCGACCACGGCATCATCCTCAAGGCCCGCGAGGAGGCAGAGACTGCAAACCTCGCCATCGAAGAGATGACCTTCCGTAATGAGCGCAACTCCCGTGTCATCGCCCGCGGCTGAACTCACTGCCGCCCAGGCGGTAGCCGCCGGCACCGACTTCGCCGAACTCAAGGCAGGCACCATGGGCCTGTTCTGGAACGAATTCCGCCCCGCCGATGGCGCCTGTCGCGTCTGGCACTGGCGTGACCAGCAGGCCCGCTGCCTCACGCCCGATGGCTTCAGCGTGCGCAGCCGGGTATACGAGTACGGTGGTGGCAGCTTTTGCCTGAGTGATGACGGGATCATCTTCGTCAATGAAAAGGATCAGCAGGTCTATCGCCAGCGGCTTGATGCCACACCACCTTTTGCCTTGACCCACAATGAGCAGTGCCGTTACGGCGACCTGCAATGGCACGAGGGCCAGGTATTGGCGGTCGAGGAGCGCCATGGCGAGGGTGTAGAGCATCGCCTGGTGGCCTTGGTCGAAGGCAGTGCTGAAGTACTCGCTGAGGGTGCAGATTTTTATGCATCGCCGACGATCAGTGCCGATGGCCAACGCCTCGCCTGGGTCGAATGGGATCGCCCCGCTCAGCCCTGGACGGTCACCCGACTGATGTGTCGTGCACGGCAAAGCGACGGTAGCTGGGGCGCGGCACGCTGCATCGCGGCGCACGACGAGTCCCTGCAACAACCGCGCTTCGACGCGCAGGGGCGCCTGTACTGCCTGTCCGACCGCAATGGCTTCTGGCAACCCTGGGGCGAGCTCGATGGCGGTTGGCAGCACTTGCCCGCCAAACCTGCAGACCACGCCGCCGCGCCCTGGCAACTGGGTACCTGCACCTGGCTGGCCCTTGGGCCGCAAAGCTACCTGGCCAGCTGGTTCGAAGGTGGCTTCGGGCAACTGGGGCTGCGTAATGCCGACGGCCAGGTGGAACGTTTCGCCAGCGCCTATAGCCGCTTTCGCAACCTGGCCATGGATGCCGAGTACCTCTATGCCATCGCCGCCTCGCCGATCAGCCCGCCCGCGGTCATTGCCATCGACCGGACCAACCACGAGGTGCACATCCTGGCAGGGGGCGCCGAGCTGCTGCCGGCCGAGTGCATAAGCCTGCCGCAATCGATGCTCTACGAAAGCGGGGGCGCGTTTGCCCGCGGTTTCTTCTACCCGGCGGTCGCTGCCAAAAGCCCCACGCCGCTGGTGGTGTTCATCCACGGCGGCCCGACCTCCGCTTGCTATCCGGTGCTCGACCCACGCATCCAGTACTGGACCCAACGCGGCTTCGCCGTCGCCGACCTGAACTACCGCGGCAGCACCGGCTATGGCCGCGAGTATCGCCAGGCATTGCATTTGAGCTGGGGCGAAAGCGACGTGCAGGATGCCTGCGCGGCAGTCCAGCACCTGGCCGAACGTGGTTTGATCGATGCCGGCAAAGCCTTCATTCGCGGCGGCAGCGCCGGCGGTTACACCACCCTTTGCGCCTTGGCTTTCGGTGATGTATTTCGCGCCGGCGCCAGCCTTTACGGGGTCAGCGATCCGGTTGCACTGGGCCGTGCGACGCACAAGTTCGAAGGCGACTATCTGGACTGGCTAATCGGCGACCCGCAACAGGATGCCGAGCGCTACCGCCAACGCACGCCGCTGCTGCATGCCGCGCAGATCAAGGTGCCGGTGATTTTCTTCCAGGGTGAACTGGATGCGGTGGTGGTGCCGGAACAGACACGCTCAATGCTGGACGCATTGAAGTTGAATGGCATCGAAGCCGTGGGGTATTTCTATGCCGGGGAGCGGCATGGGTTCCGCAAGGCCGAGAACCTGGCGCATGCACTGGAAGAAGAATGGAAGTTCTATTGCCGGGTGCTGGGTGAATAACAGGCCGGGGCCGCGTTGCGGCCCCGGCAGGTTCACCGCTTGGCGATGATATACACCGCATGCACGATGCCTGGAATGTAACCCAGCAAGGTCAGCAGGATATTCAGCCAGAATGCCCCGCCGAACCCCACTTGCAGAAACACGCCCAGCGGCGGCAGAAGGATGGCGATGATGATGCGAATGAAGTCCATGCGTGTCTCTCCTGAAAGGGTCTAAACAGAGACTAGCTGGGCATCGCAGAGGTTCCACAGGTAAACGCCAGGCAAAAAAACGCCCCGGGCCAAATGAAACAGGCCAGGGGCGATGCGCAGAAACGCCAGACGGTTCGTTGAATTCGTTACGCCGATACTTCGCGGCGGGCATGCTGCTGTGCATGCAAGCGGGCAAAGGCCCGGGCCAGGCGCAGGAGCATTTCATCGATGTTGCCTTTGCTCACGGTCAGCGCAGGCGAAAAGCGCACCACATCCGCCTGCGGCGCATTGAGTAGCAGGCCCTCATGCAAGGCTGCCTGCACCAGGTCCTTGGCCAGGTGCTCCTGCAATTGCAAAGCCCACAGCAGCCCTTGGCCACGCACTTCGCCTTGGCCGTAGCGGCCAGCCAGCCGGCTCAAGCCATCGCGCAGGTGCCGCCCGCTGTCTTGAACCTGCTCGAAGAAGCCCGGCTCCAGCACAGTGTCCAGCACGGCCAGGCCAGCAGCGCTCATCAGCGCATTGCCATGGTGGCTGCCTTCCAGTTCGCCCGGTTCGGCGCAACAAGCAGTACCGCGGGCAAGCAAGGCCGCCAGCGGAACGCCACCGCCCAGGCCCTTGCCCAGGGTGATGATGTCGGCGCGCACACCGTAGGTTTCTTCGGCCAGCAGCGCGCCGCAGCGGCCAATGCCGGTCTGTACTTCGTCAAGGATCAGCAGGATGCCCAGTTCGCGGCACAGCTTCTCGACGCCTTGCAGGTAGTCCCGGGTAGCGGGAATGACCCCGGCTTCACCTTGAATGGGCTCCAGCATGATCGCCACGGTGCGCGAGTCCACTTCGGCATGCAGCGCCGCCAGGTCGTTGAACGGCACCTTGCTGAAACCCGGTAGCCCCGGCTCGCAGCGATTGCACGGCAGCGGGTCGGACGCCGACAAGGCGCCCAGGCTGCGGCCATGGCAGCCCTGGCTAGCGGTGATGATGTGATAGGCGCCGCCGCGGTGCAGCTGGCCCCATTTGCGCGCCAGCTTGATAGCGCCTTCGCAGGCCTCGGCACCACTGTTGAGCAAGTACGCCTGCTCGCTGCCCGTGCTCTGGCACAGCCGGTTGACCAGCGCCAGCAGGCCCCGGCTGTGAAAACCTGCCCCTGGGTTTATCAAAGCCTGGGCCTGGCTGCCCAGCGCCTTTACCAGCACCCCAGGGCTGTGGCCGAGGCTGTTGACCGCACAACCCTGGGTGAAATCCAGGTAGGCGTGCCCTTCGTCGTCCCACAACCAGGAACCTTGACCACGCACGAACACTTGGGCTGCACGTTCAGTGCTCGGCATCAGGCGCTCGCGTGACAGCGGCGGCGCGTCCGCCACCGGCACCGGGGCGCGCTTGGGCTCGGCCACTTCGGCAGGGGCCGAGCGGCGCAGGTTGAACAGGTTCATCGGGGCTCCAGCCAGGCACGGTAAGGGGGGCCAGCGTCCGGTCTTTGCGCCGGCGCTTGATATTTTGTCTTGCCTATCAAAAGTGTTTTTCCAACGGAGTAACAATGCGCTGATTGACTGCTGTAACCCGTTGGAATACGGCGATAGACTAGGCTTCGGCGGCTTATGCGGCCATTCCGTTTTTCCAGCTTTTTCGATAAGTGTTCCTTATGGATTTTCGCCAACTGCGTTATTTCGTCGCGGTGTATGAAGAAGGCCATGTCGGCCGGGCGGCCGAGCGCCTGTCGTTGTCCCAGCC
The DNA here is from genome assembly GCF_042902325.1 of Pseudomonas sp. NPDC012596. Classification (NCBI taxonomy): domain Bacteria; kingdom Pseudomonadati; phylum Pseudomonadota; class Gammaproteobacteria; order Pseudomonadales; family Pseudomonadaceae; genus Pseudomonas; species Pseudomonas sp. NPDC012596. The sequence continues at coordinate 76,218 of NZ_JBIBEB010000016.1, read as the reverse complement.
AGCGCTCTCGCAACAGATCCGCCAACTCGAGCACAGCCTCGACTTGAGCCTGTTCGAGCGCAGCAACAAGCGCCTGCTGCCCACCCTGGCCGCGCACACCTTGTACAACCATGCCCTGCCCCTGCTTGACGGCTTGCAGCGCGCCCATGAGGCGATGCGCAACTTCAAGGGCCAGTCGTTACGCACGCTGGCCATCGGCGTGCTGCAGACCGTGCGCCCGAGCTTGGTGCCGCAGTTGCTGGAGCGGCTGCGCAAAGCCCAACCGCACCTTGTGGTGCAGATCTATGAGTTGTCAGGGCTGGAAATCGAGCGGCGCCTGCTCAATGGCAACCTCGACATCGGTATCAGCTACCTGCCGCCGCGCCAGCCGGGGCTGCATGGTTTGCTGCTGTACGAAGACGAGCTGCAGTTGGTCATCCCGGACACTCATCCCTTGAAGGATTTCAAGAAGGTGTCGATCAGGCAGGCTGCAGAGTTGCCGATGCTGATGCTCGGCGAGGAATTCCAGATCCGCCAGATCTGGAAGGAACAGTTGGCCAGCCAGGGGCGTCGGCCGCAGGTTCAAGCGGAAATGAACAATATGGGCGGCATTCTCGACAGCCTGGGCCACACCGCGCTGGCCACTATCTTGCCTGGCCGGGCCAAGGATGCCGCCGAAGATGACCAGGGCTTGCTGTGGAAGCCATTGAGCGAACCGCGCGTGCCCCTGAAGGTGGGCCTGGTGTTCCGCGACGCTCAGCGCCAACAGGCATCGGTTGAGTTGCTGCGCACGCTGCTCGAGGAGGAGACTGACGCCAGGCAACTGAGCGCCTCGGCACTGGATGTGCTTGGCTGAAAAACACGCGCACAAAGAAAACCCCGCCTAAGCGGGGTTTTCCAGACTGTTTCCCTGTGACATCCCTATCGCCCCGCCATCCTGGCAGGAAATCCTTCGTTGTCCCTGTTCTGTCCTTTGCGCTTCCTGCGCAACGTCCATGTAGAAATAGTAGCCATGGATCCAATCTGATACCAGTGGCGAAAAGTCACCGCGTCGCGTAGGAAAATGCTTACAGGCAATTTGATAGCAATCAGAACTGCTCGGCGTCCAGCAAGTACAACGACTCGCTGCCTGCCTTCACCGACGCCACCAGCGAATCCACCCGTGGCAACAGGCGCGCAAAGTAGAATCGAGCGGTGCCCAGCTTGGCAGAATAGAACGCTTCATCGCCCTCACCTGCCTTGGCAGCACGCCCCATCAACGCCCACATGTAGGCATACGCCACATAGCCAAAGGCGTGCAGGTACTCCACCGATGCAGCACCGATCTCGTTCGGGTTGCCCTTGGCCTGTTGCAGCACCCACTCGGTCAGCCCGTCGAGCTGGTCGAGGTAAGCCCCCAGCGGCTTGGCAAACTCGTCGAGCTCGCCATGCGCGCTGGCGATGAACTGGCGAATCTCCTCGGAAAACACCTTGTAGTAAGCGCCGCCGCTGGCCACCACCTTGCGCCCCATCAGGTCCAGCGCCTGGATACCGTTTGTGCCTTCGTAGATCTGGGTAATGCGCACGTCGCGCACCAGCTGCTCCTGGCCCCACTCGCGGATGTACCCATGGCCACCGAACACCTGCTGGCCATGCACCGCGCACTCCAGGCCCAGATCGGTGAGGAACGCCTTGGCCACCGGGGTCAGCAGCGCCACCAGCTCTTCACTGCGTTTGCGCGTGGCGGGCTCCTCGCTGTACTTGGCGCTGTCCAGTTGCATCGCCACGTAGGTGGAGAACGCACGGCCACCTTCGATCAACGCTTTCATGGTCAGCAACATGCGGCGCACATCGGGGTGGACGATGATTGGGTCGGCAGCCTTGTCCTTGGCTTGCGGGCCGGTGGGGGCGCGGCTTTGCAGGCGGTCACGTGCGTACTCGACGGCGTTCTGGTAGGAGCGCTCGGCCGTGGCCAGGCCCTGAATACCCACGCCAAGGCGCTCGTAGTTCATCATGGTGAACATCGCCGCCAGGCCTTTGTTCGGCTCGCCGACGATGTAACCGACGGCGTCGTCGAAGTTCATCACGCAGGTCGCCGAGGCCTGAATGCCCATCTTGTGCTCGATCGAGCCGCAGGTAGCCGGGTTGCGCGCACCGAGGCTGCCGTCATCGTTGACCATGAACTTCGGCACCAGGAACAGCGAGATACCCTTGGGCCCGGCCGGTGCGTCCGGCAGCTTGGCCAGCACCAGGTGGATGATGTTCTCGGTAAGGTCGTGCTCGCCACCGGTGATGAAAATCTTCGTGCCGCTGACCTTGTAGCTGCCATCGGCCTGGGGCTCGGCCTTGGTGCGGATGATCCCCAGGTCGGTGCCGGCATGCGGCTCGGTCAGGCACATGGAGCCGGCCCACACGCCGGCGTACATGTTCGGCAGGTACTTTTCCTTCAGTGCCTCGCTTGCATGGGCATTGATCGACAGGCAGGCGCCGGCGGTCAGCATTGGGTAAAGGCCGAAGGCCAGGCTCGAAGCGTTGACCATTTCTTCGACCTGGGCGGAGATTGCCTTGGGCATGCCCATGCCGCCGAACAGCGGGTCGCCGCCCACGCCCACCCAGCCGCCTTGGGCGTAGGTGTTGTAGGCCTCGATAAAGCCCGCTGGCGTGCGCACGGTACCGTTGTCCCAGTGGCAGCCCTCTTCGTCAGCGGCGCGGCTGAGCGGGGCGATGGACTTGCTGGTGACTTTGCCAGCCTCTTCGAGTACGGCAATGGCCGTCTCGGCATCGACTGCCTCGGCCAGCTCGGGCAGTTGCGCCCACAGTTCTGCCACGTTGAAGACTTCATTCAGAACGAAGCGCATGTCGCGCAGCGGCGCTTTATAGTCAGCCATGACAACCTCTCGCTAGTCGGGTCGGGGCGGTCTCCAGGGACCGCGGCACGGGGTTGAATCCAGTGTAACCGAACAACTTTTGCGAGACATAGGGTCATCACGCGACCATATAGTCTAATACGGTCACGCGGTACGCACCGCCCCGCGCCGTGATTGTTGCCCATGAACCATGACACAGTTGCGCCCAGCACCCTTCGCGCTGTACAGCGCCTGGTCGGCGCACTTGAGCACTTCTTCGGGGTTGCGGTGCTCGGCCAGGCGTTCGGCGACGCCGATGCTGATGGTCACCGACACGGTGCCACTGGCACTGCCACTGCGCCGCTGGCGGCCGGCGGAGTCATCCTGCGGGCGATTGTTCTGGTCACGCAGGTGCATGGTGTAATTGGCGATCATCTCGCGCACCGCTTCCACATGTGGCACGCATTCTTCGGCCGTCTTGCCGGCGAATACCAAGGCAAATTCTTCGCCGCCATAGCGGTAGGCGCGGCCACCGCCCGTCACCTTGGACAACCGGCTGGCCACCAGGCGCAGCACCTGGTCACCGACGTCGTGGCCGTGGGTGTCGTTGAATTTCTTGAAGTGGTCCACATCGGTCATGGCAATCACGTAGTTGCGCCCCAAGCGCTGCATGCGCTCATTCAGCGCGCGACGCCCGGGCAAGCCAGTCAACTCATCGCGAAACGCCATCTGGTAGGCCTCGTGGGAAACCGCCGCAGCGATCATCAGCATCACCTGGCTGCACATGATGTTCAGCGTGAAGGGCAGGATGAAGGTTTTGGGCAGCATCCAGAAGATGCCGATCAAGCCAATGATCTGCGCCGCGTGCAATGGCCTTGGCTCCCGCAGGTACTGCACCACCAGCAGGATGAACACGCCGATGAACAACGGGTAGACCATCTGTATCAGGCTCATCCACTGGCCATGCAGCGACGGCCAGCGGATTTCCGCCAGCCAGCCCAGCAACGCTTCGGGAAAACTCTGCTCAAGGGCCACGGCCACGCTACCGACGGCGAACAGCACGGCAAAGCGGGCGAGCAGGTCCTGGGCCAGGTGGGTACGCTCCTGCCAGGCGCCGAACAGGCCATACAGCGCCGGCAACAGCAGGCACACCAGGTGGAAGATCACCGCTGCGTCTTCGCGCACACGGCCGTTGTCGCGGTAATAGTCGGTCTGGGTATCGAGCAGAAAGTAGGCGATATACACCGCGACCATCAGGAACAGTTCGCGCTGGCGGCGATACACCGCGCAGTAGGCGCCGCCCAGCAGCAGAACCAAGGTGGGCAGCACGTTGAACAGTGACGTGAAGAAGACGCTGAGGTCTCTTACGTAAGCCGCCGCAAGCCCTGCCAACAAGAGGAAAAGCGAAGGCAGGAAGTGGCTTGCGCGTACAGCGTTTAAACGAAACAAGGGTAATCTCCGAACCCGGCAGATCAATAATGGCATTGTGCCTTTACTTCATCGGCAGCGCACATGAATTGATGAATACACCGGTGTGTTAACGGCAGCGGGGGCGGAGGGCTTGAGCTTTTCTTGTAACCGGTTTTTGGGGCCGCTACGCGCCCCATCGCCGGCAAGCCGGCTCCCACAATGTCCGCGGCGCTGCAAAACCTGTGGGCGCCGGCTTGCCGGCGATGGGGCGCGAAGCGGCCCCCAAAAACGCGAAAACCCGCCTGCCGACAAGGCAGACGGGTTTTCGACGGGCTGGAGGCTTAGATCGACAGACCGAAGTCTTCTTCTTTCATCGCCATCAGGTTGCCAGCACCGGACAACATGGTTGCCACGTGAGTGCGGGTGCGCGGCAGGATACGCTGGAAGTAGAAGCGCGCAGTCTGCAGTTTGGCGGTGTAGAACGCCTCTTCGGAAGTACCGGCAGCCAGCTTCTCCGCGGCCAGGCGGGCGATGTCGGCCCAGAAGTAGGCCAGGCACGCATAACCGGAGTACATCAGGTAATCCACCGAAGCGGCGCCCACTTCCTCGCGGTCCTTCATGGCAGCCATGCCCACTTTCATGGTCAGCTCGCCCCACTCCTTGTTGATCGCGGCCAGCGGCTCGACGAACTCCTTGATCGCCTCGACACCTTCCTGCGCCTGGCAGAACTTGTGCACGATCTTGGTGAAGCCCTTGAGCGCTTCGCCTTGGGTCATCAGCACTTTACGGCCGAGCAGGTCGAGCGCCTGGATGCCAGTGGTGCCTTCGTACAGCATGGAGATACGGCTGTCGCGCACGTTCTGCTCCATGCCCCACTCGGCGATGAAGCCGTGGCCACCGTAGATCTGCACACCGTGGTTGGCCGACTCGAAGCCGACTTCGGTCATGAAGGCCTTGGCGATCGGGGTGAGGAAGGCCAAGAGGGCGTCGGCCTTCTTGCGCTCTTCCTCGTCCTGGCTGTACTTGACGATGTCCACCTGCTTGGCAGTGAAGTAGACCATGGCGCGGTTGCCTTCGGCGAAGGCCTTCATGGTCAGCAGCATGCGGCGCACGTCCGGGTGCACGATGATCGGGTCGGCAGCCTTGTCGGGCGCTTTAGGGCCGGTGAGCGAGCGCATCTGCAGGCGGTCACGGGCGTACTTCAGGCCACCCTGGAAGGCCACCTCGGCATGCGCCAGGCCTTGCAGCGCCGTGCCCAGGCGAGCGGTGTTCATGAAGGTGAACATGCAGTTCAGGCCCTTGTTGGCTGGGCCGATCAGGTAGCCGGTGGCGCTGTCGAAGTTCATCACGCAGGTGGCGTTGCCGTGGATGCCCATCTTGTGTTCCAGCGAACCGCAGCTCACACCGTTGCGCTCACCTACGCCGCCTTCGGCGGTGGGCAGGAACTTCGGCACGATGAACAGCGAAATGCCTTTGGTGCCAGCCGGGGCATCGGGCAGGCGGGCCAGAACGATATGGACGATGTTGCCGGCCATGTCGTGCTCGCCGGCAGAGATGAAGATCTTGGTGCCGGACACTTTGTACGAACCGTCGGCCTGCGGCTCGGCCTTGGTGCGCAGCATGCCCAGGTCGGTGCCGCAGTGCGGCTCGGTCAGGCACATGGTGCCGGTCCACTCGCCGCTGACCAGTTTGGTCAGGTAGGTGTGCTGCTGCTCTTCGGTGCCGTGCGCCGAAATAGTGTTCATCGCGCCATGGGACAGGCCTGGGTACATGCCCCACGACCAGTTCGCCTCACCCACCATCTCGCTCAGGGCCAGGCCCAGCGATTCGGGCAGGCCTTGGCCGCCATGGGCAACGTCATGCGCCAGGCTCGGCCAGCCGCCTTCGACGAACTGCTCATAGGCCTCCTTGAAGCCGGTCGGGGTCTTAACGCCGGACTCGCTCCAGGTACAGCCTTCCAGGTCACCGACACGGTTCAGCGGGGCCAACACCTGCTCACAGAATTTCGCGCCTTCTTCGAGGATCGCGTCGACCATGTCGGGCGTCGCGTCCTGGCAACCCGGCAGGCTCTGATAGTGCGCCTCATAGCCGAGCAGCTCGTCGCGAACGAAGCGAATATCACGCAAGGGGGCTTTGTAATCAGGCATTGCGATGAACCTCTGTGATGAGTCCGGTGGGGAGACCGCTGATACCGACCAGCTCTTGCCGGCTTTCGGTCAAACAGTTGTTTGAAACTTACGTTTAGCACTGACCGATGTCAAGGAGGGACTATGGTGCCATTTATGCCGCGAAAGATGGCATTTACGCCATCAGCCTTTTTTCGAGGCCATTTACAACTGTGGGAGCGGGCTTGTCCCGCGAATGCGTCAGCCCAGAACAGGTTGCCTGTTCTGACACATTCGCGGGGCAAGCCCGCTCCCACAGAGGTTGCAGCGTGATAAGCCGATATCAGGCGTAGGTGTCGATGAACCGACCGAGCATTTCGTCGGAAGCCTTGGCGACTTTCGCGCCCAGTTCGACTTCGGTTTTCCCCAGCGACAGTTGCACCGTGCTGGTGGCGAGGTCCATTTGCTGGCTGCGATCGACCGCGCGCAGGCGCTCGGCCTGATAGTCGCTCGACTGGCTGGTGGCGGCGCGCTCGACACTGTTGTTGGCGATCTGGCTGGCCGCCTGGTCGATGCGGTTGTGCCCGCTCTGGATGGCGCTGAGGCCCGCGTAATACGCGGAACTACCGGTGATTTCCATGTCAGGACTCCAATGACGCTGGATGTGATCAGTGGCAATTAAAGCAGGCCAGGGCACAAAAGGCCCGTTTAAATCCCTAATAGCTCAGTGCCAGCCAATAGACATGAGGCATGCTGCTTCAGTCCAGCAAGTCCAGTTGCAGGTGTTCGGCCACCGCATCGGCCGTCGCCACCTTGAGTTTGGGCACACGCCCCAGGCACGGCGCGGGCAGCCGCTCGGCCAGGCTGGCCAGGTTCTCTTCCAGGCGGGCAGTACGCGGCTCGACGATATTGGCCACCCACCCCACGAGCTGCAGGCCATCACGGGCGATCGCTTCCGCGCTGAGCAAGGCGTGGTTGATGCAACCAAGGCGCACGCCCACCACCAGGATCACCGGCAGTTTCAGGGCAATCGCCAGGTCGGACAGGTTGGCGTGATCGGAAAGCGGTACTCGCCAGCCACCTGCACCTTCGACCAGGGTGAAATCCGCATTCTGGTCCAGCACATGGCGCATGGCCTTCAGCAAGGCCGGCACTTCCAGTGCAACACCCGCCTCGCGCGCGGCCACATGCGGCGCGATGGCAGGTTCGAAGGCAAAGGGGTTGACCTCTTCATAGGCCAGCTTGACCGAGCTTTCGTCGATCAGGGCCAGGGCATCTGCGTTGCGCAGCCCTTTGGCAGTTGCGCTACAGCCGGACGCCACCGGCTTGGCACCCAGCGTGCTCAGGCCTTGCAGCCGCGCTGCATGCAACAGCCCGGCGGCAATGGTGGTCTTGCCGACATCGGTGTCGGTCCCCGCGATGAAATAGGCCTGGCTCATGTCGCTCCTCTTACGCCTGTGGCTTGCGCAACACACCATAGACCACCTGATAGGTGGCTGGCAGCCCTTGCGGTTGACGGAATGCTTCGTAAGCCTGCAACAGCCCCTGCATACGGGCGCGGCCAGTCAGGCCTGATGGCCGCCCGGGGTTGAGATTGTGCGCACCAAGGGCCTTGAGTTCATGGGTCAGGCCGCGGACATGCGGGTAGTGCAGCACATGTGCCTGCTGCTGCAGGCCGAGTTGCTCCAGGCCACTTGCCGCGCACAGGCGCTGATAGTCCTCGAAGCGGCGGAAGCGGTTGACGTGCACCATGCCATCCACGGCCTGCCAACTGGCACGCAGCTCATCGAGGGTACCGACACACAGGCTGCTGAAGGCCAGCACGCCACCTGGGCGCAATACCCTCCGGGCTTCTTCCAGCACGCTGGCGAACTGCCCGCACCACTGCACCGCCAGGCTGGAGAACACCAGGTCGACGCTGCCATCGGCCAGCGGCAGGCGCTCGGCATCGCCCGCTACGTGATACTGCGCCCCGCCCTGCTCGCCACGGGCATGGCGCAACATGCCTTCGGCAATGTCCACAGCCAAACCACTGGCGGGTGCGAAGCGCTCGGCCAGCACGCGGCTGAAATGGCCGGTGCCACTGCCAAGGTCGAGCCAGCGCGATGGCGCCAGTTCGTCCGGCAGCTGCTCCAAAAGGCTCACGCCCACCGCACGCTGCAGGGCTGCCACGCTGTCGTAGCTGGCCGCTGCGCGGGAAAACGAAGCCGCCACCTGGCGCTTGTCCGGCAGTGCGCCGGGCAGGGTTGGACGGGAAAGGTCAGTCATCGCCACTCTCATGCAGGAAAATCTTGATGCCCGCCGCCAGCTCCTGTGGATATTCCAGCAGGAAGGCGTGGGAACTGTCTTCAACCAGCCCGACCTCCACGTCGGGTAGCAACTCGCTCAGCGCTTTCGCCGCCTCGGCCGGGACCAAAGCATCGCTGCCAGCGAACAAGTGCAGTTGCGGCCCCCCATAGGCCTGCAGTGCCTCGCGGGTATCCAGCTGGGCCAATACTTCCAGCCCAGTGGCGAGGTAAAGCGGGTCTGTCTCCGGCACACCAACGCCCAGTTGGCGCAGCAGGGTCCGCGGTTGCTGGGCCCCGTCGCTGCACAAGCTGCGAAAGCGCTTGAGGGTCACGGACGTATGGCTGCGGCACCCATCCAGGAAGGTCCCGAAGGTGTCATTGGCCATGCCGTAGGGCCAATCGGCACGGGCCACGAAGCTTGGGTTGCTGGCCAAGGTCAGCAGCCCGCAACAATGGTCACCGCGCTTGCGCGCAAGTTCGCTGGCGAGCATGCCGCCCAGCGACCAGCCGCCCAGCCAGGTATCACTGGGCACTTTGCGGTCAAGGTGGTCGACCCAGGTCTGAATATCGGCTTCGGCCAGCTCCGGCAGGGGCATCAGCTCGACCTGCAGGCGGGCATCCTGGGCGCGCAGGCTTGCCGCCAGCGGCTCAAGGGCCGCAGTACCCAGCCCCCAGCCCGGTAAAAGGATCAGTCGGTTACGCATCGGCGGCCTCCAGCTGTGGATAACACTCGGCCAATGCATTCAACAATAGCTGCACCTGCGCCTCGCTGTGCGCGGCGCTCAAGGTTACGCGCAAGCGTGCGCTGCCGGCAGGCACGGTGGGCGGGCGAATGGCGGTGACCAGCAGGCCACGTTCGCGCAACATCTGTGACAGCCGCAGCGCCTGTGCGCTGTCGCCAATCAGGATGGGCTGGATCGGCGTCGGGCTGTCCACCAGCGTCAGGCCGATCGCTTCGGCACCCAGGCGGAACTGGCGGATCAACGCGCTCAGGTGCTCACGGCGCCAGGTTTCGCGGCGCAGCAGTTGCAGGCTCTTGAGTGTCGCGCAGGCCAGAGCCGGTGGCTGGCTGGTGGTGTAGATGTAGGGCCGGGCAAACTGCACCAGCGCTTCGATCAGCTCCTCGCTGCCGGCGACAAAGGCACCCGCCGTACCGCAGGCCTTGCCCAGCGTGCCGATCAACACAGGCACGTCTTCGATGCCCAGGCCGAAGTGCTCGACGATACCACCGCCCTGCGCTCCCAAGGTGCCCAGGCCGTGTGCATCGTCGACCATCAACCAGGCGCCGCGAGCCCGCGCGACCTCGGCCAGTGCGGGCAAGTCGGCAAGGTCGCCGTCCATGCTGAACACGCCGTCCGTGACCACCAAGGTATTGCCGGTGGCTTTGTCCAGGCGCTTGGCCAGGCTGGCCGGATCGTTGTGCAGGTAACGATTGAAGCGGGCACCACTGAGCAAACCGCCGTCCAGTAGCGAGGCGTGATTCAGGCGGTCCTGCAGCACCGTGTCGCCCTGCCCCACCAGCGCGGTAATAGCGCCAAGGTTGGCCATGTAGCCGGTGGTAAACAGCAGCGCACGGGGGCGACCGGTCAACTCGGCGAGTGCTTCTTCCACCTGGTGGTGAGGGGTGCTGTGGCCGATGACCAGATGCGAAGCGCCGCCGCCTACCCCCCAGCGCTCGGCACCCGCCTGCCAGGCGGCAATCACCTCGGGGTGGTTGGCCAGGCCCAGGTAGTCATTGCTGCAGAAGGCCAGCAATGGCTGGCCATCGACCACCACGTGCGGCCCTTGCGGGCTTTGAAGCAGTGGCCGCTGCCGGTAGAGGTCTGCGGCGCGCCGTTCGGCCAGGCGCGCCGCCAGATCGAAGGCCATGTCAGGCCGACGCGGCGTTATAGAACAGCTCGCTGCTGCGTTGCTCGACCAGCGCCTGCTCGATGGCGGCCTGGTGCACTTCGTCGGCATGCTCTTCACGCGCTTCGGGCTTGATGCCCAGGCGAGCGAACAGCTGCATATCCTTGTCGGCCTGCGGGTTGGCGGTGGTCAGCAGTTTTTCACCGTAGAAAATCGAGTTGGCGCCGGCCATGAAGGCCAGTGCCTGCATCTGCTCGTTCATCTGCTCACGGCCAGCGGACAGGCGCACGTGCGACTTGGGCATCAGCAACCGCGCGACTGCCAGCATGCGGATGAAGTCGAACGGATCGACGTCTTCTTCATCAGCCAGCGGCGTACCGGCCACCTTCACCAGCATGTTGATCGGCACCGATTCCGGGTGCTCGGGCAGGTTGGCCAGCTGGATCAGCAGGCCCGCGCGGTCGTCCAGCGACTCGCCCATGCCGAGGATGCCCCCGGAGCAGATCTTCATGCCGGCATCACGCACATAGGCCAGGGTCTGCAGGCGCTCGCTGTAGGTGCGGGTGGTGATGATGCTGCCGTAGAACTCCGGCGAGGTGTCGAGGTTGTGGTTGTAGTAGTCGAGGCCAGCCTGGGCCAGGGCCTGGGTCTGATCCTGATCGAGCTTGCCGAGGGTCATGCAGGTTTCCAGGCCCATGGCCTTGACCCCTTTGACCATCTCCAGCACGTAGGGCATGTCTTTTGCCGATGGGTGCTTCCAGGCCGCGCCCATGCAGAAGCGGGTCGAACCGATGGCCTTGGCCCTTGCGGCCTCCTCCAGCACCTTCTGCACTTCCATCAGCTTCTGTTTTTCCAGCCCGGTGTTGTAGTGGCCAGACTGCGGACAATATTTGCAATCTTCCGGGCAGGCGCCGGTCTTGATCGACAGCAACGTCGAGACCTGCACGCGGTTAGGGTCGAAATGCGCGCGATGCACGGTCTGCGCTTGGAACAGCAAGTCATTGAACGGTTGCTGGAACAGTGCCTTGACCTCGGCCAGTGTCCAGTCGTGACGTGTTGTTGCAGTTGTGCTGGCGCTCATCGGCGTTTCCTTGTTTAGGCTGTAGCTGGCGCCGGGACAGGAATGCCCACCAGCGCATCACGGATAGCTCGCATAGTCATGGAAGGCCTATGAACTGTCAACCTTGGTTAAAAACACTGGTTTACAAGTGTATAAATATTAACCACCGCTGCTTGCTGTGCGATGAACTGGCCGAACAGCCCTACCCTTTATGCGTAGCCTGCGAGCAGGAGCTGCCGTGGTTAAGTGAATACTGCCTGCGCTGTGCGCTGCCGCTACCCATGTGCGGGCTCACCTGTGGCCAGTGCAGCCGCCGCGCGCCGGCCTTTGAGCAGGTCGTCGCGCTTTGGCATTACGGCTTTCCCGTGGATACGCTGATCAGCCGTTTCAAGCACAACCGCCAATGGCCGCTGGGCGGTTTGATGGCCGAAATGTTGAGTTCTGGCCTGCAGCATCGCTATGCCGAAGGCCTGGCCAGGCCTGACCTGCTGTTACCAGTACCCCTGGCCAGGCGTCGACAGCGGGAGCGCGGCTTCAACCAGGCCGGCATGTTGGCGCGCTGGCTGTCGAAGCGCCTGGCGATAGCCTTCAACGAACGTTTGCTGCAGCGCACCCGCGAGACACCTGCGCAGCAAAGCTTGGATGCCAAGGCGCGTCGGCGTAATCTGCGGCGGGCCTTTGCCTTGGTCGACGAGGGCGTTTTCAAGGGCCTGCATGTGGCCGTGGTCGATGACGTGCTGACCACCGGGGCCACCGCACAGGCCATTGCCACACTGCTGCGCGGGGCCGGTGCGCGGCAGGTCGATGTGTATTGCCTGGCACGCACGGCAAAACCGGGGCAAGCTTGACGGGTCAGTCCCAGATAGGCGCCATCATGTCCTTGCCCGCTTTACTCACCCAGCACATCGCCCGCCGCCCGCAACGCATCGCCCTGCTCCAACACATCGCCGAGCAAGGCTCGATCACCCGCGCCGCCAAAGCCGCCGGCATCAGCTACAAAGCTGCCTGGGATGCCATCGACGAGCTCAACAACCTGGCCAGCCAGCCTCTGGTCGAGCGCAGCACGGGTGGGCGTGGGGGCGGCGGCGCACGCTTGTCGGTCGAAGGCGAACGCGTGCTGCGCCTTTATCAACGCCTGCAAACACTGCAGGCGCAAATCCTTGAAGCCGCCGAAGAGTCCAGCGACCTCGACCTGCTCGGTCGCCTGATGCTGCGTACCAGCGCGCGCAATCAGCTGCAGGGCAAGGTCAGCGGCCTGCGCCGTGAAGGCCGGCATGATTGCGTGAGCCTGGCGCTGGGCGGTGGCCTGCAGATCGAGGCGCTGATTACCCACGACAGCACCGCACGCCTGGAGCTGACCCTGGGCACAACGGTGGTGGCGCTGCTCAAGGCCGGGTGGGTTCAGCTGCTTGGGCCAGATGATGTACCGGAGCCAGGCAGTAACTGCCTCCCGGTCTGCATTGAAGAAGTGCTGGCGGATGAAAGCGGCCAGAGCGAGCTGCGATTGGCGCTGGGCAACGGCCAGACGTTGTGCGCACTTGCCGACACCGACTGGCTGGCCCAGCAAGGCCTGAACGCGGGTAACGAGGCCAGGGTGCAGTTTCACCCGTCCTTCGTCCTGCTGGGCGTGCCGGTCTAGGTCAGGGTGCATTGCTGAAGAGCAGGACAGTAAACCAGCAGCTTTTTGCGGGTACTGGCAGAAATGCTACGTACCCAGCAGGCCTGCGCGACACTGCGATCGCTTGCGCCTGCGAACCGATTGGGGGAGGCTGAACGCTCAGAGCGTCATTACAATGCGGGCTCGATGCCCCATTCCCCCTGCGGAGCTTTCATGTCCCACCCTTTCGATACCCTCACCCCAGACCTGGTCCTGGATGCCGTTGAAAGCATCGGCTTTCTCAGCGATGCCCGGATCCTGGCGCTGAACAGCTACGAAAATCGCGTGTATCAGGTGGGCATCGAAGGCGAACAACCGCTGATCGCCAAGTTCTATCGCCCCGGGCGCTGGAGCGATGAGGCGATCCTTGAAGAACACCGCTTCACCGGCGAGCTCGCCGACTGTGAAGTACCCGTGGTCGCCCCCCTGCAGCGCGATGGCCGCACGCTGTTCGAGCACCAGGGTTTTCGCTTCACGCTGTTTCCCCGCCGCGGCGGCCATGCACCGGAACCCGGCAACCTCGATCAGCTCTACCGGCTCGGCCAGCTGCTTGGCCGCCTGCACGCGGTGGCCGCGACACGGCCGTTCGAGCATCGCGAAGCGCTGGCTGTGGACAACTTCGGCCACGCTTCACTGCAAACCCTGCTGGAAGGCAACTTCGTCCCGCGCGAATTGCTGCCCGCATTCGAGTCCGTAGCCCGCGACTTGTTGAGACGGGTCGAGGACATCTACGCACGCACGCCACATAAGGTGATGCGCCTGCACGGCGACTTGCACCCGGGCAACCTGATGCATCGCGACGAGGTGTATCACGTGGTCGACCTCGACGACTGCCGGATGGGCCCGGCGGTCCAGGACCTGTGGATGATGCTCGCCGGCAGCCGTGAAGAACGCCTCGGCCAACTGGCAGAGCTGATCGACGGCTACAACGAGTTCCACGACTTCGACCCGCGCGAGCTGCCACTGATCGAGCCCTTGCGCGCCCTGCGCCAGCTGCACCACTGCGCCTGGCTGGCGCGGCGCTGGGATGACCCGGCATTCCCCCGCAGCTTCCCCTGGTTTGGCCAGCCGCGTTACTGGGGCGATCAGATCCTTGCCCTGCGCGAGCAAACGGCGGCGCTCGACGAGCCACCGCTGAAATTGTTCTAAATGCCCACGAGGGTCTGTCTACAATAGGCGTCGCTGTATTTAGCTACCTAAGCAAGGATTCTGCATGCACGCCGCAAACCCGCGTCGCGGGTACATTCTTGGCCTTTCGGCCTACATCATCTGGGGCTTGTTCCCGCTGTACTTCAAAGCCATACAGAGCGTTCCGGCAGTGGAAATCATCGTCCACCGGGTGCTTTGGTCGGCACTGTTCGGCTCGCTGTTACTGCTGGTCTGGAAGCACCCAGGCTGGTGGCGGGAGCTGCGCGACAACCCACGCCGGCTAGCTGTGCTGGCCCTGAGCGGCACCTTGATTGCCGGCAACTGGCTGACTTACGTCTGGTCGGTGAACAACGGGCGCATGCTCGAAGCCAGCCTGGGTTACTACATCAATCCGCTGGTCAACGTGCTGTTGGGCATGCTTTTGCTGGGTGAGCGCCTGCGCCGCCTGCAATGGCTGGCGGTGGGGTTGGCTGCGTTGGGTGTGGCGCAACAGGTATGGCAGGTCGGCAGCCTGCCATGGGTGTCACTGGTGCTGGCGCTAACCTTTGGTTTCTATGGGCTGATCCGCAAGCAGGCACCGGTTGCGGCACTGCCGGGGCTGGTGGTGGAAACCTGGATGCTGGTGCCTCTGGCGCTTGGTTGGCTGCTGCTGCACCCCGCCGCAATGAGCGCGCAGGGCGCCTTCTACACCAGCAGCGAGGCGCTGTGGCTGATGGCTGCAGGGCCGGTGACGCTGATCCCGCTGGTGTGCTTCAACGCCGCTGCCCGGCATCTGCCCTACACCACGCTTGGCTTTCTGCAGTACCTGGCGCCTACCCTGGTGTTGCTGCAGGCAGTGCTGTTGTTCGATGAGCATTTGTCTTCGAGCAGCCTGGTGGCATTCGTGTGCATCTGGGCAGGTTTGGCGCTGTACAGCGTCGACGCCTGGCTGAATTTACGCAAGCGCGCCTGATCAATAAATGATCAAAATTCTGCAGGCCACGCAGTTCGTGGCCTAGCAGAACATCTCCAGAGGTTATCCACACCCTCGTCCCCGTGGTTTGTGCACAAGCGACTGATTAGTGGACGTTTTTTGCTCAAATCGCCAGGAGCCCCGCCGTTATTGGGCTGGCGAGGTGCACCCCCAGCTTATCCACAGGGCCGTCCCCGTAAAACCGGGATAACGCGGGGCCGCTTCGCGCCTAATCGCCGGCAAGCCGGCTCCCACAGGGTTCGGGCAGACTTTGTGAGAGCCGGCTTGCCGGCGATAGGGTCGCGCAGCGGCCCCGCCCTCAGCTCAATCCTCCGGCCGCAGCTTCAACTCCACCATCAAATCATCCGCCAGGCTCTCCAGCTTTTGCTGCAGGTCATCCAGCGACAGGGTCAACGGCAGCGCAAGCAAGGCATCGGCATGGAACAGCGGCTCGCTGCTCATGGGCGCGGGGCGCACTTCGGTGGTAAAGCGCTCCAGGTTCACACCCTGCTCGGCCAGCAAACGGGTAATGTCACGGACGATGCCGGGCCGGTCGTTGCCCACCAGCTCCATGGCAATCGGCTTCCAGGTACACGAAGGCTCGATGCCGCTCTCGGCAATCAACACGCGAATGTCGTATTGGCCCAACGCCTGCAGCGACTTCACCAGCTCATCGTAGTTTTCTGCAGGCACCGCCACCCGCAGGATCCCGGCGAACTGGCCGGCCATGCGCGACATACGGCTCTCCAACCAGTTACCGTTGTGGTCGGCGATGCACTGGGCAATGCGTTCGACCTGGCCGGCCTTGTCAGGGGCGATCACGGTCAGTACAAGATGATCCACAGGGGCTTCCTCTGCGTCGAGCCGCCCAAAGCGGCGCAAATAGGGGGGTCGACTCAGTATAGGCAAGGCGCGGCAACCTGCCGCAGGGCGGTCCGCCGAACTAATCGTGTACTGTTTCAAGATTTATCTGGAACAATCCACCGGTTTTTTGCGAACATACCCACTCCCAGCGTGACCCGACGCGACCACCCGGTCGCAGAGCGACGCTTTTAGTCTGATGTTTACCAGCCTACTGCTTCATGTAGTATGCGCTGGCGCGGACTACAAAACGTCGTTTCGATGTCTGCCAAGGCGCCTGTGAAAATACGCCAACTGCTCGCCAGCCTGTCTGGCGGGCCGCACCCAGCCGCTCTCGTAGTGGCGAGAGCATGAACTGGTGCCGTGTTTAGAGAAGCGCTACAGGCTTAATACAGAAGAGCGAAAGCGAAATAGCTGAGCAAAGGTGAGGCAAGCAATGACTGGATACGTTCAAGTCGGTGGCCTTCAGGTCGCCAAGGCCCTGTACGACTTCGTCAACAACGAAGCGATCCCTGGAACCGGCGTCAAAGCCGATGCGTTCTGGGCCGGGGCAGAAAAGATCATCAACGACCTCGCCCCCAAGAACAAAGCCCTGCTCGCCAAGCGCGACGAGCTGCAAGCCAAGATCGACGCCTGGCACCAGGCACGCAAAGGCCAGGCCCACGACGCCGTAGCCTACAAGAGCTTCCTCCAGGAAATCGGCTACCTGCTGCCACAAGCCGACGATTTCCAGGCCACCACCCAGAATGTGGACGAAGAAATCGCCCACATGGCCGGCCCCCAGCTGGTCGTGCCGGTGATGAACGCCCGCTTCGCCCTGAACGCCGCCAACGCCCGTTGGGGTTCGCTGTACGACGCGCTGTACGGCACCGACGCCATCAGCGATGAAGGCGGCGCCGAAAAAGGCCAGGGCTACAACAAGGTGCGTGGCAACAAGGTCATCGCCTTCGCCCGCGCCTTCCTCGACGAAGCCGCGCCGCTGGCTGCAGGCTCCCACGTTGACTCCAAGGCCTACCGCATCGAGGGTGGCAAGCTGATCGTCGCCCTGAAGGGTGGCAGTAACAGCGGCCTGCGTGATGACGCCCAGCTGATTGGTTACCACGGTGACGCCGCCGCGCCGACTGCTGTGCTGCTCAAGCACAATGGCCTGCACTTCGAGATCCAGGTCGACGCCAGCACCCCGGTCGGCAGCACCGATGCCGCCGGCGTTAAAGACATCCTGATGGAGTCGGCGCTGACCACCATCATGGACTGCGAAGACTCGGTCGCCGCCGTCGATGCCGACGACAAGGTCATCGTTTACCGCAACTGGCTGGGCCTGATGAAAGGCGACCTGGCTGAAAGCGTGAGCAAAGCTGGCAAGACCTTCACCCGCACCATGAACCCCGACCGCGAGTACACCGCGCCAAATGGCGGCAGCGTCACCTTGCACGGTCGCTCGCTGTTGTTCGTGCGTAACGTCGGTCACCTGATGACCAACCCGGCGATCCTCGATGCCCAGGGCAACGAAATTCCGGAAGGCATCCAGGACGGCCTGTTCACCAACCTGATCGCCCTGCACAACCTCAACGGCAACACCACCCGCAAGAACACCCGCACCGGCAGCGTGTACATCGTCAAGCCGAAGATGCACGGCCCGGAAGAAGTGGCGTTTGCCGCTGAAATCTTCAGCCAGGTCGAAGACCTGCTGGGCATGCCGCGCAACACCGTCAAAGTCGGCATCATGGACGAGGAGCGCCGTACCACGGTCAACCTCAAGGCCTGCATCAAGTCGGCCGCCGAGCGCGTGGTGTTCATCAACACAGGCTTCCTTGACCGTACCGGTGACGAAATCCACACCTCGATGGAGGCCGGCGCCGTGGTGCGCAAGGGCGCCATGAAAAACGAGAAGTGGATCGGTGCCTACGAAAACAACAACGTCGACGTGGGCCTCGCCACCGGCCTGCAAGGCCGCGCGCAGATCGGCAAGGGCATGTGGGCCATGCCGGACCTGATGGCCGCCATGCTCGAGCAGAAGATCGCCCACCCGCTGGCCGGTGCCAACACCGCCTGGGTGCCGTCGCCGACTGCAGCCACCCTGCACGCGCTGCACTACCACAAGGTCGACGTGCAGGCCCGTCAGCGCGAGCTGGCCAGCCGTGCCCCGGCTTCGGTCGACGACATTCTGACCATCCCGCTGGCTGCCGACACCAACTGGTCTGAAGAAGAAATCCGCAACGAGCTGGACAACAACGCCCAGGGCATCCTCGGCTACGTGGTGCGTTGGATCGACCATGGCGTGGGTTGTTCGAAGGTGCCGGACATCAACAACGTCGGCCTGATGGAAGACCGCGCCACCCTGCGTATCTCGGCCCAGCTGCTCGCCAACTGGCTGCGCCATGGCATCGTCAGCCAGGAGCAGGTGCTAGAGAGCCTCAAGCGCATGGCTGCAGTGGTCGACAAGCAGAACGCCAGCGACGCCCAGTACCGCCCGATGGCGGCGAACTTCGACGACAACGTAGCCTTCCAGGCAGCGGTGGAGTTGGTGCTCGAAGGTGCCAAGCAACCGAACGGTTATACCGAGCCGGTGCTGCACCGCCGCCGCCGCGAGTTCAAGGCGCGTAACGGCCTCTGATCCGCAAAGGGCCGCGTTGCGGCCCCATCGCCGGCAAGCCGGCTCCCATAGGTACAGTACAGCCCTTGAGGCCGGTGCTAAACCTGTAGGGGCCGGCTTGCCGGCGATGGGGCCCGCACCGAGAACACAGCTATTCGAGCTTCAATTCCTTCTTCACCAGCTGCAACAGCTTCCCCAGATCCACTGGCTTGAGCAGAAAGTCCACTACCCCCAGGTGCATCACGTCCACCGCCTCCTTCACATCGGTGTCGCCCGACACCACGATGATCGACAACGCCGCCCGCTCCGTCTCTCGAATCTGCCGAATCAGTTCCAGGCCATCCTCGGGCTGCATGCGCAGGTCGGTGATCATCAAGGAGATTCGCGGTTCATAATGCAGCTTGAACATCGCCTCCTGAGCCCCGTCGGCCTGCATGCACTCAATGCCCCTGCTTTTCAGGTAAAGGCTCAGTGCCTCGCTATTCACCTTGTTGTCATCGACAACCAGCACCACCGGCTTGGGCGCCATTGGCGCAGTCACCCCGGCCAATGCCTCGCGTTCAGCGTCACTCAGGATGTCGTCATGCTCAACCATGTTCGTCTCATCAAATAGATCTTGCTCACCGGTAAGACCGCGGCATGCGAAATTGATCACACCGCGCTCATAGACTTACGTCCAATGGGCACCACACGGCCGTCAGCCGACCATGGGGGCCGAGAACAACAAGGCCGCACCTATATATAGATATATATAGTTCGGCGTAGCGATACGGTCAGTTTCATGAGCAAAAAGGACGCCTACAGCCAAGCGGGCAGAACTGCAGTGCTGCAGAACATTCAAGGCACACTGCAGTTCTTGCAGCGCTTCCCGCCGTTCAACCAGATGGAGCACAGCCACCTGGCGTTTCTGGTGGAACAGTGCCAGCTGCGCTTCCATGCGCGTGGTGAAAGCATCATCAAGCCCGCCGACGGGCCGGTGGAGCACTTCTACATCGTCAAGCAGGGCCGCGTGGTCGGTGAGCGCCAGCACCTGGTCAAGCCAGGCGTTGAAACCACCTTCGAAATCACCAGCGGTGAATGCTTCCCGCTGGCCGCGCTGTTGGGGGAGCGCGCGACCCGCACCGAGCACCTGGCGGGCGAGGACACGTTCTGCCTGCAATTGAACAAAGCCGCCTTCATCCGCGTGTTCTCGATGTCTGCAGTGTTTCGCGATTTTGCCTTGCGCGGCGTCAGCAGCCTGCTCGACCAAGTCAACCAGCAGGTGCGCCAGCGCGCCGTGGAAACCCTTGGCACCCAATACTCGCTGAACACCCCGCTGGGCGAACTGGCCATGCGTCACCCAGTGGTCTGCACCCCCGACATGCCCCTGCGTGACGCTGTGCGGCTGATGCACGAGCAGCAGGTCGGCAGTATCGTCGTGATCGACCCGCAGCGTTACCCGGTGGGCATATTCACCCTGCGCGACCTGCGCCAGGTGGTGGCCGCGGCCGATGCCGACCTGGGCGCGCCGATCGACCGGCACATGACCGTCAAACCGTTCTACCTCAGCCCGCAGGCCAGTGCCTTCGATGCCGCCATGGCGATGACCGAGCGGCACATTGCCCACGTCTGCCTGGTGGACAACCAGCGCTTGTGCGGCGTGGTTTCCGAGCGCGACTTGTTTTCCCTGCAACGGGTCGACCTGGTGCACCTGGCCCGCACCATCCGCCACGCCCCGCGGCTGGACTCGCTGGTGTCGCTGCGCGGCGAGATCGGCCAACTGGTCGAGCGCATGCTCGCCCATGGCGCCTCGTCGACGCAGATCACCCAGATCATCACCCTGCTCAACGACCACACGGTGTGCCGGGTGATCGAGCTGGCCCTGGCCGAGCGTGGGGACCCTGGCGTGCCGTTCAGCTGGCTGTGCTTCGGCAGCGAGGGGCGCCGTGAGCAAACGCTGCATACCGACCAGG
Organism: Pseudomonas sp. NPDC012596; assembly: GCF_042902325.1. NCBI lineage: Bacteria > Pseudomonadati > Pseudomonadota > Gammaproteobacteria > Pseudomonadales > Pseudomonadaceae > Pseudomonas > Pseudomonas sp. NPDC012596. The sequence goes on along the minus strand of NZ_JBIBEB010000016.1, from coordinate 55,539 downwards.
ACAACGGCATCCTCTTCGATGCGGCCGATAGCGCAGAGGCCGACGCCATACGCACGCGCCTGCTGCCGCTGGCGCAGTACATCAACCAGAGCCTGGCCCAATGCGGCTTCACCTTGTGCAAAGGCAATGTCATGGCCGGCAACCCCGAGTTGTGCCTGTCGCGCACAGAGTGGGCACGGCGCTTCGCCGGCTTCATCCGCGAAGCCAGCCCGGAGAACCTGCTGGGCTCCAGCATCTACTTCGACCTGCGTGTGGTCTGGGGCGATGAGCAAGGGTGCGAACAGCTGCGCCAACGCGTACTGGAGCAAGTGGCCGACAACCGCATATTCCAGCGCATGATGGCTGACAACGCCCTGCGCCAGCGGCCACCGGTGGGCCGCCTGCGCGAGTTCGTGCTGACCCGCCAGGGCAACGACAAGGCAGCCACCCTCGACCTCAAGGTCCAGGGCCTGACACCCTTCGTCGACGGTGCGCGGCTGCTGGCCCTGGCCAATGGCATCGGCGCCTGCAATACCCTTGAGCGGCTGCGCCAGCTGGTCGAAAAAGGCGTTATCGCGCCACTCGATGGCGCGGCTTATGAAGAGGCCTATCACTTCATCCAGCAAACCCGCATGCAGCAGCACCAGCGCCAGAGCCGCGACAACCTGCCGTATTCCAACCGGCTGGACCCAGACAGCCTCAACCATCTGGACCGGCGCATCCTGCGCGAGTCCTTGCGCCAGGCCCAGCGCCTGCAAAGCAGCCTGGCCCTGCGGTACCAGTTATGAGCCTGTTCGCCTGGCTACGGCCGACCGCCCCCGCCCTGGACGACGCCTTGCATCAGCGCCTGGCCCGGTTGCCCAGGCCCGCGCCGCTGGGGGTTTGTTCACTGCGTGAACAGCGCTGGGTGGTGCTGGACCTGGAGACCAGCGGCCTGAACCCCAGCCGCGACCAGGTGCTGTCGATTGGTGCCGTGGCCATCGAGGACGGTGCCATCGACTTCTCCCAGCAGTTCGAGCGCACCCTGCACCGGCCGACCCAGAAGACCAACGCCAGCGTGCTGATTCACGGCCTCGGCCCCAGCGCACTGGCCGCAGGCAGCGACCCGGCCGAGGCGTTGCTCGAGCTGCTCGAGTTCATCGGCGACAGCCCGGTGCTGGCTTTTCATGCCCCCTTCGACCAACGCATGCTGGCTCGGGCCGTGAAAGAAAGCCTGGGTTATCGCCTGCAACAACCCTTCCTCGACGTTGCCGAACTGGCCCCCCTGCTCAACCCGGATACCGTCTTGCGCGAAGCCGGGCTGGACGACTGGGTGGCGCGCTTCGGCCTGCAGGTCGAAGAGCGCCACCACGCCAGTGCCGATGCGCAGGTGACCGCCGAACTGGCCTTGATCCTGTTCAGCCAAGCTCGCCGCCAGCAGCTCGACAGCCCGTTGCAGCTCGAACAGCGCCTGCGCACCTGGCGGCGACGTAACGCGCACAACCACGGCCTATAGTGGCAATCCGATAAGCGTCCATTGCGCGCCGCCCCCCGCCTCTGCAACAATCGCGAATAGTTATCGTTAGTTAATGCATTCGTTCCGGGGGGAACACGGCTTGTCTTCTGTTCAGAGCCCACATGCCGAACTGGTCGGTGCGCTGTATCGCGATCATCGCGGCTGGCTGCTGGCCTGGTTGCAGCGCAGCATGGCCTGCCGCCAGCGTGCCGAAGACCTGAGCCAGGACACCTTCGTGCGCCTGCTCGGCCGCGCGCAGCTGGACTCCCCCCGCGAACCCCGCGCCTTCCTCGCCGCCGTGGCCAAGGGGCTGATGTTCGACCACTTCCGCCGCGCGGCGCTGGAGCAGGCTTACCTGGCCGAACTGGCGCGTTTACCGGAAGCCGAACAGCCCTCACCCGAAATACAGCTGCTGATCCTCGAAGACCTCAAGGCCATCGACCGCCTGCTCGGCAAGCTGTCGAGCAAGGCCCGGGCGGCCTTCCTGCACAACCGCCTGGATGGCATGGGCCATGCCGAGATCGCCGAACGCCTTGGGGTATCGGTATCGCGCGTGCGCCAGTACATCGCCCAGGGCATGCGCCAGTGCTACGTGGCCCTGTATGGGGAGCCGACGTGAACAATGCACCGGTTTCCGCCGGGGTTCTGGAAGCGGCCATCGCCTGGAAACTGAGCCTGGGCGATGCCGCTGGCACCCCTGACGAGCGCAACGAATTCATGCGCTGGCATGCCGCCAGTGAAGAACATGCCCGTGCCTGGCGCCAGCTGGGCACCCTCGACCAGCGCGTAAGTGCCGCCGCAGGCCCCGCCCGCCAGGCCCTGCAGCAGTCGCGCGTGGGCCTGCGCCGCCGGGTGGCCAAGGTCGGCGGCGGTCTGGCCGGCATGTTCCTGCTCGGCTCGCTACTGGCCTGGGTTGGCGCGCCGTCGCTGTCGGCCAGCTACTGGCTGGCAGACCAACGCACTGCAACCGGTGAACTGCGCACCCTGCGTTTGGAAGACGGCACGCTGCTGAGCCTGAACACGCACACCGCAGTGGATATCGATTACCAGGGCGACCAACGCGTGCTGGTGCTGCACCAAGGTGAGATCTCGGTGGAGACCGGCCATGACGACCCACGGCCTTTGCTGGTGCGCACCGACGATGGCCGCCTGCGCCCACTGGGGACGCGCTTCCTGGTGCGCCGCGAGGCAAACGGCACGCGCCTGGAGGTGATGCAGGCCTCGGTGGCTGCCATGGCGCTCAACAGCGGCGACGAGCAGGTGCTGCATGAAGGCCAGCAAGTGCTAATGAACGCCAACGGCCTGGGCCAGGTCGGCCCGGTCGCGGCCGGTGCCGATGCCTGGACCCGCGGCATGCTGGTGGTCGACAACGTTCGCCTGGCCGACCTGTTGGAACAACTGGGCAAGTACCGCAGCGGCCACCTGGGTGTGGCCGATGAAGTCGCCGACCTGCGCGTGACGGGTAGCTTCCCGCTGAACAACACCGACCTGGCGCTGGCCTCGCTGGTACCGGCGCTGCCTGTGAAGATCGAACGGCATACCCAGTGGTGGGTGAACGTGGCTCCCAAGTAAAACCGTAACGGCCTCTTCGCGGGACAAGCCTGCTCCCACAGTTTTTCACTGGCCTGAGGGCAATGGAGTACCTGTGGGAGCGGGCTTGTCCCGCGAAGAGGCCGGCACACGCAATTATGATTTAACTAATTCTCAATCTTTTTCAGATTACCCCTGTCACTTCTGGAATCTCACTCGGCAAGGAAGCAGTTAGCACTTATCCGTCGAGGAGCCGCTGCATGTCCCGTGCTGTTGATCGTATCCTGCGCCCCAGCCTGATGGCCCTCGCCATCGCCCTGGCCGCGCCTTTGGCCAGCCCTGCCCTGTTCGCCGCCGAGCAATCCGCCCAGCGCGCCTACAATCTGCCAAGCGCCCCGCTGGCCACCACCCTGAACCAGATCGCCAGCCAGTCGGGCATTGCCCTGGCCATCGACTCGGCACTGGTCAGCGGCCGCAACTCGGCGCCGGTCAACGGCCAGTTCGACGGCCTCGGCGCCTTGCAGGCAGCCCTGCGCGGCACCGGCTTGCAGCTGCAGCAGAGCAGCGTCGGCAGCTACAGCCTGGTTGCCGTGCCGGATGGCACGCTAGCCCTGCCAGAAACCGCGATCAATGCCAACGCTTCATATGAAAGCGCTTGGGGCCCGGTCGAGGGTTACACCGCAACACGCACCGCCGCCGGTACCAAAACTGACACCGCGATCGCCGAACTACCTCGCTCGGTCACCGTGATCACCCGCCAGCAGATGGAAGACCGCCCCGTCCTCAATCTCAATGACGCCCTGCGCTATACCGCCGGGGTCCAGAGCAGCGGCTACGGCTCCGACTCGCGCAGCGATTGGTTGCTGGTGCGCGGTTTCGTGCCCACCCAGTTCCTTGATGGCCTGCCATTACCCAAGGGCAACTACGCCTCGCCAAAAATCGAGCCGTGGAACCTGGAGCGCATCGCTGTACTGCGTGGCCCGGCGTCGTCCGTCTACGGCCAAACCCCACCCGGAGGCCTGCTGGACATGACCAGCCGCCGCCCAGAGCTGGAAAGCAGCCATGAAGTTGAAGCGCAGGTGGGCAGCAACAACCACCGCCAGATCAACTTCGACAGTACTGGCAAGGTCGATGACGCAGGGCAGTTCTTGTACCGCGTCAGCGGCACTGTGCGCGACAGCGGCACGCCGATCGACCACATTCCTGACAAACGCTACAACATTGCCCCCAGCCTGACCTGGAATATCAACGACGACACCAAGCTGACGTTCATTTCCCAGTACACGCGCGACGATACCGGAATTACTGGTCAGTTCCTGCCCCTGCAGGGCACTAAATTGGATAGCCCAGCGGGCAAGATCTCTCACCACAAGAACTTGGGTGATCCAGACTGGGAATCCTACGACCGTACGTACTACCACTTAGGCTATGCATTTGAGACCCGCCTGAATGATACCTGGCAATTCCGCCAGAACCTGCGCTACGCGCGCAACGAACTGGACTTCAAGGGTATCACCGCCGGCGGTTCGATCTGGCCGGCAGGCCCGGACGAAGCGGTCAGCGCCGATGGCACCGTGCAACGCACCGCCGGTATCGTAGAAGAAGATATCTCTCAATTCGCCGTGGACAACAACTTCCAGGCCGACTTCCAGACCGGAAAGGTCGCCCATACGGTGCTACTGGGCCTTGACCACCAGCGCTCAGACAGCAACGCCCGCTGGCGCTGGGGCTCGGCCGGCGTACCTTCAAGCAATATCCACAACCCGATCTACGGCCAGGATTTTTCGAACGTTCAGTACTTCGACATGTACGACTACGATCAGAAAACCCAGCAAACCGGGCTGTACATCCAGGACCAGATGGCCTTGGATAACTGGCGCCTGACCCTCGGCGGTCGTGAAGACTGGGTGCACACTGGCACCACCTTCCATAACCAGGGCGACGCCACCAACACCCAGCGTGACAAGAAGTTCAGCGGCAACGCAGCGCTCAGCTACGTGTTCGACAACGGCATTACCCCGTACCTCTCGTATGCCGAGTCGTTCCAGGCGGCGACCGGGGCGTCTGTGAACAGCACCGATGCGTTCAAGCCTACCGAAGGCAAGCAATACGAACTGGGCATCAAGTACCAGCCGCCCGGTAGCAAAACCCTGCTCAGCGCGGCAGTGTTCGACCTGACCCAGCAAAACATGTCGGTGACCGAAGGCAGCGTGACTCGCCAAGTCGGGGAGGTTCGGGTCAAGGGTCTTGAGCTGGAAGCCACCTCGGATGTAACCAGAAACCTCAAGCTGATCGGTTCCTATACCTACAACGACAGTGAGATCACCAAAGGCAACGTGGGCGAGGAAGGCAAGCGCATGGCTCAGGTTCCGCGCAACCAGGCCACGGGCTGGGCCGACTACACCTGGCACGAAGGCGCCCTCGACGGCTTTGGTGTGGGCGTCGGCGTGCGCTATGTGGGTGATACCTATGGCAATACCACCAACACCGACTGGGGCCATGTCGGCTCCTACACCGTCTACGACGCGTCGGTGCACTACGACCTGGGCCGCCTGAACGGCACGCTCAAGGGTGTGACGGTTGCCGTGGACGCGAAGAACCTGTTCAACAAGGACTACCTCTCGACCTGTGACGGTTATTACTGCTACTACGGCGACGAGCGCAACGTGGTGGCTAGCGTCAACTACAAGTTCTGAGTGAAACCGGGGGCCGCTGCGCGGCCCCAGTTTTTCTCAGGCGTGAAACGGTACCGTGATGAAAAGCCAAACCATCCGCCGCTGGTCCTTCATCCACACCTGGAGCAGCCTGGTCTGCACCCTGTTCCTGCTGTTGCTGGCCGTGACCGGCCTGCCGCTGATTTTTCACCACGAGCTGGAACATTTGCTCGGCGATGCCCCAGAGCTGCGCGAAATGCCCGCCGATACCCCACACCTGGACTTGCAGCAACTGGTGGTCAAGGCCGAGCAGCACCGCCCTGGCGAAGTAATGCAGTACTTCGGCTACGACGAGGACGAGCGCAACGGCGTGGTGGCGATCACCGCCGCCACCGCGGGCACCGAACCCAACTCGTCACACACCTTCATGCTCGACGCCCGCACCGGCGAGGCCGTGGCGATGCCGGCGGCCAATGGCGGCTTCATGATGATCATGCTGCGCCTGCACGTCGACATGTTCGCCGGGCTGCCCGGCAAGCTGCTGCTGGCGTTCATGGGTGTACTGTTTGTCGTGGCGATCATCTCTGGCACCGTGCTCTACGCACCGTTCATGCGCCGCCTGGCGTTCACCACGGTGCGCCACGACAAATCCCGCCGCCTGCGCTGGCTCGACCTGCACAACCTGATTGGCGTAGTGACCCTGGCCTGGGCACTGACCGTGGGTGTCACCGGGGTGATCAGCGCACTGTCCGACTTGGTCATCGCCGCCTGGCGCAACGACAGCCTGGCCGCCATGGTCGCACCTTACCGTGACGCCCCGCCGCTCGACGAGCGGGCCCCAGCCAGCCGCCTGCTGGACATCGCCGAGCAGGCCGCGCCCGGCATGCGCCCGGACTTCATCGCCTTCCCCGGCACGCGGTTCTCCAGCGAGCACCATTACGCGGTGTTCATGAAGGGCTCCACGCATCTGACCTCGCACCTGCTCACCCCCGTGCTGATCGATGCGCGCACCCTGCAAGTAACGGCAGTTGGCGAACGCCCGTGGTACATGGATGCCATGGGCCTGTCCCAGCCACTGCACTTCGGTGACTACGGCGGGCGCCCCATGCAGATCCTCTGGGCGGTACTGGATGTGCTGACCATCATCGTGCTCGGCAGCGGCCTGTACCTGTGGTTGAGCAAGCAGCGCAAAACCCGGGAGGTACGGGCATGAGCCACGCCTCTCGATCATCCTGGCGAATCTTCGCCTGGCCGGCCGCCATCGGCGTGCTCGGTGCCGCCGGACTGTTTGCCGCCTTGCTGGGTGACGGTGCCTGGGACGCACTGGCCTGGCTGGGCCTGGGCGTACCCGCCGTGCTCAGCCTGCGCGGGCTTTGCGGCCGATAACCGGCTACCGCTCCGGCCCTCGCCCTGGGCCCTAACGTTGCGGCTCCCTGACTAAAGGAGCGCAACATGCTACCGCTGCAACGCATCGAATTCCTCGACCAGCAGATCATGGACCTGCTGGCGCAATTGCCAGCCACCGACCGGCAAGGGCTCAGCCGACAGCAACTGCAGGGCGAACTGGCGGAGTACTGGGCCGCCTGCGACGCCCAGGGCCGCTCGCGCAGGGTACGCCTGGGCGACCTGCGCCGCGCCCTGATGCACGCCGAGCTGACCCTGCGCCAGGCCGACCAGACCTTGCCCGCCCCCCAGGCCGACACCCTCACCCTGTGCCTCGACCTGCCCCACGCCTGGCAACGTCGGCCCCAGCCAGTGGCCACGCGTGCCCAGGTGTATCGCCTGGTCCTCAGCCGTAGCCAGCCCCACAGCCGCGCGGTGCTGCCGGGTATGTTCATGGTCATCACCGGCAATGACGAGGCTGCCGAACTCACCCCGGAGCAGGCCCGCGGCCCCGCCTTGCTGTGCGGCCTGGCCCAAGGCATCGAGGCCTACAACACGCTGGCCGACTTGCACCTTGAGTTGTGCGAGCGCCTCGACGACCCGTTGCAGGGCCCACCCCTGCTGCGCCTGCTGGTCGATGCCGAGCGTATGGACAACGCCGCCAAGGCCGACCGCCTGCGCTACGAGTGGTATGCCGATGACCCGGTGCAAGCCCAGGTCGACAGCCTGATCGAAGCACAGCGCCTGCGCGTCAACCAGGCTTGGGCAGACGCCCAGGGTGCACCGGCGGTGGCAACGGTGGGCGACGCCCTGTCACTGGCGGCCGAAGCCGGTAAGCAAGCGTTGCTCGACACCCGCTACGGCCTGCTGCTGGAAAAAAACCTGCCCAACTGGTTGAGCGCAGCGGGGCCACAGGCGCTCTCGCACATCATGCAGGCCATGCAACAGCTGGTGGCGGCCGGCAATCGCGTCGCCGCCCCAGGCATCCTCACACTGGGGCAGTTCCGCCAGCAGGACAGCCTGCTAGGCTGGGCCCGCGCACGGGTCGAGGAACGCCTGCGCCACGATCATGGCCTGCTCTACACCGCTGACGAGATTCTGGTCCATGTCGTGCACAGCCATCAGGCTGGCCCCCACCTGAACCCCTTCAACCCATCCAGCTACGTCACCTGGCGAGGTTTCGAGCGCGTCGGCGGGCAGATGATCGAGCTGGTCAGGGAAAGTTACCCATTGCACGAGTTGGCACTGCGCAACCTGAACTGGTTCGACTACGACTATTGGCTCACCGCCCAGGTGGCCCACCGTCACGACAAACCGTTACCCGAGGCGCTGAACCCCGCTTACATCAAGGCGATGATCAGGCAGCTGAATGTCGGCGACAGCTACCCTGCCTACCTGAAGACCCAATTGCTGGATTCGCCAGTCGGGCGCTGGCGCCTGAACGCCCATACCCTGATCAACCGCGCCCGCATGCGCGCCGAGGCGGCAAAGGCGCGGTATGCCGGGCACCTTGGCGGTGAGCAGGGCGAACAACGCTACCGCTGGGTGCGTCAGGTGCTGGACCATCCCCATAATGCGCTACGCCCCCCGGTGGACGGACAGCGCATCACCGTTCGCCAACTGACCATCCATGGCCACACCCTGCAAGGCGTGTTGCTGATCAATGCCGAAGGCGCTGGTTCGAGCGTTTTCATCCTCTACACCCCGGATGCCCCCGACCGTCGCGCCTGGCGCGGGCTGAGCAACGCACGCGAACTGATGCGTTTGCTGCGCAAAGAACCCGGCCTGCGCACCTATGTGGCGGGGCGCCTGCCCCTGTTGCCTGCTGCAAGCATCGAACGGTTGCTGAGCAGAGGCCGGCTGAGCCCCGTGCTGCGCACCCCAGCGATCAACGATGAGCTGTTTTTTGCCTGCTACAGGGCCGAGGTGCGCGCCTGGCTGGCCAGTGTCGATGCCAACAGCCGCACCACCGGGGAAGCTGATCTGCAGCAAGGCGTCGACCTGGCCTGGCGCCTGCTCGACCTGATCAGCCTGGTGCTGCCTGCGCGTGTCCAGGTGCCGCTTGCACTGGGGCGCATGGCGATCGAGATCTGGGATGGGGCGCACGCCTTTGCCGGGGATGACATCGACGGCGTACTGACCCATACCTACAACGCCCTGAGCTTCGCCAACGATGCCGGCACCGGGGTGGTCAGCACCGGCCTGATGCGCCGCATGATGCGGGGCATGCCGACACAACCGCCGTTGCCGCTGCCCTCGCGGTACAGCATCACGCCTGCGCTCGAGCACTTTCGCTTCAATATTGAAGGTGTGCACGGCGAAGGCGTATTCGAAAAAACATCCGCATTCGAGGGGTTGACCCTCTACTACATCCAGGACGCCGACGGCCGTTACTACAGGGTTTCGTTCGACGGCCGCCGCTGGCGGGTCATTGACCCGACGCAACCCGACGCTTATCTGCAGCAGCCTGCCAAGCGCCTGGCCAACGGCAACTGGGTCATCGACTCACCGGTGCTGTGGTATGACGGCCTGCCAGACCTCGGGCAGTTGCTGGCCAATTGCCGCCTTCAGCCGCCGCTGGCGGGTGAGACGGCGGATGCAGAGGCAGGGCTGTACCGGGCAGACGGCCAGCTGTACCTGCAAACCGCTGCCGGGCAACTGCCCGTGCGGGCGCACCTGCTCGCCGGGCGCTACCACCTGCTGATCCCCAACACCCAGCAAGCCGGCGTGGTGCCGTGGGCGATCTTGCGCTGGCAAGACCGACAATGGCGCATCCGTGTGCGCCAGGCCGGGCGCAGCAGCGATTGGCTGCCGCTGCCGCAGGCCTACTCGACGAGCTTTGGCAGCAACCGGTCGAGGCGCTGATGCAGGGCGCTGCTGCTCGGCCAGTTGCGTAGCAGCCGCGCCCGGTCGCGGGCGTAGGCTGGGGCAAAGCTGAGTTGCGTGGCGTGCTGGCACATGGCGTCGAGGTCGATCAGCGACCATTGGCCGTTGTGCCAGAACAGGTTGTGGCCCTTGAAGTCGCCATGGCTGATGCGCTCGCGGATCAATTGCTGCATCACCTTGACCAAGGCGTCGACCTGTTCTTCTGGCGCCTCGCCGTTTTCCACAAAGGGGGCGAAACACGCGGTCAGGTCCGGGCCATCGACAAATTCGGTGACCAGGTACGCCCGGCTGCGCAGGCCCATCACCCGTTGTTCCAGCACGGCCAACGGGCGCGGCGTGGCGATGTCGAGAAACTCCAGGCGGTGCCCCTCAATCCACGAGTGCCAGGCCCGGCTCGGGCGCCAGAAGCGCTTGAACCAGTGGGCGGTGTTCTTGATGTTGTAGCGCTTGAGCACCAGTGAGCGCCCGCCCACTTCGATGCGTGCCACACTGGCGGCGCCGCCGGTCTTGTACAGGTGGCCCTGGTCGATCAATGCGTCGGCCTGCTCCAGCACCGGCAGCATCGCTTCGACTTCACCGCGGCGGATCGCCCGCAAGCCCGAGAGGCTGCGCTCGACGCTGAACAGCGTGCACTCGCGGCCGGCCTTTTCCAGGTAGTCCTTCTGGCGCCAGTTGCGCACCTTGTCCACCTGCTTTTGCAGGGCTTCCATCGGCAGCGCGTGCTCGGCATTGGCCAGCAGATAATGCACCAGCAGTTCTTCGATGAAGGGCTCCAGGCGCTTTGGCAACTGGGCGAAAAACACCCCGAGGTTTTCCAGCACGCGCGGGCGTGACAACTGCTGGCCCGGTGTCTCGGCCTTGATGCCGGCGCCATCGATCAGGTACAGCTTGCCGCCGTGGCGCAGCAAGTTGTCCAGGTGCAGGTCTTCCTGCCACAGGCCCTTGGCATGCATCTGCGCCACCGCAGTCAGCGCTTGGCCAAGCACCAGGTGCTGCTCGTCGGCCAGCACCGGCAGGTGTTCTACTGCAGCCCAGGCATCGGCCAGGCTTTCGGCGCCGTCGAGGAATTCGAACAGCAGCCAGCCGCCCTCACCTTCCTTGAGGCCGTCTGCCAGCAGTTTCGGCGTGGTCAGGCCTTGCTCGGCCAGCAGCTTCACGCCCTCCAGCTCACGCTGGAAATGGCGCGCGGCATTGCTGCCTACCAACAACTTGGCCAACACCGGCGTACCGCGCCACACCCCGGCACCCACATAGCGCTGGCCCGGCAACACGCGCAGCAGGCTCAGCAGCTGCAGCTCGGCGCTGCCCGCAGCATCGGCCAGGGTGATCGCCAGCGGCAGCGAAGGGCTGCGCCCGGTTTCTTTCAATTCAGACAAACGCATCAGCGGGCCTCCTTCTCACGACGGCGTTGCGTCAGGCGTTGCAGCCAGGTGTCCACCAGCGCGCTGTCGGCCGGCTGGCCAAGGTAGGCGGCCAGCAGCTTGCGCACGTCCGCCTCGCCCCAGGCGCGGGCACGGCGCAGCAGCGGCTCCAGGTCCTTGAGCCGGTCACGCTTGCCGAACAGCAACGGCCTGGTCTTCTCCAGGTCGATCAGTTGCGCGTCCCAGCCTTCGCGGCGTTGGCGCAGGAAGATGTGCTTGGGATAGAAGCAACCGTGCACCTGGCCGGCGCTGTGCAGCGTGCGCGCCAGCTGGCCACAGGCCTGGAGGATGCCATCGCGCGCCGCAACGCTGAGCTGCGGCCACTGCGCCAGCAGGCTTTCCAGGTCGCTCCAGTCGTCCAGGGCGCGGGTCAGCAGAATGGCCCGGTGGTGCCCGGCCTGCTTGCGCTCACCATAGAACACCGCTTGCAGGGCCGGGATGTGCAGCTTCTGGTAACGGCTGATGTTGCGGAACTCGCGGGCGAAGGTCGGCTCGCCGAACGGGCGGTGCAAGGTGCGGGTCAGGTAGTCGCTCTGGCGCTTGAGGTAATAGCCTTTGCCCTCGAGTTCCAGGCGGTAGACGCTGCTCCAGCCGCCGCGGCCGGTATTGGGCTCGTCCACAGCGTCCAGTTGCAGGGCCCACAGCGCCTCGAAGTCGTTCAGGCCATGGCGTTTGAGCAGCGCGAGGTCCGCGCTGGCCAGGTAATCGGTCATTCCCTTCCCTCGAAGAAGCTCAGCACCTGGCGAATACGCCGTTTGTCGCGCACATTCAGGCGCTGGCGCCCGCGGTACTGCAGATAGAAGCGCAGGCGTTGGGTTGCCGTCAGGTGGTACTTGGCGACCTTGTCCAGGCACGCCAGGTCCTTGATCAACCGGTGGCGCCACATGAAGCCGCGCCAGAAATCACCGGTCGGGCAGTCGATGAAGAATAGCGTGCCCTGGTCATCGACCAGCAGGTTGCGCCACTTCAGGTCATTGTGGGCAAACCGGTGCTCGTGCATCACCCGGGTATGGCGCGCCAACTGGCTGCTAACATGCTCGACCCAGGCACGGTCGGCCAAACGGGGGTCATTGCGCTCGGCCAGTGCCGACAGGTCTTCGGTGCGCGGCAACTCGCGGGTGATCATCGCCCCACGGCCAAAGGCCAGCCCCTTGCGCTCCAGGCCCCACGCCACCACTTCGGCGGTGGGGATGCCCCATTTGGCGAACTGCTTGAGGTTCTGCCATTCGGCTTTGATGCGCGGCCGGCCCAGGTAGCGGCGCATGTGCTTGCCGGCGCCGGTGTAACGCTTGACGTAATAATTGACCCCGTCACGCTCGATGCGGATGACCTCGCTGAGCGGGTCGCGGGTCAGGCGTTCACCCTGCAGGGCAAACACCGCGTCGAGGCTGCCGAAGTCCGCCGCCAGCTGCTCGTAGCCCGGCGCCAGTGTCCAACCCGCCATCAGAGTGCATCCCCATAGCGTTGCTTGCGGTCATAGAGTTTCTGCGCCTTGCGGTCGAGCCAGGCGAGCAGCGTGGCCTCCTGCGCGAGGATCTGGCGCAGCGGGCGCTGGAAGTAACCGCGCAGAAAGCGCAGCTTGTCGCGCCGGGTAAGGCCGATGTCCAGCGCCGAGAAGTACAGCGCGGCCAGGTCCTTGTCGCGCCAGCGGCGGCTGATGGTGGCACGGGTTTGTGCGCGGTGCAGGTCGATCACCGACAGCTTGAAATCGTCCGCCGTTACCGGGCGGTCGGTGTGCAGCAGGAAGTGGCAGATGTAGCAGTCACGGTGGTTGACCCCGGCGCGGTGCATGCCGCCGGTCATCTTCGCCACCTCGGCGATCAGCGCACGCTTGAGGCGTGGCTCGGGCGGCTGCTTGAGCCAATCGATGCTGAAGTCTTCCAGGCTGATGGTTGGCGCCAACTCTTCGGTCACGATGAATGAATGCTGCGTGGCCGGGTTGCTGCCGCGCTCTCCGTAGGCTACCGCGGTCATGGTCGGCACGCCCACTTCATGCAGGCGCTGGATGGCCCGCCATTCCTGGCCGGCACCGAGCACCGGCAGCTTGGCGGTGAACAGGTTCTTGAAGATTTCACCCCAGCCGATACCCCGGTGGATCTTGACGAAAAACCCCTCGCCATCCACTTCGGTGCGCAGCGTACGGCGGCCCTCCAGCTCGCGGTAAACCTCGCCTTGCAAGGCTTCGACCGCATCGAAGGCATCACGCCCGGCCCACAGGCGTTTGAACGGTTCGGCCAGTATCAGCTTCATGCGCGCTCCTGCCCCAGAATCACGTCGGCGGCATGCTGCGGCATGCTGTACAGGTCGGCCGTGTCGGCGAAGGCCAGGCCATTGCGCGACCAGTCGGCACGTGCCTGCTTGTCATCGAGCATGCGTTGCAGGTAGGCATTGAGCTGCTCTTGCTCGAACGGCTCGTCCAGCACCAGGCCGCAGTCGGCCTCGGCAATGTAATGGGCGTAGCCGCACACCTTGGACACCAGCACCGGCAGGCCGGCCACCAGGGCTTCGAGCAGCACGGTACCGGTATTCTCGTTATAGGCCGGGTGGATCAGCAGGTCGGCACCCAGCAGGAAACGCGGGATATCGCTGCGGCCCTTGAGGAACTGCACCTGCTCGCCCAGGCCCAGGGTGGCGCTTTGCAGCTGGAACACCTTGGGGTCGTCCTGGCCGATGACCATCAACCGGGTGCGCTTGCGCAGCGTAGACGGCAGCGCGGCCAACGCCTTGAGGCTACGGTCCACACCTTTGGTCTTGAAGCCGGAGCCGATCTGCACCAGCAGCAGGTCGTCTTCGCCCAGGTTGAACTCCTCGCGGAATTCGGCGCGAATCTCGGCCGCGTTGGCTGGCGCGCGACGGTCCTGGGAAATGCCCGGCGGCAGTAGATGGAAGCGCTCGGCGGGGGTGCCATAGTGCTTGATGAACAGCGGCTGCTGCACCTCGGAAATCATCAGCACCTCGGTGCGAGAATCCTTGGCGAACACGGCCCGCTCATACTCGGCAAAGTGCCTATAGCGGCCCCAGCGGCGGTAGATGCCGCCGCGCAGGGTCTGGGCCTTGTCCTCGAAGCAGCCATCGGCGGCGTAGTACACATCCAGCCCCGGCATCTTGTTGAAGCCGATCAGCCGGTCGACCGGGCGCTTGGCGAGGTCAGCTTCCATCCAGGCGCTGAGCTTCTCGTTGCGACGGTGGTTGAACAGCGCCTTGACCGGCGCCACCAGCACCTCGAAGCCGGGCGGAATGTCGCCTTCCCAGAACAACGTGTACACACGGATCCGGTGGCCCCGCTTCTGGCATTCCAGGGCAATGCGCATGAAGTCGCGCTGCAGCCCGCCGAAGGGGAAATATTTGTAAAGCACGAAAGCCAGTTGCATCAACGGACATCCTCAGCCAGCAGCAACGCGCTCAAGCGGCTCGCCACATGCTCGGGATTCAGGCGAGTGAAGCACAGCGGCCACTCGCGTTTGAGATCGAACCGACGCAGGTCGTCGGCGCTCGGTTTGTAGGTGCACTTTTTCTGCAGGCACGGTGCGCAGGGGAAATCGCTGGCCTGGTGAACCTGCACGCGGCCATAGGCGCCGGTCAGGCCCGGGTTGGTCGGGCCAAACAGCGAAATGGTCGGCACATCCAGCGCTGCGGCCAGGTGGCCCAGGCCGGTATCCACCGCCACACAGGCCTTGGCCGCCGCCAGTACACGGGCAACGCCGACAAGGTTCAACTTGGGGAGTACCTGGCAATTGTTCAAGCCCTGGGCGATGCGCTCGGCGCGGTCCTTCTCGGCCTGGTTACCCCACGGCAGGCGTACCTGCAGCTTGCGCTGGCCCAGGCGTTCGGCCAGTTGCCGCCAGTAGGCCTCGGGCCAGTGCTTGGTCGCCCACGTGGTGCCATGCAAGAACACAACGTAAGGCGCCGCCGGCGGCAGTTGCAGGCGGTCGAGGTCCAGGCCGTAGTTGCCGATGCCTTCGGGCAGGTCGTAGGCCAGGGCCATGGCGAACAGCTGGCGAACACGCTCTACCGCGTGCTGGCCGGTGGCGACCGACAGGCGCCGGTCATAGAAGCGGCTGGCCCAGCCCTCACGCGCCGAATAGCGGTCCAGGCCGGCGACCGGCGCCTTAACCAAGCGCGTCAGCCAGGCCGATTTCACCAGGCCCTGGGCATCGATCACCAGGTCGTACTTGCGCTCGCGAACACGTTGCTTGAACGCCTTCCACTCGCCGCTCTTGATGGTCTGCCAGATGTTCTTGCGCCAGCGGCGGATGGCCACCGGGATGACCTGGTCGACCGCCGGGTGCCAGCTGGGGATTTCGGCGAAGCCTTCTTCCACCACCCAATCGAACCGGATGCCCGGGATGGCGTGGGCGGCATCGGTCAGCGCCGGCAAGGTGTGAATCACATCACCCAGCGACGAGGTCTTGATGATCAGTACCCGCACTTAGTCGACCTCGGCCACGGTATCGATCAGGTTCGGCCCACCCAGGCTGTGCAGGGCGGCGATGACTTTGCCAGGCTCAAGCAGGCGCAGGCAGTTGTAGTGGCCGAAACGGCAGGTGCGGTCGAAGCACGGGCTGCACTCGATGCCGGTGCGCACGACCTCCACCTGTTCGGCCAACGGCGGAGTGAAGCCTGGCGAGGTGGAGCCGTAAACCGCTACCAGCGGGCGGTTCAACGCCGCCGCCACGTGCATCAGGCCGGAGTCGTTGGACACCACGGCATCCGCGCAGGACATCAGGTCGATAGCCTCGGCCAGCGAGGTTTCGCCCGCCAGGTTGTAGGATTCTTCGCGCAAACCCGGGATCAGCCGGTCGCGGATCTGCTCGCCGACCGGGTGATCGTTCTTCGAGCCGAACAGCCACACCTGCCAGCCCTGACGAATCATGGCGTCAGCCACTTCAGCGTAGTGCTCGGCCGGCCAGCGCTTGGCCTCGCCGAACTCAGCACCCGGGCACAGCGCCAGTACCGGGCGGTCCAGCGCCAGGTCGAACTTGGCCAGGGCGGCCTCGCGGCTCTGCGCTTCGATCTGCAGGGTCGGGCGTGGATACGGCTGCGGCAGCTCGGCACCCGGCGTGTAGGCCAGGGCCATGAAGCGCTCGATCATCAGCGGGTAGCGCGCCTTGTCCAGCTTGCGCACATCGTTGAGCAGGCCAAAGCGCATCTCGCCCCGCCAGCCTGTGCGTTTGGGGATGCCGGCAAAAAACGGCACCAGCGCCGACTTCAGCGAGTTGGGCAAAAGGATCGCCTGGTCGTACTGGCCGACCAGGGACTTGCCGATGCGCCGGCGTGTCGCCAGCTCCAGGGCGCCGTGGCCGAGCGGGAAGCTCAAGGCCTGGCGCACTTCGGGCATGCGCTCGAGGATCGGCCGGCTCCACTCGGGCGCCAGCACATCGATCACGCAGTCGGGGTGCTGCTGTTTCAGGCACTGGAACAGCGTCTGCGCCATCACCATGTCGCCGACCCAGCTTGGGCCAATGATCAGTATTCTCATGCTTAGTCCAGAAACGCTCGGGGAGGCTGCAGGCTGCGGTACAGCCTGGCCTCCCCTCTTTATATTCAGGCTATGTGGCGTGCAGTGTACCACCCGGGCCGCTTCGCGCCCCAATCGCCGGCAAGCCGGCTCCCACAGGGGGAACACAGGCCCAGGTACTGCAAGGTGCCTGTGGCAGCCGGCTTGCCGGCGATTGGCCCTCAAGTCAAACCGAGCTGCGTCCAAATCCGCCGCACTTCGCGGCGTTCATCGGCAAACTGCGCCGCATCGATCACCCCGGCCTGCTTCTGCAGGGCCTGGCGGTGCGAGGCAGAGCGAAACGCCTTGTACACTTCACGCAACAGAACCGCATCACTGGCCGGCATCAAACCTGCCTGCTCCAGCTCTTCGAGAATGCGAATGTTATCGGTCCAGCGCAGTAGGGCCGGGTGGTCGTGGGACCAGGCCAAAGCGGCGTATTGCACCATAAATTCGATATCGACGATACCGCCGGCATCCTGCTTGATATCGAACGCCACACCGGCATCGAACGCATTCGCGGCGGTACCGGCAGCAGTGGCCTTGGTGCCCAGGTTGCCGCGCATCTTGGCGCGCATCTCGCTGACTTCCGTGCGCAGTTTGTCGAGGTCCCGAGCCTGGCCCAGGACCTTGGCGCGCACGCCCTCGAACGCTGCCGCCACTTGCTTGCAGCCCACCAGCACACGGGCGCGCACCAACGCTTGATGCTCCCAGGTCCAGGCCTCGTTCTGCTGGTAACGCTCGAATGCGCTCAGCGAGCTGACCAGCAGCCCCGAAGCACCGGACGGGCGCAGGCGCATGTCGACGTCGTAGAGCTGGCCGGAGTTGGTCTGGGTGGTCAGTAAATGGATGATGCGCTGGCCCAGGCGGGTAAAGAACTGCGCGCTGTCGATCGGCTTGGCGCCGTCGGTTTCCGCCTGCGGGTCGCCGTCGTGGATGAACACCAGATCCAGGTCCGAGCCGTGGCCGAGCTCCAGGCCACCCACCTTGCCGTAACCGATGATGACGAAGCCCGGGTCACACAGGCTGCCATCGCTGCGTTTTGGCTGGCCGTGGCGCGCCACCGTCTGGCGCCAGGCCAGGGCCAGCACCTGATCGAGGATGGCCTCGGCCAGCCAGGTCAGGTAGTCGCTGACTTTCATCAGCGGCAGGTTGCCACTGATTTCGGAGGCGGCCACGCGCAGGCTGTGGGCCAGCTTGAAGTGGCGCAAGGCCTCCATCTGCTGTTCCAGGTCGTCCTCGGGGATGCGCGTCAGGCGTTCGCGCAGCTCGGCGGCCAGCTCCGGCGCCAACGGCGGGCTGAACAGGCGGCCCTCATTGAGCAGTTCGTCGAGCAGCAGCGGGTAACGGGCCATCTGCTCGGCGATCCACGGGCTGGCAGCGCACAGGGTCAGCAGGCGGCGCAAGGCACCGGGGTTTTCGGTGAGCAGCACCAGGTAGGCGGAACGCCGCGCCACTGCTTCGACCAGCGGCAACACACGCTCCAGCACCAGGTCTGGGTTGTCATGTTCCACGGCCTGAGCCAAAAGCCTGGGGATAAAGGCATCCAGGCGCTCACGGCCGATGCGCTGTATCGAGCGCAATTGCGGGCTGGCGCGCAGGCCGGCCAGGCGGCGCAACGCTTCGGCAGGCTGCTTGAAGCCGGCCTCCTGCAACTGGCGGCCAGCGGCCTCCTCATCCTGTGCCTGCTCCCACAACGGCGACCACTCGCCGCCCACTACCAGTTCGCCCTCGCCGTCCTCGTCATCCGGGTCGGCGATGACCTGACGGAAATGCCAGTCGACACGGCCGCGCCAGTGCATCAACTGGTCATGGAAGCTCTGCCAGTCGGCAAACCCAAGGATATAGGCCACCCGCTCACGGTCGGTTTGGTCAACCGGCAGCATCTGCGTCTGGCGGTCGGCGATAGCCTGGATGGCATGCTCGGTGTACCGCAGGAATTCATAACCTTCACGCAGCTCGGTAACCACCGCTGGCGGCAGGTAACCCTGGCCTTCCAGGGTCGCCAGCACCTTGAGCAGCGGCCGTTGCTGCAGGCTCAGGTCGCGCCCACCATGGATCAGCTGGAAGGCCTGGGCGATGAACTCCACTTCCCGGATGCCCCCAGCCCCGAGCTTGATGTTCTCGGCCATGCCCTTGCGCCGCACCTCCTGCTGGATCAGCTGCTTCATGGTGCGCAGGGCTTCGATCGCGGAGAAGTCCAGGTAACGTCGGTAGACGAATGGTCGCAGCATGTCCTGCAACTGCGCGCCAGCGGCCTGGTCGCCGGCCACCACCCGCGCCTTGATCATCGCGTAGCGTTCCCAGTCGCGGCCCTGGTCCTGATAGTACTGCTCCAGGGCATTGAAACTGAGCGCCAGGGCACCGGCCGAGCCATAAGGGCGCAGGCGCATGTCGACGCGGAACACGAAGCCATCGACGGTGACCGGGTCGAGGGCCTTGATCAGGCGCTGGCCCAGGCGGGTGAAGAACTCCTGGTTGTCCAGCGACCGTTTGACCCCTTCGGTCTCGCCGCCTTCGGGGAAGGCGAAGATCAGGTCGATGTCCGACGATAGGTTCAACTCCACCGCCCCCAGCTTGCCCATGCCCAGCACCACCAGGTGCTGTGGCTCGCCGCTACGGTTGCCGATCGGCGTGCCGAATTGCTGGCAGTGGCGCGGGTACAGCCATTGATAGGCTTCGTCGATGGCGGCGTCGGCGAGGTCGGACAGGTCGCGGCACGTCTCGCCCAGCTCGGCTTGGCGGGTGATATCACGCCAGATAATGCGCAGCTGCTGGCGGTTGCGCTCGCGGCGCAGGTTGCGCGCCAGCTCGTCTTCGCTCTGTGCAGCCTGGGCCGCTGCCGCGATGTACCCACGCAGCTCGCCCGGCGCATAGCGGCGGTCGAGCTCACCACTGGCCAGCAGCGCGAACAGCATGGCCGGTTCGCGCTGGGCCAGGCCCATGACGAAATCGCTGGCCGCAGCTACCTGGTCGAACTGTTGCCGATGAGCGGTGCTCCAGGCGTTCAGGTCGAGCTCAGGGTGGCTGGCCAGCGCGTCCAGCAGAAACTGCTGGTTACGTGCGACCAGCGGTTGCAGGGTAGCGGGCAGTTCGAGCGGCAAAGGCAGGCGCATGGTCTATCCTTGATCGGCGTGAAAGTGGGAGGAAAAAGCGGCCACGGTAGAGCCGGACCCCGGTTGGACTGTCGTACAAAAGTTGGAAATAGCTGAAAAAAACCAATCAGTGGCAATAAACATCAAGAATCACCCGCTCTCGGCACAGCGCCAACCAACATGAACGTTTTTCCTCACAAGCCAAGGTGCGACCAAACGTCGCATTTGTGTAGTTTTACTACTACCCCGTTCGTGCAAAAGCATGAAATGCGCAAGCAAATGTAGTAAAACTACACGCCGCCGGGTCACACTCCGGTAATCCAAGAATTCACGACGTCTGCCCATAAGGCCAGTCGCAAACTCAGGCCCCCGATTCTGGTGGCCTTTCCGCCCTGGAGCAAGCCATGCAAGACCTCGATCCAATCGAAACCCAGGAATGGCTGGAAGCCCTGGAGTCGGTCCTCGACAAAGAAGGCGAAGACCGCGCTCATTACCTGATGACCCGTATGGGCGAGCTGGCCACCCGCAGTGGCTCACAGCTGCCGTACGCGATCACCACGCCATACCGCAACACCATCCCTGTCACCCACGAAGCACGCATGCCTGGCGACCTGTTCATGGAACGCCGCATTCGCTCGATGGTGCGTTGGAACGCGCTGGCCATGGTGATGCGCACCAACCTGAAGGACTCGGACCTGGGCGGCCACATCTCCAGCTTCGCCTCCAGTGCCACCCTGTATGACATCGGCTTCAACTACTTCTTCCAGGCCCCGACCGAAGAACACGGCGGCGACCTGATCTTCTTCCAGGGCCACGCTTCGCCAGGCGTCTACGCCCGTGCCTTCATGGAAGGGCGCATCAGCGAAGACCAGATGAACAACTTCCGTCAGGAAGTGGACGGCCAAGGCCTGTCTTCGTACCCGCACCCATGGCTGATGCCTGACTTCTGGCAGTTCCCGACCGTTTCCATGGGTCTGGGCCCGATTCAGGCGATCTACCAGGCGCGCTTCATGAAGTACCTGGAAGCCCGTGGCTTCATCCCGGCCGGCAAGCAGAAGGTCTGGTGCTTCATGGGCGACGGCGAGTGCGACGAGCCGGAATCCCTGGGCGCAATCGCCCTGGCCGGCCGCGAGAAGCTGGACAACCTGATCTTCGTCATCAACTGCAACCTGCAGCGCCTCGACGGCCCGGTTCGCGGCAACGGCAAGATCATCCAGGAACTCGAAGGCGTGTTCCGTGGCGGTGGCTGGAACGTCAACAAAGTCGTCTGGGGCCGCTTCTGGGACCCACTGCTGGCCAAGGACACCAACGGTGCCCTGCAGCGCCGCATGGACGAAGTCATCGACGGCGAGTACCAGAACTACAAAGCCAAAGACGGCGCGTACGTTCGTGAGAACTTCTTCAATACTCCGGAACTCAAGGCCATGGTCGAAGACCTGTCCGACGACGAGATCTGGAAGCTCAACCGTGGCGGCCACGACCCGTACAAGGTCTACGCGGCTTACCACCAGGCTGTGAATCACAAAGAGCAGCCGACCGTCATCCTGGCCAAGACCATCAAGGGTTACGGCACCGGTGCTGGCGAAGCCAAGAACACCGCGCACAACACCAAGAAGGTCGACGTCGACAGCCTGCGTCACTTCCGTGACCGCTTCGACATCCCGGTCAAGGATGCCGACCTCGAGCACCTGCCGTTCTTCAAGCCCGAAGAAGGTTCTGCCGAAGCCCGCTACCTGGCCGAGCGCCGCGCAGCCCTGGGTGGCTTCGTACCGCAGCGCCGTGCCAAGAGCTTCAGCGTACCGACCCCACCCCTGGAAACGCTGAAAGCGATCCTGGACGGCTCGGGCGACCGCGAAATCTCCACCACCATGGCCTTCGTGCGTATCCTCGCGCAGCTGGTCAAGGACAAGGAAATCGGCCAGCGCATCGTTCCGATCATCCCGGACGAAGCCCGTACCTTCGGTATGGAAGGCATGTTCCGCCAGCTGGGCATCTACTCGTCCGTCGGCCAGCTCTACGAGCCAGTCGATAAAGACCAGGTGATGTTCTACCGCGAAGACAAGAAAGGCCAGATCCTCGAGGAAGGCATCAACGAAGCCGGCGCCATGTCGTCGTTCATCGCTGCCGGTACCTCGTACAGCTGCCACAACCAGCCGATGCTGCCGTTCTACATCTTCTACTCGATGTTCGGTTTCCAGCGTATCGGCGACCTGGCCTGGGCCGCTGGCGACAGCCGCACCCGTGGCTTCCTGATCGGCGGTACCGCCGGCCGTACCACCCTCAACGGTGAAGGCCTGCAGCACGAAGATGGTCACAGCCACCTGATGGCCGGCACCATCCCGAACTGCCGCACCTATGATCCGACCTACGGCTACGAGCTGGCGGTGATCATCCAGGACGGCATGAAGAAGATGACCGAAGAGCAACAGGACATCTTCTACTACATCACCGTGATGAACGAATCCTACCAGCAGCCAGCCATGCCGGCCGGTGTCGAGGAAGGCATCATCAAGGGCATGTACCTGCTGGAAGAAGACACCCGCGAAGCCGCGCACCACGTACAGCTGATGGGCTCCGGCACCATCCTGCGCGAAGTCCGCGAAGCGGCGAAGATCCTGCGTGAAGAGTTCAACGTCGGTGCCGACGTGTGGAGCGTCACCAGCTTCAACGAACTGCGTCGCGACGGCCTGGCCGTGGAACGCGCCAACCGCCTCAAGCCTGGCCAGAAGCCTCAGCAGACTTACGTCGAAGAGTGCCTGGCCGGCCGCAAAGGCCCGGTCATCGCCTCCACCGACTACATGAAGCTGTTCGCCGAGCAGATTCGCCAGTGGGTGCCGAGCAAAGAATTCAAAGTCCTGGGTACCGATGGTTACGGTCGCAGCGACAGCCGCAAGAAGCTGCGTCACTTCTTCGAAGTCGACCGCCACTTCGTGGTGCTGGCTGCCCTGGAAGCCTTGGCTGACCGTGGCGAGATCGAACCGAAAGTGGTGGCTGACGCTATCGTCAAGTTCGGCATCGATCCGGACAAGCGCAACCCACTGGACTGCTGAGGAGTATTTTTAAGTGAGCGAACTCATTCGCGTACCTGACATCGGCAGCGGTGAAGGTGAAATCATCGAGCTGTTCGTCAAGGTCGGTGACCGTATCGAGGCTGACCAGAGCCTGCTGACCCTGGAGTCCGACAAGGCCTCCATGGAGATCCCGGCGCCCAAGGCCGGCATCGTCAAGGAACTGAAGGTCAAGCTGGGCGATCGCCTGAAAGAAGGCGACGAACTGCTGGTCCTGGAAGCCGAGGGCGCTGCGGCGTCCGAGGCTCCGGCCGCGGCCCCTGCACCTGCCGCTGCTCCGGCTGCCGCTGAAAAGCCGGCTGCCGAAGCTGCCCCTGCGCCAGCTGCAGCCCCGGCTGCTGCCAGCGTGCAGGACATCCACGTGCCGGACATCGGCTCGTCGGGCAAGGCCAAGATCATCGAAGTGCTGGTCAAGGTCGGCGACACCGTCGAAGCCGACCAGTCGCTGATCACCCTGGAGTCCGACAAGGCCTCCATGGAGATCCCGTCGCCTGCTGCTGGCGTGGTCGAAGAAGTACTGTGCAAGCTGGAAGATGAAGTCGGCACTGGCGACCTGATCTTCAAGCTGAAAGTCGCTGGCGCCGCACCGGCTGCTGCTCCGGCTCCGGCCACTGATGCTGCCGCACCGGCCAAGGCTGAGGCTGCCCCCGCCGCCGCACCTGCCGCTGCCGCCCCGGCTGCTGCCCCTGCGCCGGCTGCTACTGCCCCGGCTGCTGGCAGCAACGCCAAGGTTCACGCGGGCCCGGCCGTTCGTCAGCTGGCCCGTGAATTCGGTGTCGACCTGGGCGCTGTTGCGGCCACCGGCCCGCACGGCCGCATCCTGAAAGAAGACGTGCAGGTCTACGTCAAGGCGATGATGCAGAAGGCCAAAGAAGCACCGGCAGCCGCCGGCGCGACTGGCGGCGCTGGCATCCCGCCAATCCCTGCCGTCGACTTCAGCAAGTTCGGTGAAGTGGAAGAAGTAGCCCTGACCCGCCTGATGCAGGTCGGTGCCGCCAACCTGCACCGCAGCTGGCTGAACGTGCCGCACGTAACCCAGTTCGACTCCGCCGACATCACCGAGCTGGAAGCCTTCCGCGTTGCGCAGAAGGCCGTGGCCGAGAAGGCTGGCGTCAAGCTGACCGTGCTGCCACTGCTGCTCAAGGCCAGCGCGTTCCTGCTCAAGGAAATGCCGGACTTCAACAGCTCGCTGGCACCAAGCGGCAAAGCCATCATCCGCAAGAAGTACGTGAACATCGGCTTCGCCGTGGACACCCCGGACGGCCTGCTGGTCCCTGTGATCAAGAACGTCGACCAGAAGAGCCTGCTGCAACTGGCTGCAGAAGCCGCTGCACTGGCCGAGAAGGCGCGCACCAAAAAGCTGTCGGCCGACGACATGCAAGGTGCCTGCTTCACCATCTCCAGCCTCGGCCACATTGGCGGCACCGGCTTCACGCCGATCGTCAACGCGCCTGAGGTGGCGATCCTCGGTGTGTCCAAGGCAACCATGCAGCCGGTCTGGGATGGCAAGGCCTTCCAGCCGAAGCTGATGCTGCCGCTGTCGCTGTCCTACGATCACCGCGTGATCAACGGCGCTGCCGCCGCGCGCTTCACCAAGCGCCTGGGCGACGTGCTGGCGGATATCCGTACCCTGCTGCTGTAACACGCAGCCAGCCTGCCTCCCGGTTGGGGGGGCAGGTACCCTTTTCGAGCTGCCACGCTCGTACCTCAACCCCGTCAGCGTTGGCGGGGCTTTTTTTTGCCTGGCGAAAATGATTTGGCGGCTGGGAGATCGAGCGCCGCCCGCGCGGCGCATCGCGGATGAATCCGCTCCTACGTTTGTTTCTGGCCAGTAACGTCAGTGACAGGCGCGCGCGACCGCCTTGTTTCCACGACCCGATAGCGCGTCGAGCACCAAGGCGGTCGCGCGCGAATCCCACAGGCATGATTGGCCGAAAACAAACGTAGGAGCGGATTCATCCGCGATGCGCCGCGCGGGCGGCGCTCGATTTACCAGGCGCAGAAGAGCAAACGGCTAGCACCTAATGATTTCAGCCCAGCAGCCGAAAACATATACATGACACCCCGCATGGCCGCTTGCCAGCCTCCGGGACATGATGCAACCTTGCCAGATGCGCCGCCGTCCAGGCCGCGTCACCCTCTTCAAGCGAGCCTTCGATGAAAAGCCAACCCGATGCCGCCAGCCGTGTGGCGGCCGAGGTCGTCACGCAGCTTCCCGTGCCCTCGCGGCTCGGGATGCTGCGTTTCGAAAGGCTCAACGAAGCGACCTGGGCAATGCTCTACCTGGACCCAGCCTGCGAGCGCCAGTTCGGCCTGCACGCCTCAGAGCTTTGCGCACTGATCGACTCGCCCTACGCCAGCCTCATGGAGCCTGAAGCGCGCTACACGCTGCACGATGAGATTCAGCGCCAGTTGCAAGCGCGAGGTTATTACCGCGTGCGCTACACCTTGCACGCACAGCCGCGCTCGTTGCGCCTGCTCGAAGCCGGTGAGGCCTACAAGCAGCACAACCGACACCTGCTGCGCGGCTTTCTGACCGTGCTCGACGACCCGCCCGAAGACGACATGGAGCTGGACGCCAACGAGCTGGAGTCGCGCAACAACCGCCTGCAACTTGCCCTGCAACTGAACCAGCGCACGCAGCAGGAACAGCTCGAACACCTGGAGCGCGTACGTGGCCAGCAAGACCTGATACTACGCCTCGCCCGCCAGCGCTACAGCGCTGAGAACTCGCTGCTCGAAGCCGCGCAGCTGATCACCCGCAGCGCCTGCGAAATCTACAAGGTAGACAGTGCCAGTATCTGGCACCTGGAAGGCCAGCGCCTGGAGCCGATCAGCGCCTGGCTGGGCAATGAGCAAGTGCATCGCTTGCCTGAGCCGATCGATGCCAGCCGCTTCCCCGACTACCTGGACGCCCTGCACGCCAGCCGCGCCATCGACGCGCACAACGCCAACCACGACCCACGCACCCGCGAACTGGCCCAGAGCCTGTACGCCGACAACAACGCCATGCTCGACGCCAGCATCCGCGTCGATGGCCAGGTAGTCGGCGTGCTGTGCCTGGAGCAGACCGGCCAGCCGCGGGCCTGGCAGTCGGACGAAATCGCCTTTGCCGGTGAGCTGGCCGACCAGTTTGCCCAGGTCATCACCAACCACAACCGGCGTACCGCCGCCAGCGCCCTGCACCTGTTCCAGCGCGCCGTAGAGCAAAGCGCCAGCGCCTTTCTGCTGGTCAACCGCGACGGCGTAGTGGAGTACGTCAACCCAAGCTTTACCGCGATCACCCAGTACAGCACCGACGAGGTGCAAGGCCGCCACCTGGCCGAACTGCCAGCGCTGGAAAACCTCAGCGAGCTGCTGTTCGATACGCCGTCGAGCCTGGCCATGGGCAACAGTTGGCAGGGCGAGTTCAAGAGCCGGCGCAAGAACCTCGAACCGTACTGGGGTCAGCTGTCGATTTCCAAGGTGTATGGCGACAACCGTGAGCTGACCCACTACATCGGTATCTACGAAGACGTCACCCAGACCAAGCTGGCCCAGCAGCGCATCGAACGCCTGGCCTACACCGACAACCTGACCAACCTGGGCAACCGCCCGGCGTTCATCCGCAGCCTCGACGAACGCTTCGCCCGTAATGGCGAAAGCCCGATCTGCCTGCTGCTGGTGGACATCGACAACTTCAAGCGGATCAACGACAGCCTCGGCCACCAGACTGGCGACAAGCTGCTGATCAGCCTTGCCCGGCGCCTGCGCAACAGCCTCAGCGTCGGCGGTGTGCTGGCCCGCTTTGCCAGTAACGAATTCGCCGTGCTGCTCGACGACACCAGCCTGGAAGACGGCCAGGGCGTCGCCCAGCAACTGCTGCGTACCCTCGACAAACCGATGTTCGTCGACAACCAGCTGATCAACGTCACCGCCTCCGTGGGCCTGGCCTGCGCGCCGCTGCACGGCAGCGACCCGACTACCCTGATGAAAAACGCAGGCCTGGCCCTGCACAAGGCCAAGGCCAACGGCAAACACCAGGTGCAGGTGTTCACCGAGGTGCTCAATGCCGAAGCCAGCTACAAGCTGTTCGTCGAGAACAACCTGCGCCGCGCGCTGACCCAGAACGAGCTGGAGGTGTTCTACCAGCCCAAGCTGTGCCTGCGCAGTGGTCGCTTGCTGGGCCTGGAAGCGCTGCTGCGCTGGAACCACCCCGAGCGCGGCATGATCCGCCCGGACCAGTTCATCAGCGTGGCCGAGGAAACCGGCCTGATCATCCCCATCGGCAAATGGGTGGTGCGTCAGTCGTGCCGCATGAGCCAGCAACTGCGCGCGGCGGGTATGGGCAACCTGCACGTTGCCATCAACCTGTCGCCCAAGCAGTTCTCCGACCCCGACCTGGTGGCTTCGATCGGCTCGATCCTCAAGGAAGAAGACCTCCCCCCTCACCTGCTGGAGCTTGAGCTGACCGAGGGCCTGCTGCTGGAAGCCACCGAAGACACCCACCGCCAGCTCGACGAACTCAAGGCCCTGGGGCTGACCCTGGCCATGGACGACTTCGGCACTGGCTATTCATCGCTGAGTTACCTGAAGAAGTTTCCGATCGACATCATCAAGATCGACCGCAGCTTCATCAACGAGATCCCCGACAACCAGGACGACATGGAAATCACCTCGGCAGTGGTGGCCATGGCCCACAACCTCAAGCTCAAGGTGGTGGCCGAGGGGATCGAGACGCCGGAGCAGCTGGCGTTCCTGCGCCGGCACCGTTGCGATGTGGGCCAGGGCTACCTGTTCGACCGGCCGATTCCCGGGCGGGAGCTTGCGGAAAAACTCAAGCGCTACCCGCGCGGTCCAATGGCCTGACAGCAGCGGCAAGCTCGGGCACTATAGAGCCCATTCGGGCCTCATCGCCGGCAAGCCGGCTCCCACAAGTTCGCGTCTGAACACCAATCCTGTGGGAGCGGGCTTGCCCCGCGAATGGCTTAACACCTATCCAACTGAAAAAACAGAGGAACGGCCATGGTCCTGCGTTCGGAAATCCTGGTGAACAAAAACGTCATGCCTACTGCGGAGCAGGCGCTGCCTGGCCGCGAAACGCCAATGTCCCTGCCCGAGTTCCATTATGTGTTCGAAGGCACCCCACTGCTCGGCCCGTTCTTCGAGGGCAACATCGACTTCGCCATCTTCGGCCTGGGCTGTTTCTGGGGCGCCGAGCGCCGCTTCTGGCAGCGTGAGGGCGTGGTCAGCACTGTGGTCGGCTACGCCGGCGGCTTCACCCCCAACCCCACCTACGAAGAGGTCTGCTCGGGCCTGACCGGCCACACCGAAGTGGTGCTGGTGGTGTTCGACAAAGACAAGGTCAGCTACCGCGAGCTGCTGGCGATGTTCTGGGAACTGCACAACCCGACCCAGGGCATGCGCCAGGGCAATGACGTCGGCACCCAGTACCGCTCGGCGATCTTCTGCACCAGCCCCGAGCAGCTCGAACAAGCCAAAGCCAGCCGCGACACTTACCAGGCCGAGCTGAACAAGGCCGGCTTCGGCGAGATCACCACCGAGATCGACCAGGCGCCAACCGTGTTCTTCGCCGAGGCCTACCACCAGCAGTACCTGGCCAAGAACCCCGAGGGCTACTGCGGCATCGGTGGCACCGGCGTGTGCCTGCCCCCCAGCCTGCAGGGCAACTGAACCATGAGCACGATGACCCTGTTCCACTCGCCGCTATCGCCATTCGTGCGCAAGGTCATGGTGGTGTTGCACGAGACCGGCCAGCTTGACCGTGTTGCGCTGCAGCCGGTGAACGTGAGCCCGGTCAGCGGCGACGAGCAGCTGAACCATGGCAACCCGATCGGCAAGATCCCGGCCCTGCGCCTGGAAGACGGCACCGTGCTGCACGACAGCCGGGTCATCTGCGAATTCCTCGACCTGCAGCATGTCGGCTTGCCGCTGCTGCCGCGCGAGGGTTCGGCGCGCTGGCGGCGGATGACCTTGGCGTCGCAGGCGGATGCGATCATGGATGCGGCGGTTTCGAGCCGTTATGAGAGCTTCCTGCGGCCTGAGGACAAGCGCTGGGATGGTTGGCTGCAAGCGCAAGGCGAAAAGATAAGCCGTAGCTTGGCGAACCTTGAGCAGGAACACCTGGCCGAGCTGATTTCAGGCTTTGATCTGGCTGCGATTGGTGTGGCCTGCGCCCTTGGGTACCTGGACTTGCGCCAGCCTGACTTTGGCTGGCGCGAGCGCCAGCCTGGGTTGGCGGCGTGGTATGCCGAGGTGGCCAAGCGGCCATCGATGTTGGCTACTGCACCGAACACCTGATACACCGCAATCGCCGGCAAGCCGGCTCCCACAACGAATGTAGCGCTGCGGGCCTTGGACTAGCTAAAGGGTTGGATGGGTGTCCAACTTCCTGGGTGCAGTCCATTCTGTGGGAGCCGGCTTGCCGGCGATAGGGCTGCAACGCAGCCCTCTGCCTCACTGGGCTATCACAGGAAACAGCTGCCCGATTCTTCGCGCCAACCACCGCCCGATCTCTTTATCTTCCCTCATGCCGCCCTCCCCACCCGCGCCCAGTCCAACCGGCGGGTCAGCACCATGAACACGCCCAGCAAGCCAAAGCACAGCAACGAGCCCATCAACAGCGCATAGTCCTCGGCGCTCAGCAGCCCGTAGAGCATCGCGTACAGCGCCGCCAACCCCGCGGCAAAGCCCACCCCGCGCCCAAGGCTGCGCAACACATGGCTCAGGTAGAAGCCGATCAACAGCACGCAGGCCGACGCCGACAGCCCATACGCCAGGCCAAAGCCGATGTGCTCGGACAGCGACAACAGCAACAGGTAGAAGAACGCCAGTGCCACACCGACCAGGATGTACTGCACCGGGTGCACGCTGAAGTTCTTCAGTACCTCGAACAGGAAGAAGCCGGCAAAGGTCAGGGCAATGAACAACAAGGCGTATTTGATTGCACGCTCGCTCTTGAGGTATTGGTCCACCGGGTCGACGAAACTCACACCGAAAGTGCGCTCGCTGAAGTCCGCGCACTGCCCGGCGCCGGCACACTGGCGCAGGGCATCTTCCAGGTTGGTGGCGAAGAATGACGTCTGCCAGTGCGCGCTGAAGCCTTTGTCGTCGATTTCGCGGCGGCTGGGCAGGTAGCTGCCGACAAAGCTTGGATGCGGCCAGTTGGCGCGCATGTCGACGCTACTGGTGCGGCCCACCGGCAGCAGGTGCAGTTGCCCGGTCCCCTGCAGCGCCAGGTCGAAGCCATAGCTGAATTCACGGGCCTGCTGGCCATCCAGTTGCGGCAAGGCCACGTGCACGCCACTGCGCAGCCAGTCCAGCCCGGTACCCGCCGCGAAAGCCAGGCGTTGATCGTCAAGGTGCAGTTCCAGGGCATTTTCGATGCCACGGATATCGCTGATGCCCACTACCAGGAACGGCTTGTCGAAGCGGTAGTCGTCGAAATCCTTGTCGATGCCCCAGTGTTCCGGCAGCTTGAAGCGGCCCGAGAGGCGACCCTTGGCGTGGAACAGCCGCGCCTGGTAGATGCCGCGGGCACGCAGCTCGGTGTCCACGCCCAGGTCAGCGTCGAAGGTTTCTGGCAGGAAGTACAAGTGGCCGGCAATGGTGCTGGTTTCCTGCACGCTCTGGCCGTCCTTGTCGATCCAGCGGCGCTGGAGCTTGCGGTAGGGCACCACCAGCAACGGGCCGCTGATCTGCTGGTCGAAACTGGCGCTCTGGGCGATGTCTCGCAGCACGCTGTCGCGCAGGTTCTGGCGCTCGTCGATGAGGTTGTTGATCATCAGCAGGGGAATCAACAGCAACACGATCAGCAGGGCGATGGTGCCGAGCTTGAAACCTAGGGTCTTGTTCATAGGGCCTCCTGTGGCAGTGGGCGCAGTGTGTGCGCCTTGCGTGGAGACCTTGGGGAGGTTGTGTGGAGATTCGGTGTTTTTGCGGGGCGCCGCAGCCCGTGTGGGAGCCGGCTTGCCGGCGATGGGCAGCGCAGCGGCCGCCAAGGATTTCAGCTGATACGCCGCTCCGGCAGCCACAGCCTTACCCGCACCCCGCCATCGACATTGTTCACCGCCAGCGCCCCGCCGTGCAGTTGCATCACCTCGGCCACGAAATTAAGCCCCAACCCCGTGCTCTTGCGCCCGCTCGCTGGCCGCGGCAGCGAGTAAAAGCGCTCGGCGACGCGCCCGATGGCGTAAGCCGGTATCGCCTCGCCCTGGTTGAACACACTCAGCGCAACGCGCTCGCCATCGCGCTCCAGCTCGAACAACAGCGCACCATCGGGCGGGGTGAAATCCAGCGCGTTGTCGAGCAGGTTGGCCAGCGCCTGGCGCATCAGGAACGGGTCGCACAGCAGCCACAACCCGGCCGGCACCCGCTGGCGCACCTGCAAGCCACCCGCGTCGATCCGCGCCGCATGCGCCAGCAACAGCTCGTCGACAAGTGCTGCCAAAGCCACCTGCTGCTCATCCTCCAGCGCCTGCATCTGCTCGACCCGAGCCAGGTTGAGCAAACGTTCGATCATCTGCTGCAAGCGCTCGCTTTCGCGCTCTATGTTGCCGGCAAACCGCGCCCGCTGCTCGTCAGGCATATCGCCCTGCAGCAGCTCGGAGGCACCGCGAATTGCCGCCAGCGGGCTCTTCAGTTCATGGGTGAGGGTGTGCACGTAGCGCTCGACATACGCCTTGCCCTCCAACTGGGTGCGCATGCGCTCCACCGCATTGGCCAAATGCGCCAGCTCCCCGCCCTTGTAGTGCGGCAGCGCTGCGCGCTCGCCCTCGCTGACCGCCTGCGCGTACCGCGCCAGCTTGCGCAGTGAGCGCGCCAGCCACCAGGACAACGCCGCGCCAATCAACAGGCCCATGCCGATCAACCCCAACCCCAAGCCAAGCAGGCGCTGCTCGGAACGGTCGATATAGGGCTGCAGCGAACTGTTGGGCTTGGCCACGGTGACCACGCCGATGATCTTGCCATCGTCGAGAATGGGCGCCGCCACGTGCATCACCGAGGTGCTTTCATCCTCCTCGACACTGCGCGTGGAACGGGCACCGTACTGGCCCCGCAGGGTCAGGTAGACGTCATTCCAGCGCGAATAATCCTTGCCCAAGGCCTCGCCGCTGGAGTCGAGCAGCACGATGCCATGGGCATCGGTCACGTAGATGCGGTGGCTGACCTGGTTCTTCGCCAGGCCCCAGATCTGGGCGCCTGGGCTGCGCACGCCATAGGCCTTGAGCACTTCCGGCAAACGGCTCTGCGCCAGGGTGCCGGCCTTGACGTCGTCGCGCAGGATCTCCGCCAGCAGGTTGGCGGTGTCTACCAAGGTTTCTTCGGAAGACTGGCGCACTACCGGGCGAATCTGCTCACGCACCGTGTTCAGCAGGAAGTAACCCGCCAGCCCGACGAACAGGAAGTACACCAGGAAAATCCGTATGCCCAGGCGCATCAGGCCTGTTCCGGGCTATAGCTGTAGCCCAGGCCGCGGTGAGTCTGGATGGGCTCGGCATCGGCGGCCACCTGGCGCAGCTTGGCGCGCAGGCTCTTGATATGGCTGTCGATGGTGCGGTCGTAGCCAGCGTCCGATGCCACGCCAAGGGCATCGAGCAGCTGCTCGCGGCTGAACACCCGCTGCGGTTGCTCCAGCAGGCATTGCAACAAACGGAATTCGTGGCGGGTCAGGGCCAGTGGCTGGCTGCGGTAGCTGATCTGCATGCGCAGGGTGTCGAGCTGGAACAGTGGCGTTTCACCCAAAGGCTCGGCACGTGGCGCCATGCGCTTGAGGATAGCCCGCACCCGGGCGGCCACCTCGCGAGGGCTGAAGGGCTTGACCACGTAATCGTCAGCGCCGATTTCCAGGCCTACCACGCGGTCGATCTCACCGTCGCGGGCACTCAGGAACATCACCGGTACTTCGGTGAAGCGGCGTAGTTGGCGGCAGGTTTCGAAACCGCTGATGTCCGGCAGGCCGATGTCGAGAATGACCAGGTCGGCCGGGCGCAGGCGTTGCTGCTCGAGGGCCGCGCTGCCCAGGGTCACCCACTCGGTGCTGTGGCCGTCGGCCTGCAGGGCGTAGACCAGGGTGTCGGCGATGGCGGCTTCGTCTTCGACGATGAGAATGTGGGGCATCTGAGCGGCAAGCCTCAAGCTGCGAGCTTCAAGTAAAAGCGGATCGCGTGAACTTACACTGATCTGATGGTACTTGCAGCTTGCTGCTTCAAGCTTGCGGCTGCTGTTCAGCAGTCAGGCTTGCCTGCGGTAAAGCGCTTGGCCGGGTTCACGGCGGCCTTGAATTCGCGCAGGGCCTTGGCACCCACCAGCAGCGGGTAGTTGAAGCTGCTGCGGTCCACCAGGTTCACTTCCACCGTGCGCTTCACGTCGCCCAGGCACAGCTCGAGGTCGACCACGGGCCGGCGTGAAAGCTCGGGCGCATCACCCTCATCTTCTTCATCGGCGCGGTTCTTGATCTTGCTGATGCGCGAAACCTTGTGCTCGTAAACTTTGCCGTCCGCGTCCTTGGTCGCCAGGCGGAAGCGCACCCAATCATCGCCATCGCGGGTAAAACGCTCGATGTCCTTGGCCGACAGCGATGCGGTATAGGCGCCGGTGTCCATCTTGGCCTTCAGGGTTTCGCCAAGCTCGGGCAGGGCAATGTTCTCGTAGCGGCCGTACAGCGTGGGTTCTGCGGCCATTACCGGCAGCGCCAACAGCGACAACAGGGCAAGCATCGGTTTCACAGGCAGGCTTCCTTGAGGGTGGTGAGTGCTTAGACTGTGCAAGCAGGATAGGTTCGCTGTCACAAGGGTAATCAACACACTGTGAAACATTTGTCCCGGCCGCTGGGCATTGGACATTTGGCGTAGGCAGCGGCGCTGCTTATCATTGCCGCCCGTTTATTACCCACAACAAGAGTTTCCCTATGCGTCACCTGCTTACCGGCATTCTTACGACCACCCTGCTGCTGATCAACACGGTGGTGATGATCTGCCCGCTGCTGGTCTTCGCCCTGCTCAAACTGGTGTTGCCGGGCCGGTGGCGTGACTACGCCTCCGCTGCCGTAATGTGGGTCGCCGAAGCCTGGTCGGAAATCGACAAGGCCATTTTTGCCTTGTGTATCCCGACCCAATGGGACATCCGCGGCGTCGAGAACCTGCGCAAGGACACTTCGTACCTGGCCGTGAGCAACCACCAGACCTGGGTGGATATTCCCGCGCTGATCGAGAGCCTCAACCGTCGCACGCCGTTCTTCAAGTTCTTCCTCAAAAAGGAGCTGATCTGGGTGCCGCTGCTGGGCCTGGCCTGGTGGGGGCTGGATTACCCGTTCATGAAGCGCTACAGCAAGGCGTTTCTGGAAAAGCACCCCGAGCTCAAGGGCAAGGACCTGGAAATCACCAAGGCGGCCTGTGAACTGTTCAAGCGCCAGCCGGTGACTGTAGTGAATTACCTTGAAGGCACCCGCTTTACCGAAGCCAAGCGCCAGGAGCAGCAATCGCCTTACCGTCACCTACTCAAGCCCAAGGCTGGGGGGGTGGCCTTTGTGCTGGCGGCGCTGGGCGAACAGCTGGATGCGTTGCTGGACGTGACCATCGTCTACCCCGGCGACAAGGCGCCCGGGTTCTGGGATTTGTTAAATGGCAGCA
Source organism: Pseudomonas sp. NPDC012596 (assembly GCF_042902325.1). NCBI lineage: Bacteria > Pseudomonadati > Pseudomonadota > Gammaproteobacteria > Pseudomonadales > Pseudomonadaceae > Pseudomonas > Pseudomonas sp. NPDC012596. The sequence goes on along the minus strand of NZ_JBIBEB010000016.1, from coordinate 20,901 downwards.
TTAGCCGGGTGATTATCGACATTCAGGTGCGTGAGCTGGACCCGGCGTTGTGGGGTGGGGATTACGAAAGTGACCCTGCGTTCCGGCAGACGGTGCAGGCTTGGGTGAACCAGTTGTGGCTGGAGAAGGATCAGCGAATAGAGAAACTTCGGGCGGAGATTGGCTGAAATCTGCGCCGCCTGATCGGGCCTCATCGCGGGCAAGCCCGCTCCTACAAGGACACCACAAGCGTGTAGGAGCGGGTTTACCCGCGATGAGGCCGGCACAGGCACTGCACAACCACCATTAAAAGCCACGCTAATAATCGGCATTAGAATTACTTCGTTGTCATCATCCGGCCTAGCGGATAAAAATCGATCAAAGCACAACTACAAAAAAGCCTGGATCGATCAATGGCCAACCAACCTAGCTCCGCCCCGCCCCAGCTTCGCCGCGTCCTGGGCCTGCCCGCCCTGGTGTTTTTCGGCTTGGTCTACATGGTCCCGCTGACCATCTTCACCACCTACGGCATCGTCACCGAACTCACCGGCGGCCGCACCGCTGGGGCCTACCTGGTCACGCTGCTGGCCATGCTGTTTACCGCTGCGTCCTATAGTTTCATGGTCAAACGCTTCCCGGTCGCGGGCTCGGCGTACTCCTACACCAACATGGCGTTCGGCCAGAACATAGGCTTCCTGGCGGGCTGGTCATTGCTGCTCGACTACCTGTTCCTGCCGATGATCAACTACTTGCTCATCGGCCTGTTCCTCAACATCGCCTTCCCAGCCGTTCCCGCCTGGGCCTTCGTGCTCGCCTCCATCGCCCTGGTGACCGTGCTCAACGTGGTTGGCATCAATTCGGTGGCCAAGACCAGCAACGTGATCGTCGGCGCGCAGATCGTCTTCATCGGCGTGTTCGTCGCGCTGTCGTGGCAGGGCCTGGGCAACGGCCAGCCGCTGGACTTGCTGGCGCCGCTGAGCGGTGATGGCAGCGCCCCCGGCTTCGGCCCGCTGATGGCCGGCGCGGCGGTACTGTGCCTGTCGTTCCTGGGCTTCGATGCTGTGTCCACCCTGGCCGAGGAAAGCCGCAACGCCCGCCGCGACGTGCCCCGAGCGATCATCCTCACCACGCTGTTCGCCGGCCTCTTGTTCACCGTACTGGCTTACGTGAGCCAGCTGGTACTGCCGGGCAGCACCTTCGCCAATGCCGATGCGGCCGCCAACGAGGTGATGCTCAAGGCGGGCGGGCAGTTCCTGGCCAACTTCTTCACTGCCGCCTATGTGGCCGGCAGCCTCGGCTCGGCCCTGGCCTCCCAGGCAGCGGTGTCGCGCATCCTCTACACCATGGGCCGTGACCGGGTGCTGCCGCAGCGTACCTTCGGCCACCTTTCGCCACGCCTTGGCACACCGGTGTTCGCCATCTTGCTGGTGTCGGCGTTCTCGTTGCTGGCGTTGGTGATCGACCTGGCCACCCTCGCCTCGCTGATCAGCTTTGGCGCGTTGGTGGCGTTCTCGGCGGTGAACCTGGCAGTGGTGAAAACCCACCTGATGGATGACAGCGCACAGCGTAACCTCAAGGGCCTGATGTGCTATGGCGTGGTGCCGCTGGTGGGGTTGAGCCTGACCTTGTGGCTGTGGACCAGCCTGTCGGCGCTGACATTGGTGATTGGCCTATGCTGGTTCGCCCTGGGGCTTGCGTACCTGGCGGTACTGACTGCCGGCTTCCGTCGCCCGGCTAGCCTGGTGGACTTCTCCGAAGCCGCCTGACTGGTAATACGTGCTGGCTGCACCGGCCTCATCGCCGGCACGCCGGCTCCCACAGGTTCACCGCTGCACTTGAAGTCGGTGAGTACCCAGTGGGAGCCGGCTTGCCGGCGATAGGGCCAGCAGCGGCCCTGCATACCCTTCAGACCGAAGGCTGAGCCAACGGCGCCGGCGTAGTCCACAAACTCCCCAGGTTCTGCAACAACGACCCGGCAATCCCCTGCTGGCCCAGGTACTGCAGAATCAACGGCGCAAACTGCCCGATCATGCCGGTATCCATCCCCAACGCCTTGAACGCACTGTCCAGGTCGCTGCGGTTTTCAACGTCATTGCCCAGCGCATTGCTCAACGCCGACTGGCTTTCGCTGTTCTTGCCCAGCAGCTCACCCAACCCGCTCAACCCGCCCAGCGCATTGGCGCCCGACAGCAGGTCCAGCCCAGGCACGGCCTTGGTCAATTGGCCGTAATCGTCAGCGCTCAAGTTATTGCGCGCCAGCCCCAACATCGCCCCTGCCCCGCCCACGGCCTGCTCCGGCGTGATCTTAAGTTCGCTGCCCAGCGTATTGAGCAAATTGGCCTGCGCCTCGGGCGCCTGCACCTGGCCCTGCTGCTTCTGGTTCTGCATGGCCGACACAGCGTTGGCGGCATCGCTGAGGTTGAAGGCGAACACCGGGCTTGCGGCCAGGGTCATCAGGGTTGCCAGGGTGAGAGCTTTCATCGAATGGGACCTCGTGGGCCGGGATGGCCTGGGAAACGAGGGATTTGACTGGTAGCTCGGTAGTTTGTTCCTGACCGTTCGGTACCTGATAAAACTGCCAGTTGTTGCCACTTGAGTAGACGGGCAGAGTACACCAACCACTCTTCTGCTTAGGGATAGCTATCATGACATCCGTATTGAGCACCAACGAGCGAAATTCAGACGATTCAAAGCGACCGGCAGCCAACCCTGCCCCCCTTAACGTCAAACATTTCTACCAGAACAAACGCTTGGCAACAGAAGTTTCTTTGCAAGGCAGTCAACACATGCTCTTGGCAAACGATACGGTTCTGGCTCAGCTGGGAACAGCAGGAGAAGCTAGAATATTACAAGTCTCCCACACAAATTCAGTGTTAGGAGCTCGGTCAGAGTCAGCGGCTTACTCACCCTACGGCCATTTGGCAGTCGGGCAAATGGTAGCGTTGCTCGGCTTTAATGGGCAGTGGCAAGACCCCATTTCTCAGACATATCCATTAGGCAACGGGCATCGGCTTTTTCACACCTCAATAGCACGCTTTCTTAGCCCAGACAGTCTAAGCCCCTTCGGTGAAGGCGGGATTAATTCGTATGCTTATTGCGCAGGAGATCCTATAAACTTTACTGATCCATCTGGCCAATTGAGTATAAATTTCTTCGGCAGGAGAATTTCTTCAAAACCCTCAGCATCCACCCTTCCCAATATAGAAAACAAGATAAGTAAGATTTCTCAATCTGACATCTCAGACCAAGCGAAAACCATTCAAATTAAACAGCAATTAATCAAACTCGATGCCGCAATCAAACAGGCCGGCACCTACATCAAGACACAATCGGGAAGACTAGATTCAGCACGAGTCGGTTACAGCCTTGCATCAGGAAACCTTTCCGATGCAAGACGGCGTAAATTCGACCCATGGCTGATTCAACGCCTTGAAAAAAAGGCATCAAAAAAAATGGATAGAGTCGTTCACTACGAACAAAAAATCGAAATCGCAGAAACACACAAAAGTAAACTAATTGCATACAAGTCAACTCAAAGCAATACTGATAGTACGATGCAAACTCAAAGCATCCCTGCCAGTTCGGCGATGCCTAGCGTAAGAAACCAATAAAAATTCATACCTTGTGATACTCAATCGGGCCGTGCATTGAATATTTTGAGACCCATCCGCGCCTGCTCTAGTTTGCTGACTTATAGCCTGGCCTAGTCGAATGGAAGCTGTGGGACTTATACCGGTATAGGCGTAGCGGATGCTCGCTACACCTATTCCCCTCTGATCTTCCGATAATTCTCATTACCTGTAGGACGTTTCTGAATTACAGTCCTAGGCCGCTTAAGCCATTGCGGTGATCTGGGTTGAGCCATAGTCTCGGGCGGTCGTTGCCAAATCATCGACCGGCTTTGACAGGCCGACCAGAAAATCCTCATGGCTTTTGCCCTCGATGGCTGCTGTGTATGGGGCACTTCGTGTGCGCCGGGTTTTTTGGCTTTTTCTACCGGTCTGTCAACCCATGCACAGCTGCCACCCTCTTGTTTGACAGCAACGGGTGGTGGCCCCTATCGAGAAAAAACCAATGCTTAAGATGGTCCCCGATCCACCCCATATCTCCCATTCCCTAGAAGACACCCTGATCCAGGCCACGGACTACGCGCTGTGCGCCAAAACCGTCACGCAGCAGGCGATTCTGCTGCAGCCCAAGTCGCCGGTTTCGATCTTGATGATGGCTACGATGCACGAACTTGAAGCGCTGCGGGTGTTGCTTGAGGCGGCGTTGATCCAGGTGCAGATGCCGGCTCAGCCGCGAATTCGGCACTAAGGCTCGAGCCATTTGTTGGCTGGTCGGGCCTCATCGCGGGTAAACCCGCTCCTACACGTGCAGCGCATGGCAAATGCCAGCGCAGGGCCTGTAGGAGCGGGTTCACCCGCGATGAGGCCCGACCAGCCGGCAGAGAACTGACCCTCACAGGCGTGATGGAAGGCGACCAGCAACTGATATGGGCTTCCCACTACCTGAGCGCGATGGCCAAGGCGCTGCTGGATGATGCCGAGTTGGGCATGGTCCGCTGAGTAATCGGTTTGCAGGGCTGGCCTCTTCGCGGGCGAGCCCGCTTCTACAAGTTATGAATAAGTACTGAGGGAGGCTGCAAAACTGTTATTTCTGCCAGTAGGAAAATCCCTGCGTTTGTTCAAAATAGGCGTCAAGCAGACCATTTAAAACCAGTGCGAGAGGGACTGAATCATGTCTACAGCAGCGAAACGAACGCGTTTCTTCTATCAAGCCAATCAGATCGTTTCCGTGCAGGAAGGTAACCAGCTTCTCGCCATTTTCCGCAACGGTGCATTACCGCTGGCAGAGCTGAGCGCGGACCCGACGAGAGGCAGCGCCTTGCTTGCCACCGATACCCCAGGATCGGTACTCGCTGTGCAACAACCAAGCGTACAAGCAGAAAAAAGCCCCTCAACATGAGGGGCTTTTCATTACCTCAGGGCATCAAGCCGCACCCCACATCTTGTGCGGGTCGATCACGAATTTCTTCGGCACACCTGCATCAAACTCGCCATAGCCTTCCGGCGCCTGGTCCAGGTTGATCACCTGCACGCCCACCACTTCAGCGATGTTGATGCGGTCCCACATGATCGCCTGCATCAGCTGGCGGTTGTACTTCATGGTCGGGGTTTGGCCAGTGTGGAAGCTGTGCGACTTCGCCCAGCCCAGGCCGAAGCGGATGCTCAGCGCGCCGATCTTGGCGGCGGCATCGACCGCGCCCGGGTCTTCGGTTACGTACAGGCCTGGTATACCGATGCTGCCAGCAACGCGGGTCACCTGCATCAGTGAGTTCAGCACGGTGGCTGGGGCTTCGTGCTTGGCCCCTTCGTGGCCATGGCCGCGGGCTTCGAAGCCGACCGCATCCACGGCGCAGTCCACTTCAGGCTCGCCAAGGATGTCGATGATCTGCTCGTGCAGCGGGGTGTCCTTGGACAAGTCGACGACTTCGAAGCCCTGGGACTTGGCGTGGGCCAGGCGGGCCGGGTTGAGGTCGCCGACGATCACGCAGGCGGCGCCCAGCAGGCGGGCGGAGGCCGCAGCGGCCAAGCCGACCGGGCCGGCACCGGCAACATAGACGGTGCTGCCTGGGCCTACGCCCGCAGTCACGGCGCCGTGGTAGCCCGTCGGCAGAATGTCGGACAGGCAGGTCAGGTCACGGATCTTTTCCATGGCCTTGTCGCGGTCCGGCAGTTTCAGCAGGTTGAAGTCGGCATACGGCACCAGCACATATTCGGCTTGGCCACCGGTCCAGTCGCCCATATCGACATAGCCATAGGCACCACCGGCGCGGGCCGGGTTGACGGTAAGGCAGACACCGGTGTGCATCTCTTTGCACGAGCGGCAGCGGCCGCAGGCAACGTTGAACGGTACCGACACCAGGTCGCCGATTTTCAGGCGTTCTACATCGCGCCCCAGTTCGACGATTTCACCGGTAATTTCGTGGCCCAGTACCAGGCCGACCTGGGCAGTGGTGCGGCCACGGACCATGTGCTGGTCGGAGCCGCAGATGTTGGTGGAAACCACCTTGAGGATGACGCCGTGTTCGATTTTCTTGCCGCGCGGGTCCTGCATTTTCGGGTAGTCGATCTTCTGCACTTCGACCTTGCCGGCGCCGAGATATACCACTCCACGATTGCCAGACATTGCTTTTACCTCGCTTGGTTTTTATTTATGCAGCGTTGGTTGAAGCGCCGCCATCCATGGGCGGCATGTGTTACTGGAATGCAGGGAATTGTGGGCCTGATGGGGCCAAATGCGCTGACTGAAAACGACAGGGGGATGCCTTTTTACGGCAGTGGAAATTGGCTAGGCCTAATCGCCGGCAAGCCGACTCCCACAGGTAAACCACAGGCCTCAAGCCTGGCGCATTACTTGTGGGAGCCGGCTTGCCGGCGATGAGGCCCGAGAGACCGCTACAGAACCACAGTCCGGTTGGCGTTGAGGAACACCCGCCGCTCGATGTGATACCCCACCGCCCGCGCCAAAGTCAGGCACTCGATATCACGCCCTTTGGCAATCAGGTCTTCGGGGTAATGGCTGTGGTCCACCACCTCGACCCCCTGGGCAATGATCGGCCCTTCATCCAGGTCGTTGTTGATGTAGTGCGCAGTCGCCCCGACCATCTTCACCCCCTTGTTGTACGCCTGATGGTAAGGCTTGGCGCCCTTGAACCCCGGCAACAGCGAGTGGTGAATGTTGATCGCCCAGCCATCCAGGCGCCGGCACAGCTCAGGTGACAGCACCTGCATGTAACGGGCAAGGATGACCAGTTCGGCGCCGGTTTCCTCGATCACCTGCAGCACCTTGCGCTCTTGCCCGGCCTTGTCGTTGGGGTCGAGTGCGAAGTGGTAGTAGGGAATCTTGTGCCAGTGCGCCAAGGGTTCGAGGTCGGGGTGGTTGGACACCACCGCGACCACGTCCATGCCCAGCTGGCCGATGCGCTGGCGGTACAGCAGATCGTTCAGGCAGTGGTCGGCCTTGGACACCATGATCACCACCTTGGGGCGGTGATTGGGCGCGGTCAGCTCGAAGGCCATGCCGAACGCTTCGCTGCGCTCGGCGAGGCCGGCGCGGAAGCTGGCCTCGTCGAAATCGTCTGGCTGGCGGAATTCGACGCGAATGAAGAAGCGCCCCGACTGCCGGTCATCGAAGGAGTGGTGCTCCGTCACGTAGCAGCGCTGCTCGAAGAGGAAACGCGTCACCACGTCGACGGTGCCGAGCATGCTCGGGCAGTCGGCGGTGAGAATCCAGGTATCCGGTGCCCGACTCATGTTCTGCTCTCCTTAAGCTTCGATGCTCAGGCCGTATTCAGCCGAAGCGTCCTGCAGCCACAGCCACCAGTAGTCGGCGAAGCTGCGGCGAATCACCAGCTCCCAGGTGTCTTCGGCGGTGCGGCGGATCACCAGTTGCGATTTGGCGAACACGGTGCCGACGGCCTTGCCCACCGGGAAGTTGTTCGGGTGCACATCATAGCTGGTGGATTTCATCAGCACTTCGCGCACGTTCGGGCCGCGCAGCTCCAGCAGGCTTTGCCCGCCGCTGACGTTAACCACCTGGATGTGCTGGCCTTCGAGGGCCGCGCGCAGCTTCTGCTCGACGGCGAACTCCTGGCCGCCAGGCACGATCAGCAGCCACTCATCCGGGCCCAGCCACTGCAGCGACATCTCGTTGTTGGCGACCACGGTCAGGGCCACCGGCAGCTCCAGGCCCAGGGCCTTGTGCACGCCTGCGGCGAATTCCGGGTTGTGGCCGTCGCCACGCAGGGTCAGGTGACCGAGGAATTTCTTCTCGCGCAGGGTCACGCCTGCGTTCTTGCGGCCTTTACCAACCAGGCTGCCCAGGTCGGCGTGGTGCAGCGGCGACTGGGCCTTGGCTTCGGCGCCGGGGTTTTGCTGGAAGACGTTGATAGCGCTCATTTGTTACCTGCCTTGAATTCTTGGTCGTCGATACGACGCAGCTTGCAGGGTGTGTTTACCGGCCTCATCGCCGGCAAGCCGGCTCCCACAGGGACCGCACCTACCTTCAGAACTGCATCGAACCTGTGGGAGCCGGCTTGCTGGCGATAGGGCCAGACGACTCACCACAGGGCCCGGAGTCAAACGTTCTGCCGCTCACCCTTCGGATCGAAGAACACCGAAGACACGATTTCGGCCTCGATCACGCTGCCATCGGCCTGCGGCGAATAAACACGCTCGCCCATGCGCTTGAGGCCGCCCTTGACCACACCCATGGCGAACGAATAGCCCAGGGAGTTGGAGGCGTAGCTGGAGGTGACGTGGCCAACCATGTCCATCGGGATTGGCTGTTTGGGGTCGAACACCAGCTGGGCGCCTTCCGGCAGCCACTTGGTCGGGTCCACAGGCTTGAGGCCCACCAGCTGCTTGCGGTTCTCGCGCAGGCAGTCTTCGCGGTTCATGCCACGCAGGCCGATCCACGAGAACGGCTTGTTGCGGCCCACGCACCAGCTCATGTTCAGGTCGTCGGGGTTCATCGAGCCGTCAGTGTCCTGGCCGACGATGATGAAGCCCTTCTCGGCACGCAGTACGTGCATGGTCTCGGTGCCGTATGGGGTCAGGTTGAACTGCTTGCCGGCCTCGATGACTTTTTCCAGCACGCCCATGGCGTAGTTGGCTTGAACGTTGATTTCGTACGACAGTTCACCGGTGAACGAAATACGGAACACACGCGCCGGCACGCCGCCGACAGTGCCTTCCTTCCAGGTCATGAACGGGAAGGCTTCCTTGTCCAGGTCGATGTCGTCGGTCAGCTCGCTGAGCAGCTTGCGGCTGTTGGGGCCGGACAGGGTCAAGGTGGCCCAGTGGTCGGTGACGGAGGTGAAGTACACCTTCATTTCCGGCCATTCGGTCTGGTGGTACAGCTCGAGCCACTGCAGCACGCGCGCGGCGCCGCCGGTGGTGGTGGTCATGTAGAAGTGGTTGTCGCCGACGCACGCGGTCACGCCGTCGTCGAAGACCATGCCGTCTTCCTTGCACATCAGGCCGTAGCGGGCCTTGCCCACGTCAAGCTTGGTCCAGGCGTTGCTGTAGATGCGGTTGAGGAACTCGCGCGCGTCCGGGCCCTGGATGTCGATCTTGCCCAGGGTCGAGGCGTCCAGCAGGCCCACGCTGTCGCGCACGGCCTTGCATTCGCGGGCCACGGCGGTGTGGATATCTTCACCGGCTTTCGGGAAGTACCACGGGCGCTTCCACTGGCCGACGTCTTCGAACTCGGCGCCGTTCTTCACGTGCCAGGCATGCAGGGCAGTGAAGCGCACAGGCTCGAACAGGTGGCCACAGTGGCGGCCCGCTACCGCGCCGAAGGTCACCGGCGTGTAGTTGGGGCGGAACATGGTGGTGCCCATTTCCGGGATGGTGATGCCGATCGAACGGGCGGCAATGGCCAGGCCGTTGATATTGCCCAGCTTGCCCTGGTCGGTACCGAAGCCCAGCGCGGTGTAGCGCTTGACGTGCTCGACCGACTCGAAGCCTTCACGGGTGGCCAGTTCGATGCCAGCGGCCGTCACGTCGTTCTGCTGGTCGACAAACTGCTTCGGCCCTTTGCTGCCTTTGTCGTGCGGTACCTGGAACAGCGCTACGGTGGCCTCTTCCTTGCGCGCAACGGTCTTTGGCAGGGTGCCAACGGTGGCCTTGAAACCGGCTTCGGTGGCTGCGCGTGCGCCGCCTTCGAAACCATCGGCAATCACGTCACACAGGGCATACACACCGTGGATGCCGCCGACGCACTCGCGCTTTTGCGGGGCATCACCCGGCACGAAGCCAAGAATGTCATCACGCCATACCGGGCGGCCGCCCAGGTGCGAAGCCAGGTGGACGATTGGGCTGTAACCACCGGAAGTGGCGATCAGGTCGCACTCAAGGGTTTCGCCTGGGCTGGTCACCTTGTGTGCCTGTACATCGATGGCCGCCACGCGGGCGCCGGTGACGTGCTTGCTGCCTTTGGCCTCGACCACGGCGCTGGAGGTGAGGATGCGAATGCCTTTGGCACGGGCCTCTTCAACCAGCGAACCACGCGGGTTGTGGCGGGCATCGGCGATGGCGACCACCTGCAGGCCAGCGTCGTGCCAGTCCAGCGCGGCGCGGTAGGCGTGGTCGTTGTTGGTCGAAAGCACCAGCTTGCGGCCAGGTGCCACGCCGTAGCGGCGCACATAGGTAGAGACAGCGCCGGCCAGCATGTTGCCCGGCACATCGTTGTTGCCGTACACCAGCGGGCGCTCGTGGGCACCGGCGGCCAGCACCACGCGTTTGGCGCGCACACGGTGCACACGGTGGCGCACCTGGCCGATCGGGGCGCGGTCGCCCAGGTGGTCGGTGAGGCGCTCGTGAATGGTCAGGAAGTTGTGGTCGTGGTAACCATTGACCGTGGCGCGTGGCAGCAGGGTCACTTCCGGCAGGCTTTCCAGCTCCTTGACCACGGCATTCACCCAGTCGGCGGCCGGCTTGCCGTCGAGGGTTTCGCGGCTGTCGAGCAGGCTGCCACCGAACTCTTCCTGTTCGTCGGCGAGGATCACCCGCGCACCGCTGCGTGCAGCGGCCAGCGCGGCAGCCAGGCCGGCAGGGCCGGCGCCGACGATCAGCACGTCGCAGTGCTGGTTCATGTAGTCGTAGCTGTCCGGGTCGTTCTGCAGCGGCGCACGGCCAAGGCCTGCCGCTTTACGGATGTACTTCTCGTAAGTCATCCAGAACGATTTCGGGTACATGAAGGTTTTGTAGTAGAAGCCCGGCGGCATCATGCTGCCGCCGACCTTGCCGAGGATGCCCATGACGTCGTTGTTGACGTTCGGCCAGCCGTTGGTGCTGGTAGCCACCAGGCCTGCGTACAGCGCCTGCTGGGTGGCACGCACGTTGGGGATCTGGGTGGCTTCGCTGGAGCCGATCTGCAGGATGGCGTTCGGCTCTTCGGTACCGGCGGCGATGATGCCGCGGGGGCGCGAGTACTTGAAGCTGCGGCCGACGATGTCGACGCCGTTGGCCAGCAGCGCGGCAGCCAGGCTGTCACCGGCATAACCCTGGTAGGTCTTGCCGTTGAAGGTGAAATTCAGGACCTTGCTGCGGTCGATACGGCCGCCGCTGGCGAGGCGATAGGTCTGGCTCATACTTTTTCCCCTTGGCCTTTGACGGTCGACGGTGCGCTGCTCTGCTTGCCGTTGGCGGTCACCTGCGGCTTCTCGCCAATTTTGTAGGTTTCCAGAATTTCGTAGGTCACGGTGTCGCGGGTAACGTTGAAGTACTGACGGCAGCCGGCAACGTGGTCCCACAGTTCATGGTGAATACCGCGCGGGTTGTCGCGGAAGAACATGTAGGTCCCCCACTCCTCGTCGGAGCAGGCGGCAGGGTCCAGCGGGCGGGCGATGTGCGCCTGGCCAGAGGCGTGGAACTCTTCTTCGGAGCGCAGCTCGCCGCAGTGGGGACAGAAAATATGCAACATGACGGTGTCTCCGGTTAGTGGGCGACGGCGGCGGCGCCGTGTTCGTCGATCAGTGCGCCGTTGTAGAAACGGTCCATGGAGAACGGCGCAGCCAGCGGGTGCATCTCGCCTTTGGCCAGGCTGGCGGCGAAGACGTTGCCCGAGCCCGGGGTGGCCTTGAAGCCACCGGTGCCCCAGCCGCAGTTGAAGAACATGTTCTTGACTGGGGTCTTGGAGATGATCGGGCAGGCGTCCGGCGAGGTGTCGACGATGCCGCCCCACTGGCGGTTCATGCGCACGCGCGAGAGGTTGGGGAACATCTCGACAATCGCCTGCAGGGTGTGCTCGATCACCGGGTACGAACCACGCTGGCCGTAGCCGACCCAGCCGTCGATACCGGCACCGATCACCAGGTCGCCCTTGTCGGACTGGCTGATGTAGCCGTGCACGGCGTTGGACATGATCACACTGTCGATGATCGGCTTGATCGGCTCGGACACCAGGGCTTGCAGCGGGTGCGATTCAAGCGGCAGGCGGAAGCCGGCCAGCTTGGCCATGTGCCCGGAGTTGCCCGCAGTGACCACACCGACGCGCTTGGCACCAATAAAGCCCTTGTTGGTTTCCACACCGATGACCGCGCCGTTTTCCTTGCGAAAACCAATCACTTCGGTCTGCTGGATCAGGTCTACGCCCAAAGCGTCTGCAGCACGGGCGTAGCCCCAGGCCACGGCGTCGTGACGGGCCACGCCACCACGGCGCTGAACGGTAGCGCCGAGCACCGGGTAACGGGCGTTCTTCGAGCAGTCCAGGTACGGGATTTCAGCTGCAACCTGGGCGGTATTGAGCAGCTCGCCATCGACGCCGTTCAGCCGGTTGGCGCTGACGCGGCGCTCGGAGTCACGGATGTCCTGCAGGGTGTGGCACAGGTTGTAGACGCCACGCTGGGAAAACATCACGTTGTAGTTGATGTCCTGGGACAAGCCCTCCCACAGCTTCATGGCATGTTCGTACAGGTGCGCCGACTCGTCCCACAGGTAGTTGGAACGCACGATGGTGGTGTTACGGGCGGTGTTGCCGCCGCCCAGGTAACCCTTCTCGATCACCGCGACGTTGGTGATGCCGTGTTCCTTTGCCAGGTAATAGGCCGTGGCCAGGCCATGGCCGCCACCGCCAACGATGACCACGTCGTAGACCTTTTTAGGGGTCGGCGTGCGCCACATGCGCTGCCAGTTTTCGTGGTGGCTGAGGGAGTGTTTGAAGAGGCCGAAGCCCGAGTAGCGTTGCATGGTCGTTTACTCCACTCAGCGGTAAACAGGGAAGTCTGCGCACAGGGCGGCGACGTTTTTCGCCACATCGGCTTCGACGTCGGCGTCACCGAGGTTGTCGAGGATGTCGCAGATCCAGCCGGCCAGTGCCACGCACTGGGCGACCTTGAAGCCGCGGGTAGTAACGGCTGGGGTGCCGATGCGCAGGCCGGAGGTGACGAACGGCGACTGCGGGTCGTTCGGCACGGCGTTCTTGTTGACGGTGATGTGCGCGCGGCCCAGGGCGGCGTCGGCATCTTTACCGGTAAGGCCCTGGCGGATCAGGCTGACCAGGAACAGGTGGTTGTCGGTACCGTCGGACACCACGTCGTAACCGCGGTCGATGAACACCTGGGCCATGGCCTGGGCGTTTTCGATGACCTGTTTCTGGTAGCTCTTGAACTCAGGCTCCAGCGCTTCCTTGAAGCACACGGCCTTGGCGGCGATGACGTGCATCAGCGGGCCGCCCTGGGCGCCCGGGAACACGGCAGCGTTGAGCTTCTTCTCGATCTCTTCGTTGGACTTGGCCAGGATCAGGCCGCCACGTGGGCCGCGCAGGGTCTTGTGGGTGGTGGTGGTGACCACGTCGGCGAACGGGATCGGGTTGGGGTACAGACCAGCGGCAACCAGGCCGGCAACGTGGGCCATGTCGACGAACAGCAGCGCACCCACCTTGTCGGCGATGGCACGGAAGCGTGGGAAGTCGAGGGTCTTGGAGTAGGCCGAGAAGCCGGCAACGATCATCTTCGGTTTGTGCTCTACCGCCAGGCGCTCGACTTCGTCGTAGTCGATCAGCCCGGTATCGGTGTTGATGCCGTACTGCACAGCGTTGTACAGCTTGCCCGAGGACGACACCTTGGCGCCGTGGGTCAGGTGGCCGCCGTGGGCCAGGCTCATGCCAAGGATCGTGTCACCGGCCTGCAGCAGGGCCAGGTAGACCGCGCCATTGGCCGAAGAGCCGGAGTGCGGCTGGACGTTGGCGTAGTCGGCGCCGAACAGCTGCTTGGCGCGCTCGATGGCCAGCGCTTCGACCTTGTCGACGTGTTCGCAGCCGCCGTAGTAACGCTTGCCTGGGTAGCCTTCGGCGTATTTGTTGGTCAGGCCGCTGCCTTGGGCCTGCATCACGCGCTTGCTGGTGTAGTTCTCCGAGGCGATCAGCTCGATGTGATCTTCCTGGCGCTGTTCTTCGGCATTCATCGCCGCCAGCAGTGCGTCGTCATAACCCTGGATCTGGTCTTGCTTGCTGAACATCGTGTTTCTCCCGGCAGCGATCGTTTCTTGTCTGTAAGGCACTGTGGCCCTTTGTGGCGATGGTATGACTGGCCGGGGTGGGTCAGATGCCTGCGCACGCCTTGCAATGGCGCGTTTACGACATTGCCATTGGTGTCGATCACACCGGCCCTATCGCCGGCAAGCCGGCTCCCACAGAGTCCTTAGGCGCCTGGGCCATTGTGGGGGCCGGCTTGCCGGCGATAGGGCCGGTGTGAACAAACGATAAAATCAACCGCTACACAGTTGTATAGGCAACCGCTGAATCGATGGTTTAGAGTGCTGTTCTGCGTCGTTCACAGGACCGTGTCATGACAGATAAGAGCCAACAATTCGCCAGCGACAACTATTCCGGCATCTGCCCCGAAGCCTGGGCAGCCATGGCCAAGGCCAACATGGGCCACGACCGCGCCTACGGCGACGACCAGTGGACCGAGCGTGCATCGGAATACTTTCGCAAGCTGTTCGAAACCGACTGCGAAGTGTTCTTCGCCTTCAACGGTACCGCCGCCAACTCCCTGGCCCTGGCCTCGCTGTGCCAGAGCTACCACAGCGTCATCTGCTCCGAGACCGCCCACGTCGAAACCGACGAATGCGGCGCACCGGAGTTCTTCTCCAACGGCTCAAAGCTGCTCACCGCGCCCAGCGTAAATGGCAAGCTGACGCCGGAGTCGATCCGTGAAGTGGCGCTCAAGCGCCAGGATATCCACTACCCCAAGCCCCGCGTGGTCACCCTCACCCAGGCCACCGAGGTAGGCACCGTGTACCGCCCCGACGAGCTCAGGGCAATCAGCGCAACGTGCAAGGAGCTGGGCCTTAACCTGCACATGGACGGCGCGCGCTTTACCAATGCCTGCGCATTTCTCGGCTGCAGCCCGGCCGAGCTGACCTGGAAGGCCGGTGTCGATGTGTTGTGCTTTGGCGGCACCAAGAACGGCATGGCGGTGGGTGAGGCGATCCTGTTCTTCAACCGGCAGCTGGCCGAAGACTTCGACTACCGCTGCAAGCAGGCCGGGCAGCTGGCTTCAAAAATGCGCTTCCTGTCGGCGCCTTGGGTCGGGCTGCTGGAAGACGGCGCCTGGCTGCGCCATGGCAACCACGCCAACCATTGCGCGCAGTTGCTTGCGTCGTTGGTGAGTGATTTGCCGGGGGTAGAGCTGATGTTCCCGGTGGAGGCCAACGGGGTGTTCCTGCAGATGCCCGAGCCAGCCATCGAGGCACTGCGTGGCCGGGGCTGGCGGTTCTATACATTCATCGGTAGCGGCGGGGCCCGGTTCATGTGCTCGTGGGATACCGAGGAAGCGCGGGTGCGGGAACTGGCGGCCGATATCCGCACGATCATTATTGGCTGAGGGATTGCTGGGGCTGCTGCGCAGCCCATCGCCGGCAAGCGCGGCTCCCACAGATATCGCGCATGGCTTGAATCTTGTGCGGTCGGGGTGGGAGCCGCGCTTGCCGGCGATGGGCCGCAAAGCGGCCCCAGCAATCTAGAGTTTGAACCCACCCATCTGCCGCGCCAGGTCATCCGCCAAGCCACGCAACGCCTGGCACTCCTCCCGGCACCCCTGCACTTCCGCCGCCGTTTCCCTGGCCAAATCAGAAATCCCCTGCACCGTGCGGTTAATCTCTTCGGTCACCGCCGACTGCTCTTCAGTTGCCGTGGCCACCTGATGGTTCATGTCGCTGATGTGCTCCACCTGGTCGGTGATCGCCCCCAAGGACGCCCCCGTACGCTGGCTCGACTGCACACCACTGCCGGTCGCCAGCTGCCCCGCCTGCATCGACGTCACTGCTGAACCGGCGCCTTGCTTGAGGCGCTGGATCATCTGCTGCACTTCATCGGTGGACAGCTGTGTGCGCCGGGCCAAGGTGCGTACCTCATCCGCAACCACGGCAAAGCCACGCCCCATCTCCCCTGCCCGTGCAGCTTCAATGGCGGCATTGAGCGCCAGCAGGTTGGTCTGTTCGGAAATGCTGCGGATCACCGCCAGCACTTCATCGATCGAGGCGACTTCCTCGGCCAACTGAGTGACCGCTTCCGCCGCCTTGCCGATATCGCCCGACATGCCTTCAATACCCTGAATCGAATGCCGCACCACCTCACGCGCCTGCAGGGCTTCGTCGCGCGCCGCCTGCGAGGCCTGCGCAGCATCGCCGGCGTTACGGGCAATGTCCTGCACGGTCAGGCCCATTTCGTGTACGGCGGTGGCGACCATTTCGGTCATTTCCTGCTGTCGACCGGAGCGGTCGGCGGTGTTGTCCACAACCCGGGTCACCTGCTCCACCGCGCGGTGCAGGCGCTCGGTTGTGCGCAGCACCTCGCCGATCAGGCCGCGCTGGCTGTCGAGAAAACGGTTGAACCCACGGGCCAGGTCACCCAGTTCGTCCTGGCGTGAATCATCCAGGCGATGGCTGAGGTCACCTGCACCACTGCCAATCTGTACCAGCGCGGCAGTGACGCGGCGGATAGGCCGCACCAGCCCGCGTGCCAGCAGCACCACCAACAGCAGCGAGAGCACCGCCACGCCACCACCGATCAAAGTGGTAAGCCAGACCGCCTGGTGCATCTGCGCGTAGATCTCGGCCTCAGGCACCTCGGCGACCAAGGTCCAGTTCAGGTCACGCAGCGGCAGGCCTAACGCCAGATAGCGTTCTCCGTCGCGGGTGAAGCGGCTGGTACGCAAGCCCTGGTCACCGGTCATCACCGCTTTCGCCGCTTGTGCATCGAGCTGCTCGACCAGTTGGCGTTTGCCGCTGAAGGCGTTGTCAGGGTGCACCTGGATCAGGCCATCATTGCGAACCAGGAACACCTTGCCGTGCTCGCCAAAGCTGAAGTCATGGATCAGTTTCGACAGCTCGGTCATGCGCAGGCCCATGCCTGCCACGCCGACCAGCTTGCCGTCCTTTTCCACCCGATAGTCGATGAACAGCGCCAGCTCGCCCGTGGCACCGTCGATGTCGATATTAATCAGGCGCTCGGCGCCGCCATCGATGTAGCCGTAAAACCACTTGTCCTTGGGGTTCTCACGGCTGAGGGTACGGTCCAGGCCATTCTCGTTGTAGTAATGGCCGGTTTCGGTAGAAACAAACAAGGTGGTGAAGGCGTGGTTGCGCTGTTTGGCAGCTTGCAGGTACTCGACGAAGCGTGGCGCTTCTGCAGGGTCTTCACCGGCCACCAGCCAGTCACGCAGCAGCGTGTTGCCGGCGATATCCGCCGCCGCCACCAGCGGCTGGCCGAGCATGCGCTCGATATCGTTGCGGATAGCTTCAATGCTGGCCGGCAGCGCCGTGTCGACCAGGTAGCGGTCGGTCAGGCGGTTGAGTGCCACCGTGAAGATAACGACTACTACCAGAATGCTGGCCAGCAGGGCCGCGCCCATGCTCGCGATCAACTGCCACTGGATACTCCGACGCCAGATACGCATGCCCCTGCTCCCCGCCAATTATTGTTTTGGGGAAAGTGTATACACTTACGTATGCAGTTATTCCAGTGAGTTGAGACAACCAAAAACAACTGTGGGAGCGGTCCGGCGTCCCGGCCAGGCTGCTCCCACAGGGTTAGCAGGGTGCTTTTTATTGCTCGGCAATTGTCCGAACAATAGCGTCCACCGTGGCGTCGATCTGCGCCTGGGTGCGCGCAAGCGTCTGCTGATGCTCCTTCTGCAGCTCAACCTGCTTGGAGCACAGGTTCAGCGCAGCCAGCACCAGCAGCTTGTCACCGATCAGGGTCGGGTACGAGCGCTTGGTCTCGGCCAGGGCGGTGTTCAGCATCCGCACCGCCTGTGCCAGGGTTTCTTCCTGGCCTTCGGGCGCCTTGATCGAATAGTCGCTGCCAAGGATCGACACGACATTGACCGGCTGCGCTTGCAGGCTCATGCGTTGACGACACCTGCACTGGCGCGCTCAACCAGCGCCTGGATACGCGCGGCGGTGGCGCCGTTCTTTTCTTCCTGCTCCATCAGCGACAGTTGCAGGGTTTCGTTTTCTTCTTTGGCCTGGGCCAGTTCCTGGCCGAGGGTGGTGTTCTGCTCGGTGAGTTGAGCGTTTTTCTGCATCAGGTCGCTGACCAGTTGCTCGATTTGATTCAGGGAGGCTTCCAGCATGGGTATATCTCAGGTTGTTGCAAAGGGCGCACACGATAAAGAAAAGCGCGAGCCATCGCCATTAAATAACGGATTCACAAGGTTTCTTAGCCCGAAGATTGACAGGGTATCCCGCCCCTTGTTCCGGCCTGGGTCAACCGCCGGTCAGGTAAATAGATAGCTGGCTCACCTATTTGCGCGCTCACGCTCAAGACTGGCCGGTCACGACCGATAGCCAGGCAAGTCATATTTTGTCGCACGGACTGCGCCTTCCTCCCTTGCCTGGATTCCTCCCCCCATGTCTCTACGCAACATGAACATCGCCCCGCGCGCATTGCTCGGTTTCGCCTTGATCGGCCTGCTCATGCTCGGCCTTGGTATTTTCGCGCTGATGCAGATGGGCAACATCCGCCAGGCGGGCGTCGCCATCGAGAACATCAGCGTACCCAGCATCAAGACCCTCGATGAGCTGACCTCGCTCAACCTGCGCATGCGCACGCTTTCCTACCGCCTGCTGCTCAACCGCGAGCCGGAAACCCAGCGCGACACCCTCAACCTGCTGGACCAGCGCAACGCCCAGATCGACCGCGCCCGCCAAGCCTACCTGCCGATGATCGGCGCGGCCGACGAACAGGCTGCCTTCGACCAGTACAGCGAACTGCTCAACCAGTACCGCCAGCTGGAGTCGCGCATGCGCAGCCTGAGCCAGGCCAACCGCACCGACGAACTGCGTGACCTGCTCAACCGCGACCTGCTGGCCAACTCCGAGCAGATCAACAAGGTTATGGACACCCTGGTGCGGATCAACACCGACCAAACCCGCGCCACCAACGAAACCGCCGCCAGCCAGTACGCCGCGGCATTCGCCCTGGTGATCGGCCTGCTGATCGCCGCGGCCGTGCTGACCTTCGTCTGCGCGTTGCTGCTGACCCGCAGCATCGTCAAACCCATAGACGAAGCCTTGCAGGCTGCCGAGCAGATTGCCGACGGTGACCTGACCCATACCATCCGCGCCGAAGGCACCGATGAAGCCGCGCGCCTGCTGCGCGCGATGGCGCGCATGCAGGACAAATTGCGCGACACCCTGCAACTGATCGCCGGCTCCGCCACCCAGCTGGCGTCGGCTGCCGAAGAGCTGAACGCCGTTACCGACGAAAGCGCGCGTGGCCTGCAGCAGCAGAACAACGAGATCGAGCAGGCCGCCACAGCGGTTACCGAAATGACCAGCGCCGTCGAAGAAGTGGCGCGTAACGCTGTAAGCACCTCGGAAGCCTCAAGCGAAGCCAGCCGCTCGACCGGCGACGGCCGTGACCTGGTGCTGGAAACGGTGAGTGCCATCGAGCGCATGAGCGGCGATGTGCAATCCACTGCCAAACTGATCACCCACCTGGCCGAACAATCGCGCGACATCGGCAAAGTGCTGGATGTGATCCGTGGCCTTGCTGACCAGACCAACCTGCTGGCACTCAATGCCGCGATCGAAGCGGCCCGGGCCGGTGAAGCAGGCCGTGGCTTTGCCGTGGTGGCGGACGAGGTGCGCGCACTGGCGCACCGCACCCAGCAGTCGACCAGCGAAATCGAGCGGATGATCGGCAGCATCCAGGGCGGTACCGAAGAGGCGGTAGAATCGATGCGCACCAGCACCGAGCGCGCCGAGTCGACGCTGAACATCGCCCGTGGCGCAGGCATGGCGCTGGATACCATTGCCGGTGCGGTCGCGCAAATCAACGAACGTAACCTGGTAATCGCCAGCGCGGCGGAAGAGCAGGCCCAGGTGGCGCGTGAGGTTGACCGCAACCTGGTGAACATCAACGACTTGTCGGTGCAGAGCGCGACCGGCGCGCATCAGACCAGCGCGGCGAGCGCAGAGCTGTCGCGGTTGGCGGTGGACTTGAATGGGCTGGTGGCCCGGTTCCGCACCTGATATTGATGGGGCCGCTTTGCGGCCCATTCGCGGGGCAAGCCCGCTCCCACAGGTACTCCGCTGCCCTCAGGTTCAGTGCAATACCTGTGGGAGCGGTCGTACACCCGCGAATAGGCCGGCACTGCCACCCAACATCCAGCAACCATTGCCCACCTCGTGCTGACACCAGCTGACCTAGTGTTTCCCTGAATCTTCAAAGGGAGCAACACATGGACCGTGCCCAATCCCACCTACTGCGCCGTGGCCGCTTGTCTCAGCCTGGCGGGCTCTATTTGCTGACCACCGTCACTCACGAGCGCAAACGGATCTTCACCCACTTCCAGTTAGCCCGCTGCGTGATCCATCAACTGAGGCAAACCGAGCTCGATGGACTTTGCCGATCCCTGGCCTGGGTGGTCATGCCCGACCATGTTCATTGGCTGATCGAATTACGAAGTGGCACGTTGTGCTGCTTGATGCGCAGGTTCAAGTCGCGCAGCAGTCATGCTCTTTATCAACTCGGCATGCCGCGCCGGAAGGTATGGCAACAGGGCTATCAGGACCATGCCTTGCGCCGTGAGGAGAATGTTGTGCACGTGGCCAGGTACATCGTTGCCAATCCCATAAGAGCGGGGTTGGTTCGCCGTGCTGGCGATTATCCGCATTGGGATGCGGTATGGATTTGACGGCCTCTTCGCGGGGCAAGCCCGCTCCCACAAGTACTCCACTTTCCTCAGGTTCAGTGCAATACCTGTGCTCCCATAGGTACTCCGCTGCCCTCAGGTTCAGTGCAATACCTGTGGGAGCGGGCTTGCCCCGGGTACAAACCGAAGACATCGTTTACATTTCAAACCGGGAACATGGTTTACAGGCTAATACGCATGATCAGGAG
>NZ_JBIBEB010000015.1:0-155649 GCF_042902325.1 Pseudomonas sp. NPDC012596 | reverse complement strand
GGACAACCATGGCCTGACTGGAACGGCGCGTTGCAACAAATGTGGGAGCGGGCTTGCCCCGCGAAGCGCCGCGCGGGCGGCGCTCGATCTCAAGGCCAATGAAAAAACCAAGCCAGGCACCCGCCAGCCCCACCGGCGCCATCAACCACCGGCGCCATCAATGCTTCAACAACAAACGCCCCTCGATCGGCACATACCGGCTCGCCGCACGGATCAGCGACATCGCGGTCAACCCTGGCACGCCATACACCACCGCCTCGGCGCCATGGCGCTGGATCACCCGCTCCAGCAGCAGATCGAAATCACCATCACCCGACGCCAGCACCACCTGGTCGACGCGGCTGGCTGCATCGATCACATCAAGGGTGATGCCCACATCCCAGTCACCTTTTGCCGAGCCGTCGCTGCGCTGAATGAACGGTTTGAGGCGCACGTCGAAACCCAGGTTGCGCAGGATCTGCTGAAACTGCTGCTGCTTGCTGTCGCCACGGTCGATGGCATAGGCCACGGCTTCGACGATCTCGCCCTCGCGGCTGACCTCGTTCCACAGCGCCGTGTAATTGAAGTGGCAGCCGTGGGCTTGGCGCACGGTGTAGTAGAGGTTCTGCACATCGGCGAACAGTGCGATTTTCTTCACTACATACCCTCGGCTGAAAGGGGCGCGAAGCGCCCCCCAAAAAGGCCTGCAGTATGCCAGACCGATCAGACGAAGGTGTCGTCGTCCGAGAAGAACCCGCCATCATCGTTGCCATAGTCGGTGTCGGCAAAGCCACCCTGGTCATTGCCCCAGCCACCGTTGTCGGCCACCTGCTGCTGCGCACCCTGGTCCTGCCAGCCGCCGGTGTCGCTGGCCGGCGCAGGCTCTTCCTTGATCACTTCAACCACTTCCTCCGGCTGCGAATGGTGGTTGAACAGGCTGCTGACACCTTGCGCCAGCAGTACGCCACCGGCCACGCCGGCCGCGGTCTGCATCGCACCGCCCAGGAAACTGCTGGCACCGCCGCGGGCGGGCGCGGCGCCAAAGCCGGGTTGCGCGGCCTGCGGTTGGGAAAAGCCCGGCGCGCTCGGCTCACGCCAACCGCCGCCAGAGGCAGCTGGAGCGGGCGGCCGCTGTAGCTGCTGGGGTTGTAGGGCAGGCTCCGGGTTTCGCGCACCCGAGCCAAAGATGCTGGACAGGAAGCCGCCGCCGCTGTTGTTGCTGCTGGCGCGGGGTGCTTCGGCCTGGGCGCGGGCCTGCTTGAGCTCGGCTTGCAGTTGTTTGTTCTGCTCGTCCAGGCGCTTGAGCGCAGCCTCTTGCACCAGGATCGCCTGGGCCATGTAGTAAGGGGCCGCAGGCTGCTGACGCAGGTGCTCCTCGATCCGCGCCTGCGCCTGCGCGTCACGCGGCTGGCTCGGGTCTTCGGCTTGCTTGATGCGGCCGAACAGGCCGTCGATCAGGGTTTGTTCTTCGGAATTCATGGGCTACCTCATGGGGAAGCGGGACGTCGGACGTGTCAAAGATGGGGCGCGCGGGCCAAGGATTCAATCACCCGGCCGGTGAAACTTTTTTCAGCAAGTGACTGCTCTGGGCTAAAGTTAGGCCCCTGCTTTTACTGCCATGCGATGTTGACTGATGAATCCGCTGAGCGTTCTGCGCGACTCCCTGCACTTCTTCCGCTACCACCTGACCAGCATCATTGCCCTGTGCTTGCCGCTGGTAGTGCTCGAGGCCCTATTGACCCAACTGCTGAACCGGCAGATGGCCGACCAGGCCTCACCTGCCTACGGCATGCTGGTAAGCCTGCTGTTCTACCCGCTTTACAGCGCGGCGCTGATCCTCTACCTCGACACCCGCAGCAATGGCCAGGATATTTCCAGGCGCGACCTGTTCGCCCGCGCCGTGCAGTTGTGGCCGCAGCTGGCGCTGCTGCTGCTGATCAGTTCGCTGCTGATCATGGCGGGCCTGGCGTTATTCATCGTGCCGGGCGTGTGGATCATGATCAATCTGGTGTTCGCCGAGTACCTGCTGGTGCTGCGCGGCCTTCCGGTGGTGCAGTCGATGCGCGAAAGCGCGCGCATGACCACCGGGCATTTCATGCGCATCTTGATCTGCGTGGTCAGCGTACTGGCACCGATCTGGCTGATCGAGGGGCTGCTGCTGATGGCCTTCCCGGAACCGGCGCCTGGTGTGGTGCTGGCGATCAACAGCCTGAGCGGTTTCCTGCAGCTGTTCAGCACGGTGGTGCTGTACCGCCTGTTCATGTTGCTGGAGACAGAAGCCACCGCGTGAGCACCCCGCAACCTGCCGCCGCGGTTCTTGCGAAAGCGCCTGAGCTGCGTCGGCTCAGGTACCACGCGGTTTGGCACGCGCGGTCGCTTCGGCCACCAGCGGGTCTTCGGGCCAGTAGTGCTTCGGGTACCGCCCTTTCAAGTCTTTTTTCACCTCGGCATAGGTGGTGCGCCAAAAATTAGCCAGGTCCTGGGTCACCTGCACTGGCCGGCGAGCAGGCGACAGCAGGTGCAGCTTGACCTGCTGACGGCCTTGGGCGATGCGTGGCGTATCAGCCAGGCCAAACAGCTCCTGCAAGCGCACGGCGAGGATCGGCGGGGTTTCGCTGTAGTCCAGGCGGATATTCGAGCCAGACGGCACGGCCAGGTGTGTGGGCGCCCATTCATCCAGGCGCTGGGGTAGCGGCCAGGGCAGCAGATTGCGCAGGATCGAGGGCAGGTCCAAGGCCGCGAAATGGCTGAGGCGCGAAACCTTGCCAAGGTAGGGCTGCAGCCAGTCTTCCAGGCTGGCCAGCAGCGCCTCGTCGCCCAGGTCGGGCCATTCACTATGGCCGCCCTTTTCCAAGTCGAGCTGACGCAACAGCGTCACCCGCGCCTGCCACTGGCGCAGCTCTGGCGTCCAGGTCAACAGGTTCAAGCCTTTGCGCCGTACCAGGCCCAACAGTGCCTTGGCCCGGGCTTGGTCATCCAGGCCAGGTAACGGCTCGCGGCTGAGCACCAGTTCGCCGACTTTGGTCTGGCGCTCGGCACGCAACACCTGCTCGCGCTCGTCCCAATCGAGGATGTCGAAACGCTCGACCTGCTCGGCCAGCACATCATCGAGCAGCGCCGGGTCGAATTGCGCCGCCAGATAAATGCGTTCTTCCCGCTGACCCTGGCGGCTACCGAGGTCGGCGACCACCAGCCATGGGCATTTCATCAACGCATCGACCTCGGCGAACAAGGCGGCGCGACCATTGGCCAGGCGATACTCCGCCCCACCCTCGCGCCGCTGCTGCGCAACCCGGTCGGGATAGGCCAAGGCCAGCAAGGCACCCAGCCAGCGCGGGTGATCAGGGTCGGCAACCGCCGCCCCAGCCTTGCCGCGCAGCAGGCCGCGGTACTGACGGGCCAACTGCCGGGCACGCTGCACCCCACCGTGGCCGCCACGGTTGGCCTTGCTCTCGCCACTCAGCAAAGCCAACCGGCTGTGCAGGTCGGCCCCGCCACCGCGCTGGATATCACGCTCGCCCAACAAGGCGGCGACATCGCAAGCCATGGCGGCCAGGCCAAGGTGCTGGCCGCGCAACAGCAAATGGGCAATGCGAGGGTGCGCCGGCAGTTCGGCCATGGCCTGGCCGTGCTCACTGAGGTTGTCGCGACTGCCTGGCTTGAACGCACCCAGCCGCGCCAGCAGGTCCTGAGCTTGGGAAAAGGCCGCGGCTGGCGGCTGGTCCAGCCAGCGCAATTGATCCGGCGTGACACCCCACCGGCCGAGCTGCAAGGCCAGCCCCGCAAGGTCCGCCTGAAGGATTTCGGCGCTACCGTGGGCTGCCAGCTGGTCATGCTGGCCTTCGGACCACAGGCGGTAGCACACACCGGGCTCGAGGCGCCCGGCACGGCCTGCACGCTGGGTGGCGCTGGCCCGGGAAATACGCTGAGTGTCCAGGCGCGTCATGCCGCTGCCGGGGTCGAACCGCGGCACCCGCGCAAGGCCGGCATCAATCACCACGCGCACACCGTCGATGGTCAGGCTGGTCTCGGCGATATTGGTTGCCAGCACCACTTTGCGCAGGCCCTTGGGCGCTGGGTCGATGGCGGCGCGCTGGGCGTTGAGGTCGAGTTCGCCATGCAGCGGGCACAGCAGAATATCGGGCCGCTCACCCAGCGCTTCCTGCAAGCTCTGGTGAACTCTGCGGATCTCGGCCTGGCCAGGCAGGAATACCAACAGGCTGCCGGTTTGATCGGCCAACGCCTGCAGCACGCTGTCCACCACTCGCGGTTCGATGAACTCCCCAGGCTGGAACGGCCGCCCCCAACGGATATCCACCGGGTGCATGCGGCCTTCGCTGCTGACCACCGGCGCGTCCTCGAGCAAGCGCGACAGGCGCTCGCCTTCAAGGGTGGCGGACATCAGCAGGATTTTCAGCGGATCCTCACGTAGCAACTCCCGGCCATTGAGGCTCAGCGCCAAGGCCAGGTCGGCATCGAGGCTGCGCTCGTGATACTCGTCGAAAATCAGCAGCCCCACGCCTTCAAGCGCAGGGTCGGCCTGCAAGCGGCGGGTCAAGATGCCTTCGGTGACCACTTCGATACGGGTCTTCGGCCCGACTTTGCTGTCCAGGCGGATGCGGTAACCCACAGTTTCGCCGACCTTTTCGCCCAACTCGCTGGCCAGCCGTTCCGCCGCCGCGCGCGCCGCCAACCGGCGGGGTTCGAGCATCAGGATGGTCTGCCCGGCCAGCCAGCTTTCGTTCAGCAGCGCCAGCGGCACACGGGTGGTCTTGCCGGCGCCGGGGGGTGCTTCGAGCACCGCTTCATCACGGTCTTCCAGAGCTTGGCGCAGGGCCGGCAAAACGGCATCGATTGGTAAAGAAATCATGGTGGTCCTCGAACAGTGACGCGAGTATAACGGCGAACCCAGCCTGCTCTATCATGGTCTTATCATCAGGTGCTGGCGCATCGCCCACCCTGTTGCACACCTTCTTCGGAGATTTAAATGCGCATCCCATCCCGCGTCATCGGTGGCGCCCTCATTGCCACCCTGCTGACCCAGCTGACGGCCTGTGGCACGCTGTTCTACCCTGACCGCCGCGGGCAGATCGAAGGCAAGGTCGACCCGGTCATCGTCGCCCTCGATGCCATCGGCATTCTGTTCTACGTGATCCCCGGCCTGATCGCTTTTGGCGTCGACTTCGCCACCGGTGCCATCTACTACCCCGGCGGTACAACGGCGCAAGTAGCGCCGGAAAAACTGCGCGAAGCCGTGTCGCCCGATGGCAAGGTCGACAACCTCAAGCTGCAGGCTATTCTCGAAAGCGAACTGGGCCAGCGCCTGCCGCTGGACGACCCGCGCCTGATCCAGCACCGCGGCAGCGTCGAGCAGCTGGCAGCATTCGGCATGGTACCGGCAGCCTGAACCCCGCAAGGAAGTCACCCAAGGCATGACCACCTCGGCTGAACACCAGCGCCTGTTACGCCTGGCCACCCGGGCTTCCCTGGCGGTGGCCAGCATTCTGGTGCTGAGCAAGGCCGTGGCCTGGTGGTTGAGTGGGTCGGTCAGCCTGCTGGCCGGGCTGACCGATTCGGCACTGGATGCCGTTGCCTCGTTCCTCAACTTGCTCGCCGTCCACTACGCGCTGCGCCCGGCGGACGACGACCACCGCTACGGCCACGGCAAGGCCGAGGCCCTGGCCGGCATGGCGCAAGCGTTGTTCATCGGCGTGAGTGCGGTGCTGATCGGGGTACAGGCGGTCGAGCGCCTGCAATCACCGCAGCCGCTGGGTGACACTGGCGTCGGCATCGGCGTGATGCTGCTGTCGCTGGTGCTGACCATCGCCTTGCTGGCGCTGCAACGCAAGGTGATCCGTGCGACCGGCTCGACAGCCGTACGCGCAGACTCGCTGCACTACCGCTCCGACCTGCTGCTCAACGGCAGCATCCTGCTGGCCTTGCTGCTGGCACGCTTCGGCTGGCCACAACTGGATGCGCTGTTCGGCCTGGGTATCGCGCTGTACATCCTCTGGAGCGCGCTGCAGATTGCCCGGGAAAGCACGGCAATCCTGATGGACAAGGAGCTGCCCGGCGACATCGGCGAAGGCATGGTCGAGCTGGTGCTCGGCATTCCGGGTGTAAAGGGCGTACACGACCTGCGCACACGGGTCTCGGGCAACCAATGGTTCGTTCAATTGCACCTGGAGCTGCCCGGCCAGTTGCCGCTGCACGATGCACACGCCCTGTGTGTACAGGCCTCGCAGGTGATCCGCCAGCGTTATCCGAAGGCGGATGTGATGGTGCATGCCGACCCGGTCTGAGGCTCAGTTGATGCTGTAGCCGCGGCCACTGAAACAAGCCCCCAGCGCTCGGCGATAGGTGTCTGCCACATTGCCCGGCGGTGCGTAGGTTGCCGTGGCCGGGTCGAACCCGGACTGGCTCACCGCCCAGCGATGGCACTGGTAGCGGTCCTGGTCTTGCTGCTGTTCGCCCTGCCCGTTCATCGGGTAGGCCACCACGTCATAAGCGTTGCCTGCGGGTACTGGCGCGGCCGGTTGCGGGGCAACGGCGGGCGGGCTGACCACGACGTATTGCTGGCTGTCGGCCAGGTATTGGTAATAGGTGTCGGCGACCAGGAAGAACAACGCGTCGCCCAGCCAGACTTCGCGGGCGTAGGGCGGCAGGTAACCCACCCGCACACCGTAGGGCGGGGTTACCACGATGTAGCTGCCACCGTGCGGGCGGTACCAGTAGCCACCGGAATAGAAATAGTCCTCGCCACGGTACGGCACTTTCCAGTAACGGTCGGGGAAATGGTCGACGCTGTGCCCAGGCCGGTATTGCGGCCCCGGCCCCCAACCATTGCCATGACCATCCGGCCGCCCTTGCCAGTCGCCGCCTGGCCGTTGGCCGGGGCCGCCCGCCTGCCAGTGACGGTTGTCGCCATTTTGCCGAGGTATATCCTGGTAATAGCCCTGCCGCGCAGGCTGGGTCTGACGCACTTCGTCACGCGAGTTGAGTGGCGAACGCCCTTCGCCTGCGCCATTGGGGTCCTGCCGGCCATTGCCGCCATGCCCCTCGTCCGGGCCCTGGGCCAAGGCGCCCCAGCTGATGCTCAAACCCAGCAAACCAACACCTGCCAACTGCCAGATGCGCGACTTCATGGTGTCCCTCACGGTAAGAAAACGGCACGCTGCCAGTCTACCGCGCCTGTAACCGGCGGGCAGATGAAATCGCGGACATGAAAAAAGGGAGGCCATTGGGCCTCCCTTCGAGAATTGTCGTCCGTGCTCGGCACTTGTGGTGCCGGCTCACCTCACACCGTCTTCTGGAAGGTGTGTAGCCCGGGGGCCTGGCGCATCCTGTTGGATGGCTGGCCGCGACCGCCCGCCTAGGGCGCGTCGCCGTGGACTGATGTCCGGGCAGTGATTCTGTTGATAAAGATACCGGGGCGGAGCCGGCAGCGGATTGCGAAGATTGCTCAGATAAATAGCACTTGCGCAATTTTTAACCCTGGATTGATAATTCACCGCAATCTGAACAGAAAAGGCCTTTTCCATGAGCAAGCTGGACCGCTACGACCTGAGCATCCTCGCCGAACTGCAGCGCGATGCGCGCATCTCCAACCAGGAGCTGGCCGAACGCATCGGCTTGTCGCCATCGCCGTGCTCACGTCGGGTCAAGCAACTGGAAGACGATGGCTATATCTCGCGCCAGGTCGCCCTGCTCGATCGCAAGAAGCTCGGCCTGAGCCTGACGGCTTACGTGCTGATCGGCATGGACCGGCACACGCCGGAGCGTTTCGAGACGTTCGAAGCGGCCATCCGCAACTTGCCACAGGTACTCGAATGCAGCCTGGTTACGGGTATGGATGCCGACTACCAGCTCAAGGTGGTGGTGCCGGACATGGACCACTACCAGAAACTGCTACTGGGCAGCCTGACCCGCATCGAAGGCGTCACCAGCGTGCGTTCGAGCTTCGTGCTCAACCAGGTGCTGGCGAGCACCGAGCTACCTTTGACCCACCTTCGTTAAATGCGCGCGCGGCCCGGCGTATAATCGCCAGCCCAGCCTGCCCGGAGAACACCGATGGATCCCGCCGTATTCGAAGAATGGATGATGATCATCCTGGTCACCGTGCTGATCGGTTTCATGGGCTTCATCGTCTGGGACCTGGCGAAAAAGTCCAAGGCCGGACGGTTTGGCACCTTGATCCTGTTCTGCGTGCTGGGGCTGGGCGTGCTGGCCTTCATCATCAAGAGCGTGGTGGTGGGGTTTCTGGAAGGGGTTTAAAGCTTGGCTGCAACCTCGCGCCAGCACCCCTGCTCCAACCCATCCAGCGACCAATTACCAATCCGCACACGCACCAGGCGCAAGGTCGGCAGCCCTACCGCCGCCGTCATACGCCGCACCTGGCGGTTACGCCCCTCGCGAATTACCAGCTCCAGCCAGCTGGTCGGCACACTCTTGCGAAACCGCACTGGCGGGTTGCGCGGCCATAGCGAAGGCTCATCAAGGCGCCGTGCTTCGGCCGGCAGCGTCGGGCCGTCGTTGAGCTCGACACCGTCACGCAGCTGCTGCAACTGCTCATCGCTCGGCTCGCCTTCCACCTGTACCCAATAGGTTTTCGCCAGCTTGTGCCTGGGGTCGGCAATCCGGGCCTGCAAGGCGCCATCGTTGGTCAGCAGCAGCAGGCCTTCACTGTCACGGTCCAGCCGCCCTGCCGGGTAGACACCCGGGATATCGATGTAGTCCTTGAGCGTCGCGCGCCCGTCCCCGTCGCTGAACTGGGTCAGCACATCGAACGGCTTGTTGAACAGGATCAGGCGTGGCTCCGCCGGTGGCGCCTTGGGCTGGCGACGTGGGCCGGCGGCAGGCCGCGCCTGGGGGCGGCGCGGCTTGGAACGGGGTGGCAGTGGCATGGATCCTCAGCGGAACGGCGGCTCATCGAAGCTGCGCAGTTTACGCGAGTGCAACGAATTGAGCTCGGTACGCAGCAAATCGAGGGCGGCGATGCCGATCTTCAGGTGCTGGCTGACCGCACGGTTGTAGAAGGCGTTGGCCGAACCCGGCAGCTTGATTTCGCTGTGCAGCGGCTTGTCGGACACGCACAGCAAGGTGCCGTATGGCACACGCAGGCGATAGCCCTGGGCTGCGATGGTGCCGCTTTCCATGTCTACCGCCACGGCGCGCGACAGGTTGATCAGCGGCCGCTCCTGGGCCCAGCGCAGCTCCCAGTTTCGGTCGTCGTAGGTCAGCACGGTACCGGTGCGCAGGCGCTTTTTCAGCTCCTCGCCACGTTCGCCGGTCACCTGCGCGGCCGCCTCTTGCAGCGCCAGTTGCACCTCGGCCAAGGCCGGAATGGGGATATTCGGCGGCACGACGCGGTCGAGGATACCGTCACGGCGCATGTAGGCGTGCGCCAGCACATAGTCGCCGATGGTCTGCGACTGACGCAGGCCGCCACAGTGGCCGATCATCAGCCAGCAGTGCGGGCGCAGCACCGCCAGGTGGTCGGTGATGTTCTTGGCGTTGGACGGGCCGACGCCAATATTGACCAGTGTCACGCCATCGCCGTCGGCGGCGATCAGGTGGTAGGCCGGCATCTGGTAGCGGTGCCAGACCACGCTGGCCACCAGGGCCTGCGCTTCGCCGTGGTCCATGCCCTTCTCGATCGCCACATTGCCCGGCAACACCATGCGCACGAAGCGCGGGTCTTCACGCAGCTGCTCCAGGCCGTGGCTGATGAACTGGTCGACATAGCGGTGGTAGTTGGTGAGCAGGATCCACGGCTGCATATGGCGCCAGTCGCTGCCGGTGTAGTGCACCAGGCGGCGCAGCGAGAAGTCCACGCGGGCGGCATCGAACAGCGCCAGCGGCAGGGTTTCGGCACTGCCCCAGTCGCACAGGCCATCGGCGATGTTATCGGTCGCGGCCGACAGGTCGGTGCTGGGGAATACCCGCGCCAGCTCGGCGGCGGTGATGCCGCTGCCGGCCAGTTCGTCACCCTGGTCGACCACATACGGGTAGGGAATATTCTGTTCGCTGACACCCACTTCGACGGTCACCGTGTAGTCGTGCATCAACGGGCGCAACTGTTCGAGCAGGTAGCCACGAAATGCCGCTGGCTGGGTAACGGTGACGCTGTAGGTGCCGGCCACCTGGACCTTGGCATAGGCGCGGGTGGTGGCGGCGACTTCGCCGTGGCTGTAATAGGTCAGGCGCAGCGCCGGGTAACGGTACACGGCGCGCTCGTCGGCGTCCGGCTCGGTGCGGTCTTTCAGGTAACGCTTGAGGGCCAGGCTGAGGGCCCCGGTGGCCTGTTCATGCAGGGCCGCCAGACGGTCGACGGCCTGTTCGGGAGTATCAACGACTACAAAGGCGTGGCTCACACTGTGCTTCCTGTCTGGACATGCATGTCAGCCATCTTGCCTGCCTTCGCCGCTAAAAACACCCCCATCGATCGGTGCTGCCGCCATTCGCGGGCAAGCCCGCTCCTACGCTGAACTCAGCTAGGCCAGGCAGGTGTCGCTCGCGCTACCAACGCCGTGACGTCCGCCCCGCGTGGCAGCGCACCGTATGCACGCCCGCCACCTGCCAGGCGGCTGCCGATGAACGCGTCGCTGACCGCCGCGTTACCCGCTTCGAGCAACAGCTTGGCCTGCAGGGCCAGGGCGATGTCTTCGGTCAACTGGCGGGCGCGGTACTGGATATCGCTGGTATCGGCAAAAGCCCCCTTGAGGTTGCCGATGTGCGCGGCCAGGCGCGGGTCGCCATGGCCATCGCCCAACTCGGTGAACAGCGCATCGAGCACGCCCGGCTCCTTGGACAATGCCCGTAGCACGTCCAGGCATTGAACGTTGCCAGAGCCCTCCCAGGTCGAGTTGACCGGCGCTTCGCGGTACAGCCTGGGCAGGATGCTGTCTTCTACATACCCGGCACCGCCCAGGCATTCGGCGGCTTCGTTGATCATGGCCGGCGCGCGCTTGCAGATCCAGTACTTGCCCACGGCCGTGACCAATCGGGCGAAGTGTGCTTGCTGCGGGTCATCGAGCTGTTCCAGGGCCTGGCCCATGCGCAGGCTCAAGGCCAGCGCCGCCTCGCTTTCCAGGGCCAGGTCGGCCAGTACGTTCTGCATCAGCGGCTGCTCGCTCAGCACCCGGCCACCGACCTTGCGGTGGGCACAGTGGTGGGTGGCCTGGGTCAAGGCCTGGCGCATCAGGGCGCTGGAACCGACCATGCAGTCGAAGCGGGTCATCGCCACCATCTCGATGATGGTCGGCACACCCCGCCCCTCCTCACCGATCATCCAGGCCAGGGCACCACGGAATTCCACTTCGCTGGAAGCGTTGGAGCTGTTGCCGAGCTTGTTTTTCAGGCGCTGGATGTAGAACTGGTTGCGGTTGTCATCCGGGCGATGGCGTGGCAACAGGAAGCAGCTCAGGCCTTTGTCGGTCTGGGCCAGGGTGAGGAAGGCATCGCACATTGGCGCCGAGCAGAACCACTTGTGCCCGACCAGCTCGTAGGGCTGGCCCGGCCCTGGGCTGCCGACCGGGTACGCGCGGGTGGTGTTGGCACGCACGTCGGTACCGCCCTGCTTTTCGGTCATGGCCATGCCGATGGTCACCCCGGCCTTGTGCCGGTCGCCGACATTGCGCGGGTCGTACTCGCGGGCGAGGATCTTCGGCAGCCAGTATTCGGCAAGCTCGGGTTGCAGCCTGAGCGCGGGGACGGCGGCAAAGGTCATGGTCAGCGGGCAGCCGGTGCCCGCTTCGGCCTGGCTGTGCAGGTAGGTCATCGACGCCCGGGCCACGTGCGCGCCGGGGCGGGGCTCGGCCCAGGGCAACGAAGGCAGGCCGTGCTCGACAGCCGTGCGCATCAGCTCATGGTAGGCGGGGTGGAATTCCACCAGGTCGATGCGATGGCCATAGCGGTCATGGCTGCTGAATTCCGGCTTGTGCGCGTTGGCCAGAAAGCCTGCAGCCATCAGCGGCCCGCCGGCCAAGGCACCGTAGGCGTCGATCCGCGACTCGGCCCAACCGGCCCCGAACCGCCGCGACCACTCTTGCAGCGGCAGGTCGAGGCGGTACAGGTTGGCGCCGTCGAGGGACGGCGGCTGGTTGGTGACTTCGTGGGTTTCAGCGTACTGGTGCAGGTTCATCGGAAACTCCTGGGGCCGTGTAGGGCTGAGAGTTCCAGTGAAGCACTCACTGCCGAGCAGTCAAAGTGACAAAAATGACTAAACGTGTAGCAGCCCAGGCCTGGTCAGAGGCGCGTTGCCCCCGACACAATCCTGCCCGGCGGCACCTGCACCTGCGAGATCGCCACATTGAGGCTCAATTCGAAGCGGCTGCCCAGCCCGCGCGTGGACTCATGCACCAACTTGCCACCCAGCACATCCGCCATCTGCCGACAGATCGACAGGCCGATGCCCAGCCCGCCATAACGCCGGGTCATCGAGCCATCGACCTGGAAGAAGCGCTGGTAGAGGATCGCCTGGTCCAGGTCATCGAAGCCGATACCGCTGTCACTGATGGTGAAGGTCAGCGCCAGGTTGTCCGGCCCCACGCGCCGGCCACGGACCTGCACCACCACCCCGCCCTGGTGGGTGAACTTGAGGCCGTTGTCGACCAGGCAACCCAGGCAACGCATCAGCTTCTGGGCATCGCCAAGCAACTCGTCCGGCAGTTCGGCAGGGATGTCCAGGCTCAGGTACAGCCCCTTGCCCAGGGCAGTTCCGGCGTAGCCCGCGCGTAAATCCTGGAGGGTGCGACGCAGGCTGAACGGCGCAGGCTGCGCGCGCAGGCGGCCGGCCTGCAATTCGGTGAGGGTGAGGATATCGTCGACCATATCCATCATGTTCTGCGACGACGCCACCGCTGTGCGATGGTACTGGGCCATTTCGGCGCTCAAGGGCAAGGTCTGCATCAGCTCCAGCGAACCGATCACACCATTCATCGGCGTGCGCAATTCGTGAGTGACCGTTGCGAGGAATTCGTCCTTGAGGAGGTTGCTCCTGGCCAGTTGCTGGTTCAGTTGCTCCAATGTCCGCCCGGTATCGCGCAGGGTCTGCGCCTGCTGCTCGCGCATGCTGTTGATGCGGTCAGCCAGGGCCAGCGACAACAGCGCCACTTCCAGCGCCGAGCCGAGCTGGCTGGCGTACATGGTAATGAACACATTAGGCAGGTAACCCAGCACCATCAGGGTGTTGACCAGCCCGCCGAGCAAGAACGCCGTCCAGGCAATGATGAACCAGCGCGCCACGCGCAAGCCGCGGGACCACGCGTACAACCCGGCAGTGAAGATGCTCACGGTGAACAACAGCGCCAGCACCGTGGCCATGCGCAAGGCAATGCCGTAAGGCATGCTCACTGCCAGCAGCATCACCACCACCCCACCCAGCATCAACAGTTGCAGCAGGCGGTCCAGGCCGCGGCTGACCTTGCCCAGACGCAGGAAATGGCGGGCGAACTGGCAGCCGAACACGCCCGCCGCCCCGATGAAAAGCGGTGTTGCAGCATTGGCCCACCAGGGGCTGTCCGGCCAGAAGTACGCCACCCCGGCGCCATTGACCGACACCTGGTACAGGCCGAACGAGGCGATGTAGAGGATGTAATAGAGGTAACTGACATCGCGCACGCTGAGGAAAATGAACAGGTTATAAACCAGCATCACCAACAATACGCCGTAGATGATCCCCAGCACGTACAGCCGGGTAGGCTGATCTTCCATGTACGCCTCGGCAGACCACAGTGCCAGCGGCGCCTGCACGGAGCCCTGGCTGTGCAGGCGCAAGTACACGGTGGTGGCCTGGCCGGGCTGCAGGGGCAATTCGAACAGATAGTTGTTCTGGCGGATCTGGCGGCTGTCGTAGGGCAAGGCGTCGCCGGTGCGTTGGGCGAGGCGGTAGCCGCCATCGGCACCCTGCAGGTAAAGCTCGAGGTGATCCAGCGGCGGGTAGGCCAGCTCCAGTAACCACTGGCGGGGTGTAGCGTCTGCCGAGGCTAGGTACCGCAGGTCGATCTTCAACCAGAACACCGAGGTCGAATACCCGGCGTTCAACACATCCTCACGGTGCACACGAAAACGGCTGGCGAACCCGGGCGCGGAAACCTGGGCAATACTGGCGCTGCCATCGCGGTCCTCATAGACCTGCATGACCTTGCCCAGTGGAAGGTGCCGGGTGGCATCGTCGAAATCGACCGCAGCGGCCAGCATGGGCAAGTAGCCCAGAAGCAAAATCAGCAAATAGCGCATACAGCCCCAGCATGGCCTGCTCGGTCGCGTCGCAGTGGCCTCCTATCCCTATGAGACGACGAAATCCGGCAAAGCCCGTTTATCGAGTTATCAGAGCACTCTAGCATAGCTTTCCACGCTGGCCATGAGCCACTTCAATTTTGGAAGAAAAGGCTCTAAATCAATGCTTTCGGCACTAACATCAACCCAAATCTGACCAACTGATCAACAAAACCCGTTTGTAGGACGATCCGCGCAAATGGGTTTGGTGGTAAGCTCGCCGACCATGAATACCTACAGCTCCCGCCCCGTTGTCCTCTGTCTCTCCGGCCACGACCCAAGTGGCGGCGCCGGCTTGCAGGCAGACATTGAAGCCCTGATCGCCCAAGGCTGTCATGCCGCACCTGCGGTAACTGCCCTGACCGTACAGGATACCGTCAACGTTTCCGACTTCCGCGTGCTCGACCGCGAGTGGGTGCTGGCCCAGGCCAACGCCGTGCTGGCCGACTCCACGGTGGCCGCGGTCAAGCTGGGCATGCTCGGCTCGATCGAAATGGTCGACACCGTCGCCGAATTGCTCAGTGCCCACCCGCACTTGCCAGTGGTCTGCGACCCGGTGCTGCGTGCCGGTGGCGGGGGCCGCCTGGGTAAGGACGAAGTCGGCTACGCCGTACGCGAACGCCTGCTGCCACTGGCCGCCATCGCCACGCCCAACCTGCCCGAAGCGCGCATCCTCGCCGAACTGCCCGAAGGTACTGCCGACGAGTGTGCCGAAAAACTGTTGCCGTTTTGTAGACACCTGCTGATTACCGGTGGTCACGGCGACGAAGACGAAATCCACAACCGCCTGTATAGCCGCGATGGCCAGCGCCATACCTGGACCTGCCAGCGCCTGCCCGGCAGCTACCACGGTTCGGGTTGCACCCTGGCCAGCACCTTGGCCGGCCGCCTGGCCTTGGGCGAAGCACTGCAAAGCGCCGTGCGCAGCGCGCTGGACTACACCTGGCGCACCCTGCGTGACGCCGAGCAGCTGGGCAAGGGCCAGTTCGTGCCGCGCCGCCTGCCCCTGGACTTCTGCTCCTGATACGAGGCTTTCCGATGAAGCTACGCGGTCTGTATGCAATCACCGACAGCCAGCTGCTCGCCGGCCGTTTCCTGTCCCACGTCGAGGCAGCACTGGAAGGCGGCGTGTGCCTGCTGCAGTACCGCGACAAAAGCGATGATGCCGCCCGTCGCCTGCGCGAAGCCGAAGCCTTGATGAAGCTCTGCGAGCGCTACGGCACGCAGCTGCTGATCAACGACGATGCCGAACTGGCCGCGCGCCTTGGCGTCGGCGTTCACCTGGGCCAGACGGATGGCCCGCTGACCCCGGCCCGTGCCCTGCTGGGCCGCCAGGCCATCATCGGCTCGACCTGCCACGCCAGCCTCGAACTGGCTGCCCAGGCCGCCAGCGAGGGCGCCAGCTATGTCGCCTTCGGCCGTTTTTTCAATTCCGTGACCAAGCCCGGTGCGCCCGCTGCCAACGTCGAGTTGCTGCAACAGGCCCGGGCCCAGGTCAGGCTGCCGATCGCCGTGATCGGCGGCATCACCCTCGACAACGCCGCCCCGCTGGTCGCCCACGGTGCCGACCTGCTGGCGGTGATCCATGGCTTGTTCGGTGCCGACAGCGCGCAGGAAGTCACCCGCCGCGCCCGCGCCTTCAACGCCCTGTTCGCTTCCTGATTTCGAGAGAAGATCCCATGTCCCGTTCCGAATCCCTGTTCGCCCAAGCCCAGAAGCACATCCCCGGCGGCGTCAACTCGCCAGTCCGCGCCTTCAAGAGCGTCGGCGGCACCCCCCTGTTCTTCAAGCATGCCGAAGGTGCGTATGTCACCGACGAGGACGACAAGCGCTACGTCGACTACGTAGGCTCCTGGGGCCCGATGATTCTTGGCCACGGCCACCCGGACGTGCTGGACGCCGTGCGTAACCAGTTGCAGCACGGCTTGTCCTACGGGGCACCGACCGCGATGGAAACCGAGATGGCCGACCTGGTCTGCTCGCTGGTGCCGTCGATGGAGATGGTGCGCATGGTCAGCTCCGGCACCGAAGCCACCATGAGCGCGATCCGCCTGGCCCGTGGCTACACCGGCCGCGACGCCATCATCAAGTTCGAAGGCTGCTACCACGGCCACTCCGACAGCCTATTGGTCAAGGCCGGCTCCGGCTTGCTGACCCAGGGCGTGCCGAGCTCGGCGGGCGTACCGGCGGACTTCGCCAAACACACCCTGACCCTGCCGTTCAACGACATCGCCGCCGTCGAGAAAACCTTGGCCGAAGTCGGCCAGACCGTGGCCTGCATCATCGTCGAGCCGGTGGCCGGCAACATGAACTGCGTACCGCCCGCACCAGGTTTTCTCGAAGGCCTGCGCGAGCAGTGTGACAAGCACGGCGTGGTGCTGATCTTCGACGAAGTGATGACCGGCTTCCGTGTATCGCTCGGCGGTGCCCAGGGCTACTACGGCATCACCCCAGACTTGTCGACCTTCGGCAAGATCGTCGGCGGTGGCATGCCGGTGGGCTGCTTCGGCGGCAAGCGTGAAATCATGGGCTGCATCGCCCCGCTGGGCCCGGTGTACCAGGCCGGCACACTGTCGGGAAACCCGCTGGCCATGGCCGCCGGCCTGACTACCCTGAAGCTGATCAGCCGCCCGGGCTTCCATGACGAACTGACCGCCTACACCAGCCGCATGCTCGACGGCCTGCAGCAACTGGCCGATGCCGCTGGCGTACCGTTCGTCACCACCCAGGCAGGCGCGATGTTCGGCCTCTACTTCAGCGGCGCCGACGACATCGTCACCTTCGACGACGTGATGGCCAGCGACGCAGACCGCTTCAAGCGCTTCTTCCACCTGATGCTCGAAGGTGGTGTTTACCTGGCACCGAGTGCGTTCGAGGCGGGCTTTACCTCGATCGCCCATGGCGAAGCCGAGCTGAAGATCACCCTGGATGCCGCTGAAAAAGCGTTTGCCAAGCTGAAGTAAACGACACTCCGCACCGGCCTCATCGCGGATGAATCCGCTCCTACGCTCGCTGATGAATCCGCTTCTACGCTCGTTGTAGGGGCGGATTCATCCGCGACGAGGCCGGTACAAGCAATAAAATCTCTTCCTTCATCAGCAAGTTTGCCCACCAACACAGAAATTCGAGTAAAACTTTGTAAGGTAGGCGCTGCTTATCCCATAATGTGCCACCAGAGACCTTGGCCGTAGCTTTGCAGAGGTAAGTCGATCCCCATGAACCGCACCGGCCGCGCCCTGACACTGGGCTGCCTGTTGCTTCTTCAGCCCCTGCTGGCACTGGCGGAGGGCGGTAACTCGTTGCTGATTCCGGCAACGGGGCGCTGCACGCTCAATGTCCAGCCAGAAGACCAGGCCAACGCCCTCAAGGCTTGCGAGCAGACGGCGGCGACCGGGGACGCCCAAGCGCAGTTCGAACTGGGTGAGTACTACTACACGCAAACGCCCAAAGACCTGAAAAAGGCCGTGGACTGGTTCGGCAAGGCCTCGCTGCAGGGCCATGCCGACGCGCAATACCGCCTCGGCGCCATGTTCTTCCATGGCGAAGGCGTCAAGGCCAACAACGTGCAGGCTTATATTCTGCTGAAGATGGCCGCCGTCAACGGCGCCGAAGACGCGCTGGACATGGCTGACGAAGTCACCGAGCAGATGCCCCGCGACGAACTGGAACACGCCACCCAGGTGCTCGGCCAGATCTTCCGCAAGTACCTGCTGGAGCTGCAGAACGCCGAAGGCCGCACACCGTTCTCGCCACTTCCCTGACTGTACTTACTTCTCCGGCATCGGCATCGGGAACGGCATCACATTGCCACCACCCTTGGCCTCGCTGATCTTTGCCGTGCCCAGCCGCTCCACTTCGTCGATGCGCACGATCGAGTGCATCGGCACGAAGCTGCGGATCACGCCCTCGAACTGGTTCTTCAGTTTCTCTTCACTCGGATCGACGACGATCTGGGCGCGCTCACCGAAGACGAATTCCTCGATTTCCAAAAAGCCCCACAGGTCACTCTGGTAGATCTGCTTGGCATACATCTCGAAGACCTGCCCCTGGTTGAGGAAGATCACTTTATAGATGGCGGGTTCGCGTTTGCT
Organism: Pseudomonas sp. NPDC012596; assembly: GCF_042902325.1. Lineage (NCBI taxonomy): Bacteria > Pseudomonadati > Pseudomonadota > Gammaproteobacteria > Pseudomonadales > Pseudomonadaceae > Pseudomonas > Pseudomonas sp. NPDC012596. Next base: position 137,302 of record NZ_JBIBEB010000015.1, on the reverse strand, counting down.
CATGTTGGGCGGGATAACACATGCGTAAGAAAAGGCGCGCATCATAGCAGTGCCAGCCGCTACGCGGGTGAACCCGAGCCCACAGCCTTGAAAACGCTGCAGTACTTGTGGAAGCGGGTTTACCCGCAAAGCGGCCGGGACAGGCCACACATACCCTTGATCGTTTCAGTGCTTTCGCCCCTGCCCTTCAAGGGTTATTCTTGGGTTCACCCTTATTGCCGTCGAGCGGCTTAAAACGACCTTGAACGCACCCATAGAACCCCATCGTTTCATCCTCGAACCTTTCGAGGCCCACCGTTTCGCCAACCTGTGCGGCCAGTTCGACGAGCACTTGCGCCTCATCGAGCAACGCCTGGCCATCGAGATCCGCAACCGCGGCAATCAATTCGAGCTGATCGGCGAACCCAAGACCACTTCTGCTGCCGAGCAACTGCTGCGCCGCCTCTACCGTGAGGCCAAGGCTACCGAGCTGTCGCCGGAGACCGTGCACCTGTACCTGCAGGAATCGACCGTCGAGGCGCTCGACAACCCGGCGGTGAACGAGGTCAGCGTCTCGTTGCGCACGCGCAAGGGCAACATTCGCCCGCGCGGGGTCAACCAGCAGCGCTACGTGAAAGAAATCCTCGCCAACGACATCAACTTCGGTGTTGGCCCGGCCGGTACCGGCAAGACCTATCTTGCCGTGGCCTGCGCCGTGGATGCCCTGGAGCGCGAGCAAGTGCGCCGCATCCTGCTGGTCCGCCCGGCGGTCGAAGCCGGCGAGAAGCTCGGCTTCCTGCCTGGCGACCTGGCCCAGAAAATCGACCCGTACCTGCGCCCGCTGTATGACGCCCTGTATGAAATGCTCGGCTTCGAGCACGTTGCCAAGCTGATCGAGCGCCAGGTGATCGAGATCGCCCCGCTGGCCTACATGCGTGGCCGCACCCTGAACAACAGCTTCATCATCCTCGACGAGAGCCAGAACACCACGCTCGAGCAGATGAAGATGTTCCTCACCCGCATCGGCTTTGGCTCCACCGCAGTGATCACTGGCGACATCACCCAGGTCGACTTGCCACGCGGCACCAAGTCGGGCCTGGCCCACGTGATCGAGGTGCTCAAGGACGTTCCGGGTATCAGTTTTACCCACTTCCAACCCAAAGATGTGGTTCGTCACCCACTGGTGCAACGTATCGTCGAAGCCTACGACCGCTTCGAAGCCCGTCAGGCCAAGCCCGAGGTCAGCAACAAAGATGCTTGAACTTGACCTGCAACGGGCCACGGACGCCGCTGCCCCTGACGATGCTGCCTTCCGCCGCTGGTGCGAACTGGCCTTGCGCCAGCGCACGGCCGATTCGGAAATGACCATCCGCCTGGTCGACGAAGCCGAAGGCCGCGAGCTCAACCACACCTACCGGCACAAAGACTACGCGACCAATGTGCTGTCGTTCCCGGCCGACGTGCCCGACGAACTGCTCGACATCCCGCTGCTGGGCGACCTGGTGATCTGCGTGCCAGTGGTCGAACGCGAGGCTGCCGAACAGGGCAAGGCACTGGAGGCGCACTGGGCGCACCTGGTCATTCACGGGTGCCTGCACCTGCTCGGCTACGACCACATCGAAGACGATGAGGCCGAGGAAATGGAAGCGCTGGAACGGGAATTGCTGGCAGAACTGGGTCACCCTGACCCGTATGCCGACGATGAAAACGAATCAATCACACACTGATACTGCAAGGATCACGAGAACCGCCATGAGCGAAGATCGATCGAGCAACGGGCAAAAGTCCTGGCTGGGTAAACTGACCCAGGCTTTTGCCCATGAGCCGAAAAACCGTCAGGAGCTCCTTGAGCTGCTGCGCGAAGCCCATCAGAACAAGCTGCTCGACAGCGAAGCGCTGACCATCGTCGAAGGTGCCATCCAGGTCGCGGACCTCCAGGTACGCGACATCATGGTCCCCCGTTCGCAGATGATCAGCATCAAGGCTACCCAGTCGCCCCGCGAATTCCTGCCGGCCATCATCGATGCCGCGCACTCGCGCTACCCGGTGATCGGTGAGAGCCATGACGATGTGCTCGGGATCCTGCTGGCCAAGGACCTGCTGCCGCTGATCCTCAAGGAAAACGGCGACAGCTTCAACATCAAGGACCTGCTGCGCCCCGCCACCTTCGTACCCGAGTCCAAGCGGCTGAACGTGCTGCTGCGCGAGTTCCGCGCCAACCACAACCACATGGCCGTCGTCATCGACGAATACGGCGGCGTGGCGGGCCTGGTGACCATCGAGGACGTACTCGAGCAGATCGTCGGTGACATCGAAGACGAGCATGACGTCGAGGAAGACAGCTACATCAAGCCACTGCCCAGCGGCGATTTCCTGGTCAAGGCACTGACGCCGATCGAGAACTTCAACGAGTTCTTCGACAGCCAGTTCTCCGACGACGAGTTCGACACAGTGGGCGGCCTGGTGATGAGCGCCTTCGGCCACTTGCCCAAGCGCAACGAGACCACTGAAATCGGCACCTACAAGTTCCGTATTCTCAATGCCGACAGCCGGCGGATACACTTGCTGCGCCTGACACCGATCACCCGTTAAGGACAAACATGCGTTGGATCACCCGCCCCGGCTGGCCCGGTAACCTGCTGGCCCTGGCGGCCGGCGCCTCTACCCTTCTGGCCCTGGCGCCATTCGACATCTGGCCGCTGGCCTTGCTGTCGATCGCGGTGCTCTACCTCGGCCTGCGCGAGCTTACCCCGCGTCAGGCCATGTGGCGCGGCTGGTGCTTTGGTTTCGGCCTGTACGGTGCTGGCACCTGGTGGATCTACGTCAGCATGAACACCTACGGCGGCGCCTCGCCGCTGCTGGCGATCGTGCTGCTGCTGGCGTTCTTCGCCGCCCTCGCCTGGTTTTTCGCCTTGCCTGCCTGGCTATGGGCACGTTGGCTGCGGCGCAACGAGGCACCGCTGGCTGACGCCCTGTGCTTTGCCGCGTTGTGGCTGCTGCAAGAGGCCTTCCGCGGCTGGTTCCTGACCGGCTTCCCATGGCTGTATGCCGGTTACAGCCAACTAGATGGCCCACTGGCCGGCCTGGCGCCGCTGGGCGGCGTTTGGCTGATTTCCTTTGCCCTGGCGTTGACTGCTGCCCTGCTGTGCAACCTGCACCGCCTGCGCGCACGCCCTTCGTTTCTGGCCGTGGGCGCCCTGCTGCTGCTGGCCCCTTGGGTAATCGGCATGGCACTTAAGGGCCACGCCTGGACCCAACCGGCTGGCGACCCGCTCAAGGTTGCGGCCTTGCAGGGCAACGTCGAGCAGGAACTGAAGTGGGATCCGGCGCACATCGATGCGCAACTGGCGCTGTACCGCGACATGAGCTTCAGCTCTAAACCTGTGGACCTGCTGGTCTGGCCCGAAACTGCCGTGCCGATCCTCAAGGACCAGGCGCAAGGCTACATCGACGTCATGGGCCGTTTTGCCGCTGATCGCCACTCGGCGCTGATCACCGGTGTGCCGGTGCGCGAAGTGGTGCATCACCAGCGCCGTTACTACAACGGCGTGACCGTCACCGGCGAGGGCGACGGCACCTACCTCAAGCAGAAGCTGGTGCCGTTTGGCGAATACGTGCCGTTGCAGGACATGCTTCGCGGCATGATCGAGTTCTTCAACCTGCCCATGTCGGACTTCGCCCGCGGCCCTGAAGACCAGCCATTGCTGCAGGCCAAGGGTTACCAGATTGCCCCGTACATCTGCTACGAAGTGGTCTACCCGGAGTTCGCGGCAAGCCTGGCGGCACGCAGTGACCTGTTGCTGACCATCAGCAACGACACCTGGTTCGGTACCTCGATCGGCCCGCTGCAGCACCTGCAGATGGCGCAGATGCGTGCACTGGAGGCCGGCCGCTGGATGATCCGGGCCACCAACAACGGCGTGACCGCGCTGATCGACCCGTTTGGCCGGATTACTGCCGAGGTGCCGCAGTTCAAGCGCGCGGTGTTGTATGGCGAGGTGGTGCCGATGCAGCAGCTGACACCATACCTGCAATGGCGCTCGTGGCCGCTGGCAATTGTGTGTGTGCTGGTGTTTGTGTGGGCGCTGGCGGCTGGGCGGATTGCCAAGACGGTCTGATGTAGCCTCCACTGGCCTCTTCGCGGGGCAAGCCCGCTCCCACAGGTATACCACCGGAGTCGAATACCGTGGTGCACCTGTGGGAGCGGGCTCCCCCCGCGAAGAGGCCGGTGCTGACAGCCAACCATTCAGTAGAACACCCGATACCCCACCAACCCCACCGCTTCATTCAGCAACTGCCCGCTCTGCCACATCGCACGGCTTTCCGGCAGCAACCCGGCAAACGGCCGGGCATGATCGCGCCCAAGGAACCCCATCGGCGCTGGCACCACCTCGAACCCCGCCTGCTCGAAGCTCAACCGCGAGCGCTGCATGTGCCAGGCCTGGGTCACCACCACCACCCGGCGAATACCCAGCGGTTGCAGGATGTCCGCACTGAACCGGGCATTTTCCCAAGTGGTGCGGCTGGCCTCCTCCTTCCACTTCACCTCGACGGCAAAGTCTTCGCGCAGCCTGTCGGCCATCAAGCGCGCCTCACTGGGCGGCGTGCCGTAGTGCAGACCGCCACTGGTCAGTACCGGCAAACCCGAAGCCTTCGCCAGGCGCGCGGCAAAGCGCATGCGCTCCAGGGCCGTCGCCGTAGGCTGGTCATCGCCACCCCAGGCCGGGTCACCGCGTTCTCGCCCCGCGCCTAATACCACAATGGCATCGGCACGGTTGGCCAAGCTTGCCCATTCGCTTACCGCCAGGGGCGGCTCGGTTTCCAGAAGGCGCGCGCCCTGCTGTACCACCAGCGGCAAGCTCATCAGCCACAAGCCGCCCAGCCCGAGCACGAAGCACGCTGCAGCCAACCGCGGGCGACGGCTGCGCAGCCACCAGGCGGCAAGCAGCAGCAGGAACAGGATGCCTGGTGGCATCAACCATTGTTTGATGAAGAATCGAAGCGGCATCGGCCACACCTCCTTGGCAGGCGTGCAGCCTAAGAGGATCGGCGCCGGTCAACAAGTGCGTAGCCGGCGCCGATCGTGAGAAGTGTGTGTGAAGTACCGGCGCGATGGCCTGCGCCTGGCGGCCTGAACGGCTAGCGATGCGGCAGCGTCCTGGATCTCGCCGTCGTGGCGGGGCGTTTCTTGTCCTTGAGCCAGATGATCTTTGCCGATGTCGGTTCCGCTTGTGGGTATGTACCGGCAGTGGCATTACGGCGTTCCGGAAGCGTCTCCAGGTAAGCCTTGATCACTTCGAACTCTGCATGACTCAAACCGCGCAATTCCAGCTCGGCTGGCATCTCGTCGCGCAATCGTACCGACGTCCTGGCAACTTCCAATGCCAGGCCAAGACGGTCGATCAGGCGTTCGTAAAGCTCCGGTTTGCTTGCGGTAAGCTGCGTCTCTCCCATCCGTTCACCTCATTGAAGATAAAGAATATCTCCCCCCACAACTGAGCTTAGCGGCGCTATGAAAAGCAGCCGGATGCAGCGACCAGCGGGCATTCGCAATCAGGGTTTCCCACGATGCGCGGCGCTGCTGTATGCTACGGCGTTCACCCTCATGACACCGGAGTGCCGGCCGCAGCGAGGTTCCGCTGCCTGGAACAAGGTCTCTTCTCTCTCAGCCAAAAGTAGCCATGCACGAACAATACACGCCCCGTGATATCGAAGCCGCCGCCCAGCATTTCTGGGACGAGCAACAGTCGTTCGCTGTTACCGAACAGCCAGGCAAAGACACCTACTATTGCCTATCGATGTTCCCGTACCCGAGCGGCAAGCTACACATGGGCCACGTTCGCAACTACACCATCGGCGACGTGATTGCCCGCTACCAGCGCATGCTGGGCAAAAACGTCCTGCAGCCGATGGGCTGGGACGCCTTCGGCATGCCTGCGGAAAACGCGGCGATGAAAAACAACGTCGCCCCGGCCAAGTGGACATACGAAAACATCGACTACATGAAGACCCAGCTCAAGAGCCTGGGCCTGGCCATCGATTGGGCACGTGAAGTCACCACCTGCAAGCCGGACTACTACCGCTGGGAACAGTGGCTGTTCACCCGCCTGTTCGAAAAAGGCATCATCTACCGCAAGAACGGTACCGTGAACTGGGACCCGGCCGACCAGACCGTGCTCGCCAACGAGCAGGTCATCGATGGCCGCGGCTGGCGTTCCGGCGCGCTGATCGAAAAGCGCGAAATCCCGATGTACTACTTCCGCATCACTGACTACGCCGACGAGCTGCTGGAAAGCCTCGACGAGCTGCCGGGCTGGCCTGAACAGGTCAAGACCATGCAGCGCAACTGGATCGGCAAGTCGCGCGGCATGGAAGTGCAGTTCCCTTACGACCAGGCGAGCATCGGCCACGAAGGCACCCTCAAGGTCTTCACTACCCGTCCAGACACCCTGATGGGCGCAACCTACGTTGCCGTCGCCGCCGAACACCCACTGGCTACTCAGGCCGCCCAGGGCAACCCGGCGCTGCAGGCGTTTATCGACGAGTGCAAGAGCGGCAGCGTCGCCGAAGCCGACATGGCCACCCAGGAGAAGAAGGGCATGGCCACTTCCCTGCTGGTCGAGCACCCGCTGACCGGCGAGAAGCTGCCAGTGTGGGTCGCCAACTACGTGCTGATGCACTACGGCGACGGCGCCGTGATGGCCGTGCCGGCCCACGACGAGCGCGACTTCGAGTTCGCTCACAAGTACAACCTGCCGGTCAAGGCCGTGGTGCGCACCAGCGCTGGCGATGAAGTCAGCAGCGAGTGGCAGGCTGCCTACGGCGAGCATGGCCAGTTGATCAACTCCGGCGAATTCGACGGCCTGGACTTCGCTGGCGCCTTCGACGCCATCGAAGCCGCGCTGATCCGCAAGGACCTGGGCAAATCGCGCACTCAGTTCCGCCTGCGCGACTGGGGTATCAGCCGCCAGCGCTACTGGGGCTGCCCGATCCCGATCATCCACTGCCCGTCCTGCGGAGACGTGCCGGTACCGGAAGACCAGCTGCCGGTCACCCTGCCCGAGAACGTGGTGCCGGACGGCGCCGGTTCGCCACTGGCGCGCATGCCTGAGTTCTACGCGTGCACCTGCCCTAAATGTGGCACCGCGGCCAAGCGCGAAACCGACACCATGGACACCTTCGTGGAATCGTCCTGGTATTTCGCCCGCTACGCCTCGCCCAACTATGACCAGGGCCTGGTCGACCCGAAAGCCGCCAACCACTGGTTGCCGGTCGATCAGTACATCGGCGGCATCGAGCACGCGATCCTGCACCTGCTGTACGCGCGTTTCTTCCACAAGTTGATGCGTGACGAAGGCCTGGTCACCTCCAACGAGCCCTTCAAGAACCTGCTGACCCAGGGCATGGTGGTCGCCGAGACCTACTACCGCGTTGCCAGCAATGGCGGCAAGGACTGGTTCAACCCGGCCGACGTCGAAATCGAGCGCGATGCCAAGGCCAAGATCATTGGCGCACGCCTGAAGACCGACGGCCTGCCGGTGGAAATCGGCGGCACCGAGAAGATGTCTAAGTCGAAGAACAACGGCGTCGACCCGCAGTCGATGATCGAAGCCTACGGCGCCGACACCTGCCGCCTGTTCATGATGTTCGCTTCGCCGCCCGACATGAGCCTGGAATGGTCCGATTCCGGCGTCGAGGGTGCCAGCCGCTTCCTGCGCCGGGTCTGGCGCCTGGCCCAGGGCCACGTCAGCCAAGGGCTGCCGGGCAAGCTGGACACCGCTGCACTGAGCGACGAACAGAAGGTCGTCCGCCGTGCCATCCATGCCGCCATCAAGCAGGCCAGTACCGATATCGGCCAGTACCACAAGTTCAACACCGCCATCGCCCAGGTGATGACCGTGATGAACGTGCTGGAGAAGGCCCCGCAGGCCACCGAGCAAGACCGTGCCCTGCTGCAGGAAGGCCTGGAAGCCGTAACCCTGCTGCTGGCCCCGATCACCCCGCACATCAGCCATGAGCTGTGGCAGCAACTGGGCCACGCAGGCTCGGTGATCGATGCCGCTTGGCCAAGCGTGGATGAACAAGCGCTGGTGCAGGACACCATTACCCTGGTGGTTCAGGTCAACGGTAAACTGCGTGGCCAGGTAGAGATGCCGGCCGCTGCCAGCCGCGAAGAAGTCGAAGCCGCCGCCCGCAGCAACGAAAACGTCCTGCGCTTCATCGATGGCCTGACCATCCGCAAGGTCATCGTGGTACCGGGCAAGCTGGTCAACATCGTCGCCAACTGATGGCAACGCCCACCTGCAGCCAGTGCAGGTGGGCGGTATCGGCCCACAAGGGAGCTACAACATGATCAAACGCAATCTGCTGGTAATGGGCCTGGCCGTAATGCTCAGCGCCTGCGGTTTCCAGCTGCGCGGCACCGGCACCAACGAACTCAGCGTCAAGGAGATGGACGTCGGCGCACGCAACGCCTACGGCCAGACCGTTGTCCAGCTGCGCCAGGCTCTGGAGCGTAGCGGCGTCAACGTTCACACCGGCGCACCTTATCGCCTGGAGCTGACCAACGAGCAGGAAAACCAGCGCTCGGCGAGTTACAGCGGCGGCAGCCGTACGGCCGAATACGAGCTGACCACCACGCTCAACTACAGCATCCTGGGCCTGAACAACCTGGAGCTGCTGAGCGACAAAGTTGAAGTGCGCAAGATCTACGTGCGTGACGGTGGCAATATCACCGGCTCCGACCAGGAAGCCAGCCAGGCCCGCGTGGAAATGCGCCGCGAACTGGTGCAGTCGATGATGGCGCGCCTGCAGAACCTGACCCCGACGCAGCTTGACGAGCTGCAGCGCAAGGCCGACGAACGCGCCAAGGCCGAAGCCGACGCGCTGGAAGCCGCGCGCCGCCAGCAGGCGGAAACGCCGCAGCAGTCGCCACTGGAAATCCCGGGCAACTAAGCCCGCGCGGGGCACCCCGGTGCCCCGCCTGTTTCCCATGAAACTCGCCCCCGCCCAACTCAACAAGCACCTGCAAGGCGCCTTGGCCCCGGTCTACGTGGTCAGCGGCGACGACCCGCTGCTGTGTCAGGAAGCTGCCGACGCCATCCGTAATACGGCGCGTCAGCAAGGTTTCGACGAGCGCCAGGTGTTCAGCGCCGACGCCAACTTCGACTGGGGCACCCTGCTCCAGGCCGGTGCCAGCCTGTCGCTGTTCGCCCAGCGCCGCCTGCTGGAGCTGCGCCTGCCCTCGGGCAAGCCCGGTGACAAAGGCGCCGCAGCCTTGATGGAGTACTGCGCCAACCCCGCCGAAGACACCTTGCTGTTGGTCAGCCTGCCCAAGCTCGATGGCAGCGCGCAGAAGACCAAGTGGGGCAAGGCCCTGATCGAAGGCGCCCACTGCCAGTTCATCCAGATCTGGCCGGTGGATGCCCAGCAGTTGCCGCAATGGATCAACCAACGCTTGGCGCAAGCAGGTCTTTCGGCCCAGCGCGACGCGGTCGACCTGATCGCCGCGCGGGTCGAAGGCAACCTGCTGGCCGCAGCGCAAGAAATCGAAAAGCTCAAGCTGCTTGCCGAGGGCAACCAGATCACCGTCGAAACCGTACAGTCGGCTGTTGCCGACAGTGCGCGCTTCGATGTCTTCGGCCTGGTCGATGCCATCCTCAATGGCGAGGCCGCACATGCCCTGCGCATGCTCGAAGGCCTGCGCGGTGAAGGGGTGGAGCCACCGGTGATTCTCTGGGCACTGGCCCGTGAACTGCGCCTGCTGGCCGGGCTGGCGCAGCAGTTCAGCCAGGGTGTGCCGCTGGACAAGGCGTTCAGCCAGGCCCGCCCACCGGTGTGGGACAAACGCCGGCCGCTGGTCAGCAAAGCCCTGCAGCGCCTTTCGGCGCAGCGCTGGGCACAGTTGCTGCAGGATGCCCAACGTATCGACGCACAAATCAAAGGGCAGGCTGAGGGGTCGCCGTGGACCGGGCTATCGCGGCTGTCGCTGCTCATGGCCGGCCAGCGCCTGGCGCTGCCTGCGGAGTAAGCGCCGAGGGCCATACACACAATCAATTGGCCCTCCCCCTCCCCTCAGGCCTAGAGTCCACCCGCACTCCACCCCAACGGGAACCTCGCCATGAGCAAAAAGCCGAAAAAGCACGGCCCCAACAAGGCCAAATCCATCGTCGCCCAGCCACTGTTCCGCTGCCGCCAGGAACAACCGGACAAGGGCAAAGGCAGCTACCGCCGCGAAGCCTTCCAATCGAGAGATTGGGAGGCTTCTTACTTTTTGGCCGCATGAAAGCATCGAAAGCGCAGGCATGGTATGGTCGGCACCTGACCTGAAATTCTGGATCTGTGCATGCTCTTCAGTCTTCTCCCTCGTTGGAAATCCCGCCAGCTGATCGCGGCCTCCAGCTTCATCCTGCTCGTCGCCTGCGCGGAAAAACCCACCGCCGCCGACGCCCTGCCGCTGGCCCCCGCCCAGCCCGCGCCAGCAGTCACCCTGCCCAGCGCCACGACCGACGTCAGTACTGAAATCCAGCCGCTGCAAACCTTTGCACAGTGGCAGGCCGGCTTCCGTGAACAAGCCTTGCAAGCCGGCATTTCGGCAAGCACCTTCGACCGCGCGTTCCTCGGCGTCACGCCGGACATGGACGTGATCAAGGCCGACCGCAGCCAGCCCGAATTCACCCGGCCCGTGTGGGAGTACCTCGAAGGCGCGTTGTCGCCGCTGCGGGTGCGTAACGGCAAAAAGCTGCTCGAGCAGAATGCTGAACTGCTGACCCGCCTGGAGCAGCGTTATGGCGTTGACCGCCAGGTACTGGTTTCGGTGTGGGGCATGGAGAGTAATTTTGGCCAGTTCCAGGGCAGCAAGTCGGTGATCCGCTCGCTGGCCACGCTGGCCTACGAAGGCCGCCGGCCGCAGTTCGCCCAAGACCAGCTGATCGCCGCCCTGCAGATCATCCAGCACGGCGATATCCAGCCCGAGGCCATGCGTGGCTCGTGGGCCGGCGCCATGGGCCAGACCCAGTTCATCCCGACCACCTACAACACCCATGCGGTGGACTTCGACGGCGATGGCCGTCGCGACATCTGGAACAGCACGCCGGACGCCCTGGCGTCCACGGCCCACTACCTGCAGAGCTCCGGCTGGAAACGCGGTCAGCCTTGGGGCTTCGAGGTACAGGTACCGGCAGGTTTCGACTACTGGCTGGCCGACGGCTCGCTGCGCAAGCCTGTCAGCGAATGGCTGCAGATGGGTGTGAAGCTACCGGCAGGCACACAGCTGCCCGCCAACAGCAACCAGCTCTCTGCTGCACTGCTGCTGCCGGCAGGCGCCCGTGGCCCGGCGTTTCTGGTGCTGGACAACTTCCGCGCCATCCTCAAGTACAACAACTCGTCGTCCTATGCCCTGGCCGTAAGCTTGCTGGGGGACCGCTTCTCGGGCTGGGGCTTCATTGCCGGCAGCTGGCCGAAGGAAGACCTGCCGCTGAGCCGCAGCGAGCGCATGGAGTTGCAGAACCTGCTCAATGCCAGCGGGCACCAGGCGGGCAACCCGGATGGCATCATCGGAGCCAATACCCGCAAGGCCATCCGCAATGCGCAGCAGGGGCTGGGCTGGCCAGCAGATGGGTACCCCACGCACAAGCTGCTCGATAGCCTGCGCCAACAGTAATGCTGGGAGTGGCCGGCAAGCCGGTTCCCACAGGCGTAGCGCAAGCCTTGTAGGAGCTGGCTTGCCGGCGATGGGCCGCAAAGCGGCCCCAACCCTCTCAAGCCTTGAACAAATCCTGCGCCAACACCAGGCTCTGCGCCTCGCTGTCCAGCACCACCTCAGCCCCCATCGGCAAACACACATTCGGATCACAATGCCCACTGCGCCACCCGGCTAGCACCGGCACACCCAGCGGCCCGAAGATGTCGTGCAACAATGGCGTCAACGCCGCCACGGTAATCCCGGCAAAATCCCCCACAAGCACCCCCTTCACGCCCGCCAGCTTGCCAGCAAGGCGCAACTGGGTCAGCAAGCGGTCCACCCGATAAAGCGGCTCGTTAACGTCCTCGATGAACAGGATGCAGCCCTGCGTATCGATTTCGGCCAGCGTACCCATGGTAGCGCCCAGGATCGACAAGTTGCCGCCCAGCAGACGCCCCCTTGCAACACCCGGCACCACGCTGCTCAAGGGGAACTCGGCGGGATGAACAAGCGTATCCCCCGCCGCTAACGCCCCACTCAACTGTGCCACCAGCGAAGACTCGGTCGGCGCGAGCTTGGCGCCGAGCAAGTCGGCATTGAGCATGGCCCCGTGGAACGTGACCAAACCGGTTTTGCGGTAGATGGCCATGTGCAACGCGGTAATGTCGCTGTAGCCGATCAGCGGCTTGGGGTTGCGCCGGATCAGGCCGAAGTCGAGCCTGTCGAGCAGGCGCATGCTGCCGTAACCACCGCGCATGCACAGGATCGCGTCGATCGCCGGGTCTGCGAAGGCGTCGTGCAGGTCCTGCACGCGTTGCTGATCGGAGCCTGCCAGGTAGCCCTGGGCCTGCTCCACGCCTGGGTAGATACGGCAGCGGTAGCCACGCTCGGCGAACCACTGGCTGGCCTTTTGTGCGTCCAGCCGGGCTGGGCCGGCTGGGGCGACGATGGCAAAGCAGGCATTGCCCGGCACTGCAGCAGGAAGGCGGGATTCAAAGGTTTCGGCGCAATTCATCGCAACTCCTTGCAGCGCATGGCACACAAACAAAAATGCCGATGCCACCTTTCGGCGCGCATCGGCATGGGTAGCTCAAACCAGGATCAGAGCTTGATCTTGGCTTCGTGAGCCTGCTGGTCGGCGTGGTAGGACGAGCGCACCAACGGGCCCGAAGCGACGTTCTTGAAGCCCATCTTGTAACCTTCCTCGGCGAACCAGGCGAAGGTGTCCGGGTGCACAAAGCGCTGCACCGGCAAGTGGCTGCGCGAAGGCTGCAGGTACTGGCCGAGGGTCAGCATGTCGATGTCATGCTCGCGCATGCGGTGCATCACCTCGATCACTTCCTCGTCGGTTTCACCCAGGCCGAGCATCAGGCCCGACTTGGTCGGCACGTGCGGGACCAGCTGCTTGAACTTCTGCAGCAGGTCCAGCGACCAATCGTAGTCCGAACCCGGGCGCGCAGCCTTGTAAAGGCGCGGTACGGTTTCGAGGTTGTGGTTGAAGACATCCGGCGGCTCTTGCGCGGTGATCTCCAGCGCCACGTCCATGCGGCCGCGGTAGTCCGGCACCAGGGTTTCCAACTGCACGCCCGGCGACAGCGCGCGAATTTCGCGGATGCAGTCGGCGAAGTGCTGGGCACCCCCGTCACGCAGGTCGTCGCGGTCCACCGAAGTGATCACCACGTACTTCAGGCGCAGGTCGGCAATGGCCACGGCCAGGTTCTTCGGCTCGTCCACGTCCAGTGGCTTCGGTCGGCCGTGGCCGACGTCGCAGAACGGGCAGCGACGGGTGCAGATGTCACCCATGATCATGAAGGTTGCGGTGCCACCGGAGAAGCATTCGCCCAGGTTCGGGCAGGACGCCTCTTCGCACACGCTGTGCAGCTTGTGCTTGCGCAGCAGCTGCTTGATGCGGTCAACCTCAGGGGAAACCGGGATGCGCACGCGGATCCAGTCGGGCTTCTTTGGCAGTTCATCGGTGGGGATGATCTTCACCGGGATGCGCGCCACCTTGTCGGCGCCACGCAGCTTGACCCCAGCTTCCACCTTCTTCGGCGCTGGGCGCGGGGTGGCATCCTGGGTAGGTATCAGGTTCGGCACGGCTTCTTGCACAGTTGTCATATTCAGTCGATTCCGCCCGTCAGGGTCGTCTGCTCAGCATAGTCGAGGTGCTTGACCAGCTGTCCGCGCAGCCTTGTCCTGACCTCGTCGAGTTCGATCGGGCCTGCCAGGTCACGCAGCTGGGTCATGGCCAGCCCCGCATACCCACAGGGGTTGATTCGGCGGAATGGAGCAAGGTCCATGTCCACATTCAGAGCAAGGCCGTGGAAGCAACGGCCGTTGCGGATTCGCAGGCCGAGGGAGGCGATTTTCGCTCCATCGACATAGACACCCGGCGCATCGGGCTTGGCCGCAGCAGTGACACCGTAGCTGGCGAGCAGCTCGATGAGTGTCTGCTCGATGCGGCTGACCAGTTCGCGCACGCCAAAGCCCAGGCGGCGCACGTCCAGCAACAGGTAGGCCACCAGTTGCCCGGGGCCGTGGTAGGTCACCTGGCCGCCACGGTCGGTCTGCACCACCGGAATGTCGCCCGGCACCAGCAGGTGCTCGGCCTTACCGGCCTGGCCCTGGGTGAAGACCGCGGGGTGCTCGACCAGCCAGATTTCGTCCTGGCTGTCGGGGCTACGCTGCTCGGTGAAGCGACGCATGGCTTGCAGCACCGGTTCATAGGGCTGCAGGCCAAGATCGCGAAAACCGAGACAAAGGGACATCAAAGCACCATTTTCACGATGCCGGTCGCGCGCAGGGCACTGTTGATGTCGTGCAGCTGGTCTTCGCTGGTGGCAACGATGTGCAGCTGCACAGTGGTGTACTTGCCTTCCTTGCTCTGGCGCTCGGCCAGCGTGGCAAGGTCGACCTTGGCGTGCTTGCTGAGAATCTCGATCACCGTGTCCTTGAAGCCGACAACGGTATCGCCGATGACCTTGATCGGGTAATCGGCGCAAGGGAATTCGATTTTGTGCGACTTGACGTCAGGTTCGCTCATGGCGGAAACGGCCTCGTAAGCCGTGGCAACAACAACGCCCCCGCAACGATCAGCGGGGGCGTGGCAGGTCACGTTATCAGTTGAACAACCCGTAGAAGAATAGACGGATGCTATCCCACATACGACGGATGAAACCACCTTCCTCGACGCCATCGAGGGCGATCAGGTCGGCGCTGTGAACCACGTTCTCATCCAGTTTGACTTCCACTTTGCCGATCACGTCACCTTTGGCGATCGGTGCGGTGAGCTGCGGGTTCATGGTCATCGAAGCCTGCAGGCGCTTCAATTGGCCTTTAGGCATAGTCATGGTCAGGTCGTCAGCCAGGCCAGCCTTGACGATGCTGGTGGCGCCTTTCCAGACCGGAGCCTGAGCCAGCTCGGTGCCCTTCTGGTAGAAGGTCTGGGTTTCGAAGAAGCGGAAACCGTAGGTCAGCAGCTTCTGGGTCTCGGCAGCACGCGATTGTTCGCTGTTGGTGCCGAACACCACGGCGATCAGGCGCTGGCCGTCACGCACGGCCGAAGCGACCATACAGTAGCCGGCTTCGTCGGTGTGGCCGGTTTTCAGGCCATCGACCGTCTTGTCACGCCACAGCAGCAGGTTGCGGTTCGGCTGCTTGATGTTGTTCCAGAAGAACTCTTTCTGCGAGTAGATCGCGTAGTGCGCCGGGTCGACGTTGATGATCGCGCGCGCCAGCGAGGCCATGTCGTGGGCCGAGGAGTAATGCTCCGGGTTCGGCAGGCCAGTGGGGTTCATGAAGTGGCTGTTGGACATGCCCAGGTCGGCCGCAGTCTTGTTCATCATGTCGGCAAAGGCGTCTTCGCTGCCGGCGATGTGCTCGGCCAGGGCGACCGATGCATCGTTGCCCGACTGGATGATGATGCCGTGCAGCAGGTCGCTGACGGTCACCTGGCTGCCAACCTTGATGAACATGCGCGAACCGCCGGTACGCCAGGCGTTCTCGCTGACGGTAACCGGGTCGTTCTCGCCGATCTGGCCACGGCGGATGTCCAGGGTGGCGATGTAGGCGGTCATCAGCTTGGTCAAGCTGGCCGGCGGCAGGCGCTCGTCACCATTGTTCTCGACCAGCACGTTGCCGCTGGACGCGTCCATGAGTACGTAGGACTTGGCTGCCAATTGCGGAGGTGCAGGCATCATCTGCTCTGCCGCGAAGGCGACAGGCGTGATCAGCAGCAGTACAGGCAGGCAAAGTCGTTTGGCAAGGTTGGTGATGTTCATCCGTCTCTCGAAAATCGCTAATGGTCTGAGATGTTCCCTGGGCCACGTCGTGTGCCCAGCGCCAGTCAGTCTAGTTTTTGCGGCCTTGGGCCGAGCCTGCAAAGTGCGGCTTTATGTCGCTGCGGGCAAAAGCGGACATTGTACATGCCCGCGCCCAGCAATTCATGACAAAACAGACAGGTCAGTCAGCTGTGACCAACTTGGCCTGGCCAAGGTTCGCCAGGCGAATGCTGTCCTGCGCCTGCTGGATCTCGCCCTGGCTGTTGATCGGCCCCAGGCGTACGCGGTGCAGGGTCTGCTGGTTGCGCACGATGGAGCTGATGAACACCGGGGCACTGACCATGGTGCTCAGTTTCGAACGCAGCAACTCGGCGGCGTCCGGGTTGGCAAAGGCGCCCACCTGCAGGAAGTTGCCCCCACCGCCCGCTGGCACATTGTTGCCCCCGACCTGCACCGGCACCACAGGCGCTGCGTGCTGCTGCGGCGGCGGTGTCCATTGCTCGACGCGCCCGGTGTTGGCGGCAATCGCCTGGGGTTGGGTGGCCTGAGGCTCCTTGAGCATCAACGGCGGTTGCTGGCCTTTCTGGGCCCACCATTGTTGCGGGTCGATACCTTCGACCCGTACGTGCGCGGTGCCGATCTCGGCATAGCCGAGCTTCTTCGCCGCCGCGTAGGACAAGTCGATGATGCGGTCGGAATAGAACGGGCCGCGGTCATTGACCCGCAGCACCACGCTGCGCCCGTTGGCCAAATTGGTCACCCGCACGTAGGCCGGCAGTGGCAGGGTCTTGTGCGCTGCGCTCATGCCATACAGGTCGTACAGCTCGCCATTGGCAGTGTTCTGCCCGTGGAACTTGGTGCCGTACCAGGACGCCGTACCCTCGGCGCGGTAGTTGCGCGAGTCCTGCATCGGGTAGTAGGTCTTGCCCAGCACCGTGTACGGGTTGGCCTTGTAATTGCCGGTATGCACGGTCGGTGTGGCGTCGGGGATCTTGTTCACATCCACGTCCCACCAGGGCGCACCGTCCTTGTGGGCACGGTTGATGTCCAGCCCGGGCTGAGCACGGACGGTATTGCCGCTTTGCTTGGGGGTGGTCGGGCGACTGGAAGAGCAGCTGACCAGCAACATGCCGACCGCCATGCAGGTCAGCAGCTTGAAGCTATTGGCAGAGATGATTGCGCGCATTACTTGACGCCCCGTACTTGGACCAGCTGTTGCGCGAGCTGATGCACCGCCATGGCATACATCACGCTGCGGTTGTAGCGAGTGATCGCGTAGAAGTTCTTCAGGCCCATCCAGTATTCCGGGCCGTTGTCGCCCTCCAGGCGGAAGGCGGTAACCGGCAGATCATCGCGCAGCGCATCATGGCTCGACCAGCCCAGCGCTCGCAACTCCCCGACGGTCTTCACCGGCTCGATGCCGGTGGTCAGGCCTTCGTCGGCCCGGTTACCCGTGACCTGGGCGCGGCTGACCACGCCCTGCCCGGCTACCCAGCCATGGCGCTGGAAATAGCTGGCGACGCTGCCGATGGCATCGTCCGGGTTGTTCCAGATATTGATGTGGCCGTCGCCGTCGAAGTCCACCGCGTAGTTGCGGAAACTGCTCGGCATGAACTGCGGCAGGCCCATAGCCCCGGCGTAAGAACCTTTGAGGGTCAGCGGGTCAAGCTGCTCGTCGCGCGCCAGCAGCAGGTACTCGCGCAGTTCCTTGCGGAAGAATTCGGCACGCGGCGGGTAGTCGAAGCCCAGGGTCGACAGCGCGTCGATCACCCGGTAATTGCCCGTGTTACGGCCAAAGAAGGTTTCCACACCGATGATCGCGACAATGTACTGCGCCGGTACGCCGTAGGCCTGCTCAGCGCGGGCCAGCACCGCTTCGTGCTGGCGCCAGAAGTCCACACCGCGGGCGATGCGCGCGTCGGTGATGAACATCGGCCGGTATTCCTTCCACGGTTTTACCCGTTCGGCCGGACGCGAAATAGCGTCGAGGATCGATTGCTTGCGTTGTACCTCGCGGAACACGCCCATCAACTGCTCGCTGGCAAAGCCGTAGTCGCGGCTCATCTCGCCGACGAACTCGGCCACTTGCGGCGAGCCGTCATAATCACCGGCGTGAGCCTGCTGGACAGCGC
Organism: Pseudomonas sp. NPDC012596; assembly: GCF_042902325.1. Classification (NCBI taxonomy): domain Bacteria; kingdom Pseudomonadati; phylum Pseudomonadota; class Gammaproteobacteria; order Pseudomonadales; family Pseudomonadaceae; genus Pseudomonas; species Pseudomonas sp. NPDC012596. Next base: position 119,228 of record NZ_JBIBEB010000015.1, on the reverse strand, counting down.
CGAACAGGCCCACCGCACCGATCCACGGCGCACAACGGGCAGCCCAGTTACGCACTGCTTGCATGAAATTCTTCACCTTATTCAAACCTGGGCGATCCATTTGCGGTGCGTGTGGATCGACATTAGAACGCCAAACGCTGACAGCAGCGTCACCAACGAAGTTCCGCCATAACTAATGAAGGGCAGCGGCACGCCCACCACGGGCAGAAGGCCGCTGACCATACCGATATTGACGAACACATATACAAAGAAAGTCATGGTCAGGCTGCCTGCCAGCAGCTTGCCGAACAGGGTCTGCGCTTGCGCGGTGATCATCAGGCCGCGGCCAATCAGCAGCAGGTAGACAATCAGCAGCAGGCAGATGCCGACCAGGCCGAACTCCTCGCCGAGCACGGCGATGATGAAGTCGGTGTGGCTTTCCGGGAGGAAGTCCAGGTGCGACTGGGTGCCCAGCAGCCAGCCCTTGCCGAACACCCCGCCCGAGCCGATTGCCGCCTTGGACTGGATGATGTTCCAACCGGTGCCCAGCGGGTCGCTTTCCGGGTCGAGGAAGGTCAGTACCCGCTGCTTCTGGTAGTCGTGCATGACGAAGAACCACATGGCCACCGCCACCGGGACTGCCGCCGCCAGCACGCTGAGGATCCAGCGCCAGCGCAACCCGCCCATGAACAGCACGAACGCACCCGAAGCCAGAATCAGCAGCGCCGTGCCCAGGTCTGGCTGGCGGACGATGAGAATGAACGGCACTCCGATCAGCACCAGGCTGATCGCCACGTGCTTGAGCTGCGGCGGCAAAGTGCGCTTGGACAGGTACCAGGCGATGGTCGCCGGCATGATGATCTTCATGAACTCCGAGGGCTGGAAGCGGATCACCCCGGGGATGTTGATCCAGCGTGTAGCGCCCATGGCGTTATGGCCCATGACGTCCACCACGACCAGCAGCAATACCCCGGCAAGGTACGCAAGCGGCACCCAGCGGGCCATGAAGCGCGGTTCGAGCTGGGCGATGACGAACATCGACACCAGGCCGAGGCCGAACGAGGTGGCCTGTTTGAGCAACAGGTCCCAGTTCTTGCCGCTGGCCGAATAGAGCACGAACAGGCTGCCGGCCGCGAGGGTCAGCAGAATGACCAGCAAGGGGCCGTCGATGTGGATGCGCTGCAGGAAGCTGGCGCGTCGACGCATCACGTCCTCGCTGGAGAGCATGCGATCGAAATTGTTCATCACGGGGCCGTTTCCTGGGCGACGGTGGCAGGAGCGAATTCGGACTTCAGCCGGCCATGCTCGTCGAGCAGCCAGGCGTCCATGATCTGCCGCACCACGGGGGCGGCAACGCCGGAGCCGGACTCACCGTTCTCGACCATCACCGAGACCACGATCTTCGGATCGTCGGCCGGGGCGAAGGCGACGAACAACGCGTGGTCGCGGTGGCGCTCCTGAAGTTTGTTGCGGTCGTACTTCTCGCCTTGCTTGATTGCCACCACCTGGGCGGTACCGCTCTTGCCGGCGATGCGGTATTGCGCGCCGGCCGCAGCCTTGCGCGCGGTACCACGGGCGTTGTGCATCACCTGCTCCATGCCGTGGGTGACCTTGGCCCAATCGGACTTGTCACGCAGCACGATGTTTTCCATGGGGTTCGGGTCCACCGGGGGCTGACCTTCGATGGTCCTGGCCAGGTGCGGGCGGTTCCACACGCCTTTGTTGGCAATCAGCGCAGTGGCCTGGGCCAACTGCAACGGCGTGGCCTGCATGTAGCCCTGGCCGATACCGAGGATCAGCGTTTCACCCGGGAACCATGCCTGGCGGCGGGTGGCACGCTTCCATTCGCGCGATGGCATCAGCCCGGCCGATTCTTCGAACATGTCGAGCGCGACCTTCTGGCCGATGCCGAACTTGTTCATGTAGCCGGACAGCCGATCAATACCCATCTTGTGGGCAAGATCGTAGAAGTAGGTGTCATTGGAGCGCATGATCGCGGTGTCCAGGTCGACCCAGCCATCACCGCTGCGGTTCCAGTTACGGTACTTGTGATCGTAGTTGGGCAACTGGTAATAGCCTGGGTCGAACACCCGGCTCCCGGCGTTGACCACACCACTGTCCAGGCCGGCGATGGCCACCGCTGGCTTGATGGTCGAGCCTGGCGGATACAGCCCGCGCAACACCCGGTTGAACAGCGGCCGATCAATCGAGTCACGCAACTCGGCATAAGCCTTGAAGCCGATGCCGGTGACGAACAGGTTAGGGTCGAAGCTTGGCTGGCTGACCATCGCCAGCACCTCGCCGGTGCGCGGGTCGAGCGCCACCACTGCACCACGGCGGCCACCCAGGGCGGCCTCTGCGGCTTCCTGCAGCTTGATGTCGAGGCTCAGCACGATGTCCTTGCCGGGCTTCGGGTCGGTGCGCTTGAGCACCCGCAACACGCGGCCGCGGGCATTGGTCTCGACTTCTTCATAGCCGACCTGGCCATGCAGGTCGTCTTCGTAGAAACGCTCGATACCGGTCTTGCCGATGTGGTGCGTGCCGCTGTAGTTCACCGGGTCGAGCACTTTCAGCTCTTTCTCGTTGATGCGCCCCACATAGCCCACCGAATGGGCAAAATGCGCACCTTGCGGGTAGTGCCGGACCAACTGGGCGACCACCTCCACACCGGGCAGGCGGAACTGGTTGACCGCCACGCGGGCGATCTGCTCCTCGTTCAGCTCGAACAGGATCGGCACCGGCTCGAATGGCCGCCGCCCCTGCCTCATGCGTTTTTCGAAGAGTGCGCGATCGTCTGGCGTCAGCTCCAACACTTCGACGATATTGTCCAGCACTTCCTGCCAGTTACCCGCACGTTCACGGGTCATGGATAGGCTGAAGCTGGGCCGGTTATCGGCGATGATCACCCCGTTGCGGTCGAAGATCAGCCCGCGCGTGGGCGGAATCGGCTGCACGTGCACCCGGTTGTTCTCCGACAGCGTCGAGTGATAGTCGTACTGGATGATCTGCAGGTAATACAGCCGCGCAATCAGCACGCAGATGAGCAGCATGATCGCCACAGCGCCGACCACGACGCGGTTACGCACCAGGCGGGCGTCTTTCTCGTGGTCCTTGAGACGGATCGGCTGCGACATCGGACTGCTTACAGGCTCATTTGTGGTAAGGGTGCCCGGACAAGACAGTCCAGGCGCGATAGATCTGCTCGCCGATGAGTATCCTTACCAACGGGTGCGGCAAGGTAAGCGGCGACAGCGACCAGCGCTGCTCGGCGCGCGCGCAGACCTCAGGCGCCAGCCCTTCCGGGCCGCCCACCATCAAATTCACCGTGCGCGAGTCCAGGCGCCAGCGGTCCAGCTCGGTCGCCAGCTGCTCGGTACTCCAGGGCTTGCCATGGACCTCGAGGGTGACGATGCGTTCCCCAGGCTGAACTTTGCTCAGCATGGCCTCACCCTCCTGACGAATCAGGCGGGCGACGTCGGCATTCTTGCCACGGGTGTTCAGCGGGATTTCCACCAGCTCCAGCGACAGCTCCTGGGGCAGGCGCTTGGCATATTCATGCCAGCCTTCCTCGACCCACTTGGGCATACGCGAGCCGACCGCGATCAGGCGCAGACGCACGACGCTTCCTTATTCCCGGTCTTTGAGCTTGTCGGTGAAGTAGTCGCTGGCGTTTTCAGGGCTGTGATGCTTGGCATCGGCGGCACGGCTCTGCTCGGCACCCAGCCACAGGCGTTCCAGGTCGTAGAACTGGCGGGCAGCGGCGGTCATCATGTGCACGATGACGTCGTTCAGGTCCAGCAGCACCCAGTCGCTGTCGCCTTTGCCTTCTTCGCCCAGCGGCTGTGCGCCTTCTTTCTTCACCGCCTCACGGACCTTTTCCAGCATCGCGTTGATCTGGCGGTTCGAGGTACCGGTGGCAATGATCATGTAGTCGGTCAGGCTGTGCTTTTCGCGAACGTCGATGACCTGGATGTCCTGGGCCTTGACGTCTTCCAGAGCGCTGATGGTCAGCTTGACCAGTGCTTCGCCGCTGATGCCATTGGTTTTCTGCTTGCTCATATAAAACTCGTTCAACTCGTTGGATGAGGCGCCCACGGGGCGCCGTCAGTTAGGCACACGATACAGTTCGTGTGCCTCGATGTAGGCCAGTACGGCGTCCGGCACCAGGAACCTCACCGATCTGCCGCTGGCCAGCAGCTGTCGGATCTGTGTAGCCGACACCGCAAGCGGCGTCTGCCAGACGAACGAAATATTCCCCGCCGGGCCGGACATGGCGGTGGGATCGCTCTCGGAGCGCGCAGCCAGCAGGTTGCGCAGCTCGTCAGGGGGTTCTACGTCCGCATCCGGGCGTTGCAGCACCAGGATGTGACAGTGTTGCAGCAGTTCTTCCCATCGATGCCAGCCAGGCAGGCCACAGAAGGCGTCCCAGCCCAACAGCAGATACAGCTGGTCGTTAGCGCCCAGTTCGGCGCGGATCGATTCCAGCGTGTCGATGGTATATGACGGCTTGTCTCGCTCCAGCTCGCGGGCATCCACGCTCAGGCGGTCGACGCCCTGCACCGCCTCGCGCACCATGGCCAGGCGATCCTGTGCCGACACCTGCGGGGTGTCGCGGTGCGGCGGGCGGGCATTGGGCAACAGGCGCAGCTCGTCGAGCGCCATGTACTCGGCCACTTCCAGCGCGCTGCGCAGGTGGCCGATGTGCACGGGGTCGAACGTACCGCCAAGAATGCCGATGCGCCGGACTGCCTGGGCCTTGCTCAACTCAGCAGGACTCCTGGCCACGCAGCTGGCCGTCACCGATCACCACGTACTTCTCGCAGGTCAGGCCTTCGAGGCCAACCGGGCCGCGGGCGTGCAGCTTGTCGGTGGAAATGCCGATTTCCGCACCCAAGCCGTATTCGAAGCCATCGGCAAAGCAGGTCGGGGTATTGAGCATCACCGATGCCGAGTCGACCTCGGCCATGAACTGACGGGCCTGGCCCTGGTGTTCGGTGATGATCGAATCGGTATGGTGCGAGCCATATTGGTTGATGTGCTCGATGGCCTGGTCCAGGCCGTCGACCACACGAATCGACAGGATGGCGTCGAGGTACTCGGTGTGCCAGTCGTCTTCACTGGCCGGCTTGGCATCGACCAATGCACGGGTACGCTCACAACCACGCAGTTCCACGCCCTTTTCCTGGAAGCGGCGAGCCATTTCCGGCAGGAAGCCATCGGCGACGCGCTGGTCGACCAGCAGGGTTTCCATGGCGCCGCAAATACCATAGCGGTAGGTCTTGGCGTTGAAAGCCACGCGCCAGGCCTTGTCCAGATCGGCGTGTTCGGCAACGTAGACATGGCAGATGCCGTCCAGGTGCTTGATCACGGGCACGCGGGCATCGCGGCTGATGCGCTCGATCAGGCCACGGCCACCGCGCGGGACGATGACATCGACGAACTCGGGCATGCTGATCAGCGCGCCTACTGCCTCACGATCGGTGGTCTCGACCACTTGCACGACCGCTGCCGGCAGGCCGGCCTCGGCCAGGCCACGCTGAATGCAGGTGGCGATGGCACGGTTGGAGTGGATGGCCTCGGAGCCGCCACGCAGGATGGTGGCGTTGCCCGACTTCAGGCACAGGCTGGCGGCATCGATGGTCACGTTCGGGCGCGACTCGTAGATAATCCCGATCACCCCCAGTGGCACGCGCATCTTGCCGACCTGGATACCCGACGGGCGATAGCTCATGTCGCGGATGGCGCCGACCGGGTCTGGCAGGCTGGCCACCTGGCGCAGGCCGGTGATCATGCCGTCGATGCGCGCCGGGGTCAGGGCCAGACGGTCGAGCAGTGCTGGCTCCAGGCCATTGGCACGGCCGGCGGCCAAATCCAGTTCGTTGGCTGCGGTAAGCTCGGCACGCGCAGCGTCCAAGGCGTTGGCGGCGGCCTGCAGGGCGCGGTTTTTCTGCGCGGTGCTGGCACGCGCGATCACCCGGGAGGCCTGGCGAGCAGCGCGACCCAAACGGGTCATATAGTCAAGAACGGACTCAGTCATGGGTTCGGTGTCTTGGCGAAGGGGAAATCGGCTGATTATAACTGTCGCGCAGGTATACGCCCAGCGGCGGGTGGCGGATGGTAGAAAATGGCCGACGAGAATCTGTAGGAAAGATGTAACGGCACTTATCGAAGTGTCTTGGTTCAGCCTCGATTAAGCCATTCGTTGCTATCATCCGCGCCTTCACCACGACGAATCGCCAGCATGCCAGATACCACCCCCTGCCCTGCCCGCGCCCTGCCCGACAGTTTCTTCGACCGTGACGCCCAGACCCTGGCCAGGGCCCTGCTGGGCAAGGTCATCCGCCATCGCCATGGCGACCTGTGGCTGGCCGCTCGGATCATCGAGACCGAGGCCTATTACCTCAGCGACAAGGGCAGCCACGCGTCGTTGGGCTATACGGAGAAACGCAAGGCGCTGTTCCTCGATGGCGGGCACATCTACATGTACTACGCCCGGGGTGGCGATTCGCTGAACTTCAGCGCCCACGGCCCTGGCAATGCCGTGCTGATCAAATCCGCCTTCCCGTGGGTGGACGCCATCTCCGATGCCAACAGCCTGGCGCAGATGCAGCTGAACAACCCCGACGCCAGCGGCAACCTGCGCCCTGCCGAGCGCCTGTGCGCCGGCCAGACCCTGCTGTGCCGGGCGCTGGGCCTGAAGGTGCCGCAGTGGGATGCCCAGCGCTTCGACCCCGAACGCCTGTACGTCGAAGATTGCGCTATCGACGTGCCACGGATCATCCAGGCTACGCGCCTGGGCATCCCGCATGGCCGCGACGAGCACCTGCCGTACCGTTTCGTCGACGCCGAATACGCCCGCTTTTGTACGCGGAACCCGCTACGCCGGGGCCAAGTCGAAGGGCAAGACTTTTTCATTCTCGAACAAGGAAGCTGAAACATGGGCCAATGGCTCGACAGCCTGACCGGCTGGCTCAGCGCCAACCCGCAGTGGCTTGGTGTGGCGATTTTCCTGGTGGCCTGCATCGAGTGCCTGGCCATTGCCGGCATCATCGTGCCGGGCACGGTGTTGCTGTTCGCCGTAGCGGTGCTGGCCGGCAGCGGTACCTTTTCACTCGGCGAAACCTTGCTGCTGGGGTTCCTTGGTGGCCTGCTCGGCGATGCCCTGTCGTACACGATAGGCAAGTACTTCCACCAGAACATCCGGCGCTTGCCGCTGCTGCGCCACCACCCGGAATGGATAGGCAGCGCTGAAACCTACTTCCAGCGTTACGGCATCGCCAGCCTGCTGGTGGGCCGCTTCATCGGCCCACTGCGGCCGATGCTGCCCATGGTCGCGGGCATGTTCGACATGCCCCTGCCGCGCTTCATCGCGGTCAGCCTGCTGGCCGGTGCGGGCTGGTCGGTCGCTTACCTATTGCCCGGCTGGGCCACTGGCGCGGCCATGCGCCTGCCTTTGCCGGAAGGGTTCTGGCTGGACGCAGGCATCATCGCCGGCACCCTTGCGGTGCTGATCGGCTTGAGCCTGAACAGCAGCATCCGTGACCAGCGCCACGGCACGCGGCTGATCGCCGGGCTGAGCTTCCTGGCGTTGGCCGGGGTGTTTCTGGGCTGGCCGTTTCTGCACGAGTTCGATCAGGGCGTGATGACCCTGGTGCAGGAGCATCGCAGCCAGGCCATCGACGGTACCGTGGTGTTGGTGACCCGCCTGGGTGATTTCCGTACCCAATTCTTCCTCGGTGGGTTGCTCACCGGCCTGCTGCTGCTGGCCCGTCAGTGGCGCCATGCGCTGTTCGCCGGGGGTGCGCTGATGGGCACGGCCATCGCCAACGGCTCGCTGAAATGGCTGTTTGCGCGAGCACGGCCGGAGGTGCTGACCGACCCGTTGACCAGCTACAGCATGCCCAGCGGGCACAGTTCGGCGTCGTTTGCGTTCTTTCTGGTGATGGCGGTGCTGGCTGGGCGCGGGCAACCGCCGCGTATGCGCCTGACGTGGATATTGCTGGGGTGCATTCCGGCACTGGCCATTGCCTTGTCGCGGGTCTACCTGGGGGCGCACTGGCCGACCGACATTCTGGCGGGCGCCTTGCTGGCCTGCTGCGTGTGCGCAGTGAGCCTGACGCTGGTGCAGCACCGCCAGCCGCTCAATGCACTGCCGCTGCGGGTGTGGTGGCTGGTGGTGCCGGCGTGTGTAGCGCTACTGGCGTTCTTTGCCATGCATGCGCTGCCACATGCGCTGGAGCGTTACCAGTATTGATGGCGCCTGTACCGGCCCCTTGGCGGGGCAAGCCCACACCAGTGGACTGCCCCCGGAAAGTTGGACACCAATCCAACCGGTGGGAGCGGGCCTGCCCCGCGAAGAGGCCGGTACAAGCAGCACATATCAATCAGGCAAACAATTCGCCTTGAATCCGCTCCAGCAGCTTCTGGATCTCGGCCAGCCGCTCCGACGGCGAGTCGAGCGCCAGCAGGTCCAGCTTGTCCTCCTCCATGAAGGGCAGCAGATAGGCCAACTGGTTGGCCAGCGCCTGGCGCCCATCGACATCCCGGGGCATGTCGAGCGCCTCGACCATCGGGTGCTCGCCTAGCGCCACCAGCAAAGCCAGCAGGTCGTCATCCTGGTCGGTCAGCGGGCTATCTGCCTGCTCCGGCAGCCAGTGCACTTCGCCCAGCAGCAGCTGATCCTTCTGCACCTCGGTCTGGCTCAATTCGAAGCGCCGCACACCTTCCACACGGATGCCCAGCAGGCCATTGTCCTGCTGGACAAAATCACGAATCAGCGCCTCACAGCCGATTGACGCAACCACAGGCGGCGCCTTGCCAACCTGCTCGCCTTCGACAATGCACACCACGCCAAAGCCGGTGCCTTGCTTCATGCAGCGGCTGATCATGTCCAGGTAGCGCGCCTCGAAGATCTGCAAATCCAGCAGGCACCCGGGAAACAGCACGGTATTGAGGGGAAACAGCGGTAGCGTCATCACAACTCCTCAAGCCACCAGGCTGACCGCCAACGGCAGGAACACCGCCGTGGCCACCCCCATCAGGCTCATCGCCAGCGCGGCAAACGCGCCGCACTCGTCACTTTCCTGCAGGGCCACCGAGGTGCCCACGGCATGGGCCGTCACACCCAACGACATACCCCGCGCCTCGGGGCTGTGCACGCCAAAGCGGCTTAACAGCGCCGGGCCAAAAATGGCCCCGATCACCCCGGTGATCAGTACGAATACCGCCGCCAGCGCCGCAACACCACCAATCTGCTCGGCCACCAGCATGGCGATCGGCGAAGTGACCGACTTGGGTGCCATGGTCATCAGGATCATGTGCTCGGCGCCGAACCACCAGCCCAGCACCAGGCAGCAGACCGTGGCGAACAGGCCCCCGATTACCAGCGTAGTAAATGTCGGCCAGAACAGCTGGCGGATGCGCCGCAGGTTGAGGTAGAGCGGCACGGCCAAGGCCACCGTGGCGGGGCCGAGAAGGATGTTCATGATTTCGGTACTTTTACGGTACTCGCGGTAATCGATACCGCAGGCCAGCAACACCCCGATCACCAGTACCATCGACACCAGTACCGGCTGAAGGAAAATCCAGCGCGTCTTCTCATAGGCTGCCAGCACAATCTGGTAGGCACCCAGCGTGATGCCGATGCCGAATAGAGGATGGTGGACAACCGCATCGAGGGCGCCTTGCCAATCCAGGTTCATGGCTGCTCCTCGCGCTTGCCCTGGCGGTGCATCAGCCTCTGCATCAGCACACCGACAAACACCAAGGTCAGCAGGCAGGAGATCAGCAGCGCCCCGGCAATGGCCCAGAAGTCTGCCGCAATGTCCTTGGCATACACCATCACCCCCACCGCAGGCGGTACCAGCAGCAGCGGCAGGTAGCGCAACAAGCTGCTGGCCGCCTCGTTCAGCGGCTTGCCGACCTCACCGCGGGCCATGAGGTAGATCAACAGCAGTAACAGGCCAATGATCGGCCCAGGCAGAATCGGTACGATCAGATGGTTCATCGCCGTACCCAGCAGCTGAAACAGCACCAGCCAGGTCAAACCACGCAACAGCATAAGGATCTCCTTCGAGCATGCTGGCCATTATAAGCATGCTGCCGGCTATAAGCGGCTATTCGCCTGGGTGCTGGCAACTTGACTCTCACTGTTCACCGTGCTGATCTTGCACCTTCGTACCAAATGACAACCTTGGAGAGTCGTGATGCCCTATGTACCTGTTACCGAGCTTGCGCAGTACGTTGGAAAGGAACTGGGACGTTCCGAATGGCTGAAGATCGACCAGCAACGCATCAACCTGTTCGCCGAGGCCACCGGCGATTTCCAGTTCATCCATGTCGACCCGGAAAAGGCCGCCAAAACGCCCTTTGGCAGCACCATTGCCCATGGTTTTCTGACCTTGTCGCTGATCCCGAAGCTGATGGAAGACATTCTCGTGCTGCCTGAAGGCCTGAAGATGGTGGTCAACTATGGGCTGGACAGCGTGCGCTTCATTCAGCCAGTCAAAGTCGACAGCAACGTGCGGCTGAAGGTAGACCTGGGCGAAGTGACCGAGAAGAAGCCTGGGCAGTGGTTGCTGAAGGCCACCGTGACCCTGGAGATCGAGGGCGAAGCGAAACCTGCCTACATCGCCGAGCCGCTTTCACTCTGCTTCGTCTAAGCGTTCCCGGGGCCGCCACGCGGCCCCCTACCATGGCTGTCTCATCAGCCCCATTCTGCGGCATACTCGGCAGACCTTTTGCCCGGATTCCGCCATGCGTCCTCTGCTGCCAATCGCCCTGACCTTGATGCTCGCCGCCTGTGGTGATGGCGAAGCGCTGTCGCCACCGGACGCGCGCCTGCCCGATGGCGGGCGTTATCGGGGCCAGGTGGTGGACGGCCTGTTGCAGGGCGAGGGGCGCATCGACTACCCCAACGGCAGCTGGTACGCCGGCGGTTTCAAGGATGGCCAGTGGCACGGCCAGGGCGAGTGGCACGGCAGCAACGGCGAGGTCTATCGCGGCCAGTTCGCCGCTGGCCTGTTCCAGGGCCTGGGCGACCTGACCACCCCTGGCAGCCATTATGCCGGCACCTTCAGCCACGGCCGCCGCGACGGCGAAGGTACGCTCAAGCAGGCCGACCAGACCTACCGCGGCCAGTTCAAGGACGACCAGTACGAGGGCGCGGGCGAGCTCGAACTGGCCGACGGCAGCCGCTATCAAGGCCTGTTCGCCAAAGGCAAACCCAATGGGGCCGGCGTGCGCAGCGATGCCAGCGGCAATCAGTTCAGCGGCCGCTTTGTCGACGGCCTGCTGCAGGGCAGTGGCACCTACGACAGCATCGACGGTGAGCAGTACATCGGTGAATTCAAGGACAACCGCCTGGAAGGCCGCGGCCGCTACGAGAACGCCGACGGCGATGTGTGGATCGGTGAATTCAAGGACGGTTCGCTGCTCGGTGAAGGCGAATTGCTTGGCAGCGACGGCAGCCACTACAAAGGCGGTTTCGTTGACTGGCGCCTGTCCGGGCACGGCAGCCTGCAACTGCCCGATGGCAGCAAGTACGTGGGGGGCTTCGAGAACGATGCCTACCAGGGCCAGGGCAAATTGACCCTGGCCAGTGGCAAGGTCGAAAGCGGTTTCTGGGTCAACGGCGTGCGCGTGCGCGACAACAAGGGCACCTTGCTCCCGGACCCGCTGGACCTGGCCCTGCTCAACCAGGGCAGGCTGCTGGAAGAGGCGCTGGCCCGCGTGCCACACTCCGCGCCGTCTATCCAGCTGTATAGCCTGGTGGTAGCCGGTGACGGCCAGCAAAGTGTATTTCTGCGCGAAGCCGACTACGTCAGCAACTTGCTCAAGGTACGCTTCGGCGCCCGTGGCCAGGTTACCCTGGTCAACCACCGAGACCAGATGGCCACCCGCCCCATGGCCACCCGCGAAACGCTCACCCGCGCTGCCCGCACCCTGGCCGAACGAAGCGGCCCGGAAGACCTGGTGTTCATCTACCTGACCAGCCATGGCAGCCAGGACCACCAACTGGTGTTCGACCAGCCGCGCCTGCAACTGGCAGACCTGTCCGCCGATGAACTGGCCAGTGCCCTGTCGCCGCTCAAGGATCGCGATAAGGTGATTGTCATCTCCGCCTGCTATTCCGGGGGCTACATCGCCCCGCTGAAAGATGAGCGGACCGTCATCATGACGGCAGCTCGCGCAGACCGGGTGTCTTTCGGCTGCTCGGAAGAGGCCGACTTCACCTACTTCGGCGACGCCCTGTTCGCCGAGGCACTGAACCAGACCGATGACCTGAAACAAGCGTTTGAACTGGCGCGTACCAGTGTTGCCGAACGGGAAGGAAGGGAAGGTTTCGAAGCCTCCGAGCCACAACTGTGGGCACCGCCCGCGGTACTGGCACATTGGCAGCGCCTGCGCCAGCAGCAGGCCGAGGAAGCCTTGCGTAATGCCGCACAGGCGACCGCTGGGGAACAGGAAAAAACCCCCGCCAGCCACTAAGCTTGTGTGTAACACAGGAGAGACATCATGTACTTGACGCCTCAGCATGTCCTGCTTGCCGGAGCAACTGGCCTGACGGGTGAACACCTGCTGGACCGCCTGCTCAACGAGCCCACCATCAGCCGCGTGCTGGCGCCGACCCGTCGGCCGCTGGCCGAACACCCGCACCTGGAAAACCCGGTCGGCGACCCCGCGGTGTTTCTGCCGCAACTGGCCGGGCGTGTCGACATTGCCTACTGCTGCCTGGGCACAACCCTGAAGCAGGCCGGGTCCGAACAGGCGTTTCGCGCGGTCGATCTGGACATGGTCGTGGCCTTCAGCAAGCGCGCGCGGGAGATGGGTGCGCGCCACCTGCTGGTGGTCAGCGCCATCGGCGCAGACCCCAAGTCGACGATTTTCTACAACCGGGTGAAGGGCGAAATGGAGGAAGCGCTGAAAGCGCAAGACTGGCCTCAGCTTACCATCGTTCGGCCATCACTGCTGATAGGTGAGCGCATTGAACCGCGCCTGGGTGAGCGGCTGGCTTCGCCCTTCGCGCGGTTGATGCCGGGCAAGTACCGGGGCATCGAGGCCTGCACCTTGGCACGGGCGCTGTGGCGCCTGGCGCTAGAGGAGGAAGACGGGATTCGGGTGATCGAGTCGGATGAACTGCGCAGGCTGGGCAAAAAATAGCGCCAGCCCTACAGCCCGCCAGTCGCCTGAAAGCCAACCCCTGCCGCTGTCAACAATGACAGCGGCAGGAACAGGGTATCCAACAGCATGCTCCCCGGCAGGTCCAGCCGCGGGTACGTTGGCGCTTCAGCGCCGAAACGGTCCTTGGGGCAACACCCGCCATTGATCACATACAAATCCAGGCGCGTGCCGGCGTACACCACCGGCGCGCCCGGCTTGTTGGCATCCAGCGTGCGCACCGTGGCACAGCCGCTGACTGCCAGCGCAGCCAGCAGGCCAATCAGGCTATGCCTCAATCATCCGCCCCGAGATGATGCTCACCCCAGCGCGGCAACATGTCCTGCGGGATGTTCAGCAAGTTGAGAATGCGCGCCACGACGAAGTCGACCAGGTCATCGATGGTTTGCGGCTGGTGATAGAAGCCAGGTGCTGCAGGCAGGATCACCGCGCCCATCTGCGACAGCTTGAGCATGTTCTCCAGGTGGATGGTCGACAGTGGCGCCTCACGCGGTACCAGGATCAGCTGGCGACGCTCTTTCAGCGTCACATCGGCCGCACGCTCGATCAGGTTGTTGCACGCACCGGTAGCAATCCCTGACAAGGTGCCCGTGGAACAGGGCACCACGACCATTGCCGCCGGGGCACCGGAGCCCGAGGCCACCGGCGACATCCAGTCCTCTTTGCCGTACACGCGGATCTGCCCGCTGGCAGCGCCGGTGTATTCGGTAAGAAACGCCTGCATCGCCTGGGGCTTGGCCGGCAGCACGACGTCGGTCTCGGTCGACATCACCAACTGCGCTGCCTTGGAGATGAGGAAATGCACCTCGCGGTCTTCGCGCACCAGGCAATCGAGCAGGCGCAGGCCGTATTGCGCGCCAGAGGCCCCGGTCATGGCCAGGGTAATGCGGTCGGGCCCGGTCACTTCAGGGCCTCGGCCAGCTTGCCGTGCAGGCCGCCGAAACCGCCGTTGCTCATGATCACCACGTGGGTGCCCGGCCGCGCCTGGCCTTTGACCCGCTCGATGATCGCTTCGAGGCTGTCGGCGACCACGCTCGGCACCTTGCACTGCGACGCGGTGGCTGCCAGGTCCCAACCCAGGTTGGCCGGTGCGTACCAGACCACCTGGTCAGCGTCGTTGACGCTTTCCGGCAGGCCATCACGGTGCGCGCCCAACTTCATGGAGTTGGAGCGCGGCTCGATGATCGCAATCACCGGTGCCTCGCCCACCCGCTTGCGCAGGCCGTCGAGGGTGGTGGCGATAGCAGTTGGGTGGTGAGCGAAGTCGTCGTAGATAGTCACGCCCTGCACTTCGGCGACCTTCTCCATGCGGCGCTTGACGCTCTTGAAGGCACTCAAGCCTTCGATGGCCATGGCGGGTACCACGCCTACATGGCGGGCAGCAGCCAAAGTGGCCAAGGCGTTGGCAACGTTGTGCTGACCCGTCAGCGCCCAGTCCACCACGCCTTGCGCTTCACCCTCGAACAGCACTTCGAAACGCGAACCGTCAGCGCTGAGCAAGCGCGCCTGCCATTGGCCACCTTCACCTGTGGTCTGCACCGGTGTCCAGCAACCCATGCCGATCACGCGCTCCAGCGCCAGCTCGGTGGTCGGGTGGATAACCAGGCCCTCGCTCGGAATGGTACGCACCAAGTGATGGAACTGCCGCTCGATGGACGCCAGATCAGGGAAAATATCCGCATGATCGAACTCAAGGTTGTTAAGGATCGCGGTGCGCGGGTGGTAGTGCACGAACTTCGAGCGCTTGTCGAAGAACGCGCTGTCATATTCGTCAGCCTCGACCACGAAGAACGGCGTGCCGCCCAGGCGCGCCGACACCGAAAAGTTCTGCGGCACGCCACCGATGAGGAAGCCCGGGCTCATGCCGGCATGCTCCAGCACCCAGGCCAGCATGCTGCTGGTAGTGGTCTTGCCATGGGTGCCGGCTACCGCCAGGACCCAACGGCCCTGCAGCACGTGGTCAGCCAGCCACTGAGGGCCAGACACATAAGGCAGGCCTTTGTTCAGCACATACTCCACCGCCGGGTTGCCCCGCGACATGGCATTGCCGATGACCACCAGGTCGGGTGCCGGGTCCAGTTGAGCCGGGTCGTAGCCTTGGGTCAGCTCGATGCCCTGGGCTTCGAGCTGGGTGCTCATCGGCGGATAGACGTTGGCGTCAGAGCCGGTGACGCGGTGGCCGAGCTCTTTGGCCAGCACCGCCAGCGAGCCCATGAAAGTGCCGCAAATACCAAGAATATGAATATGCATGAAACACCTCGCAAAACTTCGAGGCAGGGTAGCCCAAGCCTAGGGAAATCGCACCCGGTGTTTCGCTCAGGCGCCCTTGGCAAGACCATGTTTGCGCAGTTTTCGATATAAGGTATTGCGGCTGATACCCAAATGCTCGGCGACACGGGTCATGTGCCAGCGGTTTGCCTCCAGCACGCACAGCAGTGCCTTGCATTCCGCTTGGTCCAGGCAACCATTGTGGGAGCGGGCTAGCCCCGCGAATGAGCTAGCAGTGTCAACGTTGCTGCCTGAACCAACGCATTCACGGCGCAATTCCGCTCCCACAGGGGCCCCGGCTGCCCTGACGATTGCGGGTAGATCGGCAAGACCGATATAGCTGTTGTCACACAACGCCACCAACGTGCGCAGCACGTTACGCATCTGCCGCACGTTGCCCGGCCAGGCAAAACCCAGCAACGCCTGGCGTGCACTCGGTTCGATTTCGATGGCTTGGCCCGGCGCCTCCTGGCGCAGCAGGAAGTCCAGCAACTGTGCCTTGTCACTGCGCTCACGGACCGCAGGCAATGCGACCTCCAACCCATTGAGCCGGTAATACAGGTCTTCGCGGAAGGTCCCCTGCGCCACACGCTCGAGCAAATCCCGGTGCGTGGCACTGACGATGCGCACATCCACCGCCTGT
Source organism: Pseudomonas sp. NPDC012596 (assembly GCF_042902325.1). Lineage (NCBI taxonomy): Bacteria > Pseudomonadati > Pseudomonadota > Gammaproteobacteria > Pseudomonadales > Pseudomonadaceae > Pseudomonas > Pseudomonas sp. NPDC012596. The sequence continues at coordinate 103,159 of NZ_JBIBEB010000015.1, read as the reverse complement.
GGCTCACCGCCGATCGGCACCACCTGGCGCTCTTCCAGCACCCGCAACAGGCGGGTCTGCAACGCAAGCGGCATGTCACCGATCTCATCCAGCAGCAGGGTGCCGCCATCGGCCTGCAGCAGCTTGCCGCGCATGCCTTCCTTGCGCGCGCCGGTAAAGCTGCCGCCGCGGTAACCGAAGAGCTCGCTCTCGATCAGGCTTTCAGGGATTGACGCACAGTTGACCGCCACGAACGGTTTGCCGCAACGCTGGCTGGCCTGGTGCACAGCCTGGGCGAATGCCTCTTTGCCGCAGCCGGTCTCGCCGCTGAGCAGCAGCGGCACATCCCGCTCGAATACCCGCACGGCACGGTTGAAGTCGCTTTGCAGCGCAGGGTCCAGCAGACAGACACTCGGCATCGCCTGCGCTCGCGCCTGAGGCTGAGGCAAGCCGGCCGGCACAGCCCACACCGGCGCCCTCGCCTGGCCCCGCAGGCTGGCGAATACCTGGCGGCCATCACGGGTGTACAACGGCCAGGCCGTGCTGCCGTTGGCCATGGCGCGGCTGAACAGCTCGTCATGGTTGCAGGCGAAAAACATCTCCAGCGGCTTGCCCAGCACGCCGCCACGGATGGTGCCCAGCAGGTTCAGGGCGCTCTGGTTGGCGGCGCAAATCCGGCCATCGCCGTCGAAAGCCAGTAACCCCTCGCTGAACAAGCCGACCGACTCGGCCTGCAGATGGAAGCGCAGCAGCCATTGCTGCTCGAAGTGGCGCAGGAAATAGCAGCTCTCGATCATCTTCGCTGACAGACTGACCAGCGCCATGGTGTGGAACTGGCTCTGGCGCGACACATCTGGCCGCGCTGATGAAACATCGAGCACCGCCAACAACTCACCATGGGGGTCGAATACCGGGCTGGCCGAGCAGGTCAAGCCAGTATGGCGACCGCGAAAGTGCTCATTCTGGTGGATGGTCAGGGCCTGGCGCTCGACCAGGCAGGTGCCGATGCCGTTGGTGCCCTCGCGGGCCTCACTCCAGTCCGCGCCCAGCCATAGGCCGGCGCGCTCGAAGATACGCCGCTCGCTGGGGGCGGTCACGCAATTGAGGATCACCCCGCGGGCGTCGGTCAGCAGTACCGCGTGGCCAGCACCGGAAAGCTGCTGGTGCAGGCTCGTCATCTCGTTATCGGCGATTTTCAACACTTGGCGCAGGCGTTCACGGCTCTCCAGCAGGCGGCCATGCTCAAGCACCACCGGTGCGGCAATCACCGACGGGTCGAGGTGGTAATCCTCCAGGCAACGCAGCCAGGAGCGGGCGATGGAAGGGTCGCTGCCGGCCCCGCCGGCTTCGCCATGGGCGACGGTATGCACCTGCTGGGCATGGCGGCTGAGGTGGTTGCTCTGCATTAGTTGTTGTTCTCCGCAGATAGAGCGTGCTTCCAGCATCCTCCACCCGCCCAGGCTTTGCAATGCACCGCCCTGCAGCGTGTCGCAAACGGTACAAAGTGTCACCTGCGCCGTGCCAGCGGCGACACAACGCACCTTTGCGAAACCTTTTGGGACAACCCAAGCCATTGATTCAGAAAGTCGCCACCCCACTGGCCCGACCTTTGCACTAGGCTTTTGAACTCCTCAACAAAACACAATTAACCAGGAGACACATCATGCGTTATGCACATCCCGGTACCGAAGGCGCGAAGGTTTCCTTCAAGAGCCGCTACGGCAACTTCATCGGTGGTGAGTTCGTAGCTCCGGTCAAGGGGCAGTACTTTGAAAACACCTCCCCGGTGAATGGCAAACTGATCGCAGAATTCCCCCGTTCCACTGCCGAAGACATCGACAAGGCACTGGACGCCGCCCACGCCGCCGCCGACGCCTGGGGCCGCACGTCGGTGCAGGACCGCTCCAACGTCCTGCTGAAAATCGCAGACCGTATCGAGCAGAACCTCGAAGTCCTGGCCATCACCGAAACCTGGGACAACGGCAAGCCCGTCCGCGAAACCCTGAACGCCGACATCCCGCTGGCGGTCGACCACTTCCGTTACTTCGCCGGTTGCATCCGTGCCCAGGAAGGCGGCGCAGCAGAAATCAACGAAAACACCGTCGCCTATCACATCCATGAGCCGTTGGGCGTGGTCGGGCAGATCATCCCGTGGAACTTCCCGATCCTGATGGCCGCCTGGAAGCTCGCCCCCGCCCTGGCCGCCGGCAACTGCGTGGTGCTCAAGCCGGCCGAACAGACCCCGCTGGGCATCACCGTGCTGGTCGAGCTGATCGGCGACCTGCTGCCACCGGGCGTACTCAACGTAGTGCAAGGCTATGGCCGCGAGGCCGGTGAAGCGCTGGCCACCAGCAAGCGCATCGCCAAGATCGCCTTCACCGGCTCCACCCCGGTCGGCTCGCACATCATGAAATGCGCGGCCGAAAACATCATCCCGTCCACCGTCGAGCTGGGCGGCAAGTCGCCGAACGTCTACTTCGAAGACATCATGCAGGCCGAGCCGAGCTTCATCGACAAAGCCGCCGAAGGCATGGTGCTGGCGTTCTTCAACCAAGGTGAAGTGTGCACCTGCCCGTCGCGGGCGCTGGTACAGGAGTCGATCTACCCGCAGTTCATGGAAGTGGTGATGAAGAAGGTGCTGCAGATCAAGCGCGGCGACCCGCTCGACACCGACACCATGGTCGGCGCCCAAGCCTCGCAGCAGCAGTTCGAAAAAATCCTCTCGTACCTGCAGATCGCCCAGGACGAAGGTGCCGAACTGCTGACCGGCGGCAAGGTCGAGAAGCTGGAGGGCGCGCTGGCCACCGGTTATTACATCCAGCCGACCCTGCTCAAGGGCAACAACAAGATGCGCGTGTTCCAGGAAGAAATCTTCGGCCCGGTGGTCAGCGTCACCACCTTCAAGGACGAAGCAGAAGCCCTGGCCATCGCCAACGACACCGAGTTTGGCCTCGGCGCCGGTGTGTGGACCCGCGACATCAACCGCGCCTACCGCATGGGCCGCGGCATCAAGGCCGGCCGCGTGTGGACCAACTGCTACCACCTGTACCCGGCGCATGCCGCGTTCGGTGGCTACAAGAAGTCCGGCGTCGGCCGTGAAACCCACAAGATGATGCTCGACCATTACCAGCAGACCAAAAACTTGCTGGTGAGCTACGACATCAACCCACTGGGCTTCTTCTAAGCCCTTCAGCAGAGCGGTTGGCGTGCACCAACCGCTCTGGCTCGCTTCCTGCAGTACCCATCACCATTGGCCGGAACCGTTCCGGCCACCAAGAAAAACAACAGGTGAATCTATGCCAAGCGATCAATCCGCCGGCACGCCGGCAGGTGCATCCGTCGACTTCGAAAAAGTCGGCTCGGACTACTTTCAGCAACGTGAGCTTAAAAAGGGCGCAGCCGGCTGGGTGCTGCTGGTGGGCCTGGGCGTGGCCTACGTGATTTCCGGCGACTACGCCGGCTGGAACTTCGGCCTGGCCCAGGGCGGCTGGGGCGGCATGTTCCTTGCCACGTTGCTCATGGCGACCATGTACCTGTGCATGTGCTTCTCGCTGGCCGAGCTGTCCTCGATGATCCCGACCGCCGGCGGCGGCTACGGCTTCGCACGCAGTGCATTCGGGCCTTGGGGCGGGTTCTTGACCGGCACGGCCATTCTCATCGAGTACGCCATTGCCCCGGCAGCCATCGCCGTGTTCATCGGCGCCTACTGCCAGTCACTGTTCGGGATTGGCGGCTGGATGATTTACCTGGCGTTCTACATCATCTTCATCGGCATCCATATCTTTGGGGTGGGTGAAGCCTTGAAGCTGATGTTCATCATCACCGCCATCGCCGCCATCGCCCTGGCGGTATTCCTGGTGAGCATGGTGCCCCATTTTGATGCAGCGAACCTGTTCGACATCGCCCAGACCGACGCGGTCGGTGCCAGCAGCTTCCTGCCATTCGGCTATGTTGGCGTGTGGGCGGCCATCCCCTACGCGATCTGGTTCTTCCTGGCCGTCGAAGGCGTGCCGCTGGCCGCCGAAGAAACCAAAAACCCGAAACGCGACCTGCCCCGCGGCCTTATCGGCGCAATGCTGGTGCTGCTGGCCTTTGCCTTGCTGATTCTGGTGGTCGGCCCGGGCGGCGCCGGTTCCGAAGCCCTCAAAGCGTCGGGCAACCCGCTGGTCGAGGCGCTGTCCAAGGCGTATGGCGGTTCCACCTGGATGGGCGGGTTCGTCAACCTGGTCGGCCTGGCTGGCCTGATTGCCAGTTTCTTCTCGATCATCTATGCCTATTCGCGGCAGATTTTCGCGCTTTCCCGCGCTGGCTACCTGCCGCGCAAACTTTCCGAAACCAACAAGAGCAAGGCCCCGGTACTGGCGCTGATTATCCCCGGCATCATTGGCTTTGCCCTGTCGCTGACCGGCCAAGGCGACTTGCTGATCCTGGTGGCGGTATTCGGTGCCACGCTGTCGTACGTACTGATGATGGCCGCGCACATCACCCTGCGCATCCGCCGGCCAAAAATGGAGCGCCCGTATCGCACCCCTGGCGGCATCTTCACCTCGGGCCTGGCCTTGGTGCTGGCCTGCATCGCGGTGGTCGCGGGTTTCCTGGTCGACCCTCGGGTGGTGATTGGCGCCGCAGTGATCTATGCAGTATTGATCGCCTACTTTGCGTTTTACAGCCGCCACCACCTGGTCGCGGGTACACCGGAAGAGGAATTCGCCGCGATCCAGAAGGCCGAAGAGGCCTTGCACTGACGCCGACACTCGCCGCGGGCCCGCCCGCGGCGCTCTGGAGATTCTGTATGGCAAGTTTCGTACACACGGTTGGCCACCTGGTCTACCGCTTCGACAGCCTCAAAGAAGTCATGGCCAAGGCCAGCCCGGCACGTTCGGGCGATTACCTGGCTGGCGTGGCGGCCAGCAACGACGGCGAGCGGGTGGCCGCCCAAATGGCCCTGGCCAATATCCCGCTCAGCCACTTTCTCACTGAAGCGCTGATCCCTTACGAAGAGGACGAAGTTACCCGCCTGATCATCGACACCCACGACGCCCAGGCATTCGCCCCGGTCAGCCACCTGACCGTGGGTGGGCTGCGTGACTGGTTGCTCGGTGACGAAGCCAACGAGGACAGCCTGCGCGCCCTGGCGCCGGGCCTGACCCCGGAGATGGCCGCCGCCGTGTCGAAAATCATGCGCGTGCAAGACCTGGTGCTGGTGGCGCAGAAAATCCGTGTGGTCACCCGGTTTCGCGGCACCATGGGCCTGCGCGGTCGGCTGTCGACCCGCCTGCAGCCCAACCACCCCACCGATGAGCCGGCAGGCATCGCCGCCAGCATCCTCGACGGCCTGCTGTACGGCAATGGCGACGCCATGATCGGCATCAACCCGGCCACCGACAGCATCGCCTCGATCTGCTCCTTGCTGGAGATGCTCGATGCCATTATCCAGCGCTACGACATCCCCACCCAAGCCTGTGTGCTGACCCACGTGACCACCTCGATCGAAGCGATCAACCGTGGTGTGCCGCTGGATCTGGTGTTCCAGTCGATTGCCGGCACCGAAGCGGCCAACGCAGGCTTCGGCATCAACCTCAACGTACTCCAGGAAGGCTACGAGGCCGGCTTGTCGCTCAAGCGCGGAACCCTCGGGCAAAACCTGATGTATTTCGAGACCGGCCAGGGCAGTGCGCTGTCGGCCAACGCCCACCACGGCGTCGATCAGCAGACCTGCGAAACCCGCGCCTACGCCGTGGCCCGCCATTTCAAACCGTTTCTGGTCAACACCGTGGTCGGCTTCATTGGGCCCGAGTACCTGTACAACGGCAAACAGATCATCCGCGCCGGCCTTGAAGACCACTTCTGCGGCAAGCTGCTCGGCGTGCCGATGGGCTGCGACATCTGCTACACGAACCACGCCGAGGCCGACCAGGACGACATGGACACCCTGCTGACCCTTCTAGGTGTGGCCGGCATCAACTTCATCATGGGCATCCCGGGTTCCGACGACATCATGCTCAACTACCAGACCACCTCGTTCCACGACGCGCTGTACGCGCGCCAGACCCTGGGCCTCAAGCCTGGGCCGGAATTCGAGGCCTGGTTGCAGCGCACCGGCATATTCACCCAGGCCGATGGCCGCGTGCGCTTCGGCGACAACCTGCCGCCGGCGTTTCGCCAGGCGTTGGCACAGCTGGCATAGAGGTGACCATGGACCATCGCACCCCCACCCCCGAAAACCCCTGGCTGGCCCTGCGCAACCTGACCCCGGCGCGCATCGCCCTGGGCCGCACCGGCATCAGCCTGCCGACCGACGCCCAACTGGACTTTCAGTTCGCCCACGCCCAGGCGCGGGACGCCGTGCACCTGGCCTTCGACCACCAGGCCCTGGCCGAGCAACTCAAGGGCCGCGGCCGTGACAGCCTGGTACTGCACAGCGCCGCCAGCGACCGCCACCAGTACCTGCAACGGCCCGACCTTGGCCGGCGCCTGAACGACGACTCGGTCGAGCAGCTGCGCCAGCATGCCCAGGCCAACCCGAGCGGGTTCGACCTGGCCATCGTGGTCGCCGATGGCCTCTCTGCCCTTGCCGTGCACCGCCATACCTTGCCGTTTCTGGCCCGCTTCGAGGAACAGGCCGCCGCCGATGGCTGGACTTGCGCACCGGTGGTGCTGGTGGAGCAAGGCCGAGTGGCGGTGGCTGACGAAGTGGGCCAGTTGCTCGGTGCGCGCATGACCGTGATGCTGATCGGAGAGCGGCCCGGCCTTAGCTCGCCCGACAGCCTTGGCCTGTACTTCACCTACGCGCCTAAGGTCGGCCTGACCGACGCCTACCGCAACTGCATCTCCAACGTGCGCCTGGAAGGCCTGAGCTACGGCATGGCCGCGCATCGCCTGCTTTACCTGATGCGCGAGGCCTGCCGCAGGCAGTTGTCGGGCGTGAATCTGAAGGATGAGGCGGAGGTCCATACTCTCGAAAGTGAAAACACCCTCAATCAAAAAGGAAACTTCCTACTCGGCGAAGGGTAATAAAACATGTCACGGAAGGCGGATTGCGCTTCTGGCCCGCATTGGGGCAGCATGCGTTTGAAAGCTGCTGGCATTCCGCTGTTTCCCCAAATGGACTCTGAGGGCCGCACATGCGCATCATCAAGGCAACCCTGGAACACCTCGACCTGCTCACCCCGCTGTTCGTCAGATACCGCGAGTTCTACGGCCAACTGCCCTATCCGGACAGCTCGCGTAAATTCCTCGAAACCCGCCTCAAGCGTGACGAGTCGGTCATCTACCTGGCCTTGCCGGATGACGACGACGCCAAGCTGCTGGGCTTCTGCCAGCTGTACCCGAGCTTCTCGTCGCTGTCGCTCAAGCGCGTCTGGATTCTCAACGATATCTACGTTGCCGAAGACTCGCGGCGCATGCTGGTAGCCGACCACCTGATGCGTGAGGCCAGGAAGATGGCCAAGGACACCCAGGCCGTGCGTATGCGGGTATCGACCAGTGCGAATAACGAGGCGGCGCGCAAGACGTATGAGTCGATTGGGTTTCGCAAGGACACCGAGTTCGAGAGCTACATCCTGCCAATTACTTCGGACTGAACCTACTGGCCTCATCGCGGGCAAGCCCGCGCCTGCAGGTTTAGCGTTGAACCTGTAGGCGCGGGCTTGCCCGCGATGAGGCAGCTGCAGCCCGCCAGTAACCCCCCGCTACAATCTCCCCGGGCATGTTTCCTACATAGCCGTATAATGCCCCCTCCTGACATGTGTGAAAATTTACCCTCCCGCAGGTCCGCGCGCCCGTAGCTGCGGGTCAAGAACACAGGTGCTGTACATGGATTTCAACCCGCTGGACCTCATCCTGCATCTCGATGCCTACCTTGATCTGCTGGTCACCAACTACGGCCCCTGGATCTACGCCATCCTGTTCACCGTGATCTTCTGCGAGACCGGCCTTGTGGTCATGCCGTTCCTGCCGGGCGATTCGCTGCTGTTCATCGCCGGCGCCGTGGCCGCCGGTGGCGGCATGGACCCAGTACTGTTGGCAGGCCTGCTGATGGCTGCGGCAATCATGGGCGACAGCACCAACTACGTGATCGGGCGAACGGCGGGCGAACGGCTGTTCAACAACCCTAATTCGAAAATCTTCCGCCGCGATTACCTGCAGCGCACCCACGAATTCTACGAACGCCATGGCGGCAAGACCGTGACCCTGGCGCGCTTTCTGCCCATCCTGCGGACCTTCGCACCGTTCGTCGCCGGCATCGCCCACATGCACTACCCGCGTTTCCTAGGCTTCAGCGTCGCCGGGTCTCTATTGTGGGTCGGCGGCCTGGTGACCCTCGGCTACTTCTTCGGCAACGTGCCATTCATCAAGCAGCACCTGTCGCTGATGGTGGTCGGCATCATCTTCCTGTCGCTGGTGCCGATGGTCCTCGGCCTGCTGCGTGGCCGCCTCGGCCGCACGGCCAAGGCGCACTGACAGCAGGTATGTGGTCGTTCAGCGCCTGGCGGCGCAAACGCACGCTGGCGCGCTACCCGGTCGACCCGCAGCAATGGCAGGCGGTGCGCGAACGCCTGCCGATGCTTGATGGCATCAGTGATGACGAAGACCGCTGGCTGCGCGAAGCCTGCATCCTGTTCCTGCTCGACAAGCACTTGACCACCCTGCCTGGGGTGGAGCTGGGCGATGAGCAGCGCCTGTTCCTCGCCGCACAAGCCCAACTGCCGCTGCTGCACCTGGGCGAGCTGAACTGGTACCAGGGCTTCCACGAGATCATCCTCTACCCCGACGATTTCAAGAGCCCCCAGCGCCATCGCGACGCCAGTGGCGTGGAGCATGTGTGGGACGCCGAGCACAGCGGCGAGGCCTGGCAGCAAGGCCCGGTAATCATGGCCTGGGCCGGAGTGCTGGCCAGCGGCGGTTGGGAAGCCTACAACCTGGTGATCCACGAGTTGGCGCACAAGCTCGACATGCTCAACGGCGATGCCAATGGCCTGCCGCCGCTGCACAGCGGCATGCAGGTGCAAGCCTGGGCCACGGCCATGCAGCAAGCCTATGACGACCTCAACCGCCAGCTGGACGCCGCCCCGGATGCCGAAACCCTCATCGACCCTTACGCGGCCGAAAACCCGGCGGAATTTTTCGCCGTCAGCAGCGAATACTTCTTCAGCGCCCCCGACCTGCTGCAGCAGGCTTATCCACAGGTGTACCAGCAGCTCGCGCTGTTCTACCGCCAGGACCCGCTTACGCGCCTGACACGCTTGCAGGCCGAGCACCCGGACTACCGCGAAAGCCACGCCTGATGCGCCCGCGCATCAGGTGGGGCGTGGCATGCACGGGCGGAATGTGCCTATAATCGCCGCCACTTTTTGACCAAACACGGGGGCACTGCCCAATGAGCTACAGCAAGATTCCGGCTGGCAAAGACCTGCCGAACGACATCTACGTCGCCATCGAGATCCCGGCCAACCACGCGCCGATCAAGTACGAAATCGACAAGGACAGCGACACCCTGTTCGTTGATCGCTTCATGGCTACCCCGATGTTCTACCCAGCCAACTACGGCTTCATCCCCAACACCCTGGCCGACGACGGTGATCCGCTGGACGTGCTGGTCGTTACCCCATACCCGGTTGCCCCAGGTTCGGTTATCCGCGCCCGTCCCGTCGGCGTCCTGAACATGACTGACGACGGCGGCGGCGACGCCAAGGTCATCGCTGTTCCGCACGACAAGCTGTCGCAGCTGTACGTTGACGTGAAGGAATACACCGACCTGCCCGCCTTGCTGATTCAGCAGATCGAGCACTTCTTCGCGAACTACAAAGATCTCGAGAAGGGCAAGTGGGTCAAGATCGAAGGCTGGGACGGCGCCGACGCCGCCCGCGCCGCGATCACCAAATCGGTCGCTGCCTACAAGGGCTGATACCGGTTGCAGAAAGCCCCGCCTCGGCTGCTCACTCAAGAATGCCGGGGCCGCTCTGCGGCCCCGGCATTCTTGAGTGAAAAGGATTACCGCCGAGCTGGGGCTTTTTTGTGGGCGCTCGGCAGGCAGTAAAAAATCCTACGCATTCCTAATCCAGCGCCCTACAACAAGGTACTTTTCGTACACGTTGCGTCAACACCCGGTTCATATCGCTGCTCGCACACCGCCGCTACACTCGGCCGCATGAACACATCCGGTGACCGCCTCAAAGCCCTTCTCCACGAGTGTGGCCTGACCCCTTCCGATTTCGCCGCCCAGCGCCGTGTCACACCCCAGCACGTCAACAACTGGTTCAAGCGCGGCATCCCCCTGGCTCGCCTCGACGAGCTGGCCGACCTGTTCTGCGTGCACCGTCGCTGGTTGCGCAGCGGCGAAGGCCCCAAGCACCCCAGTTCGATCCTGCGCAGTTGCGCGGTTCAACCAACCCAGGATGCCTTGCCAACCGCGCTGTTGACCCCGACGACCCAACTGCTGCATGTCCCCTTCTACGAAGTGCAGGATGGCCAACTCGCTACCCTCCACAACCATTGCCTGCGGCTGCCGGCCCAGGCACTGAAGGCACTGGGCGTCGCGCCCGCCAACGCCGCGTGCCTGGCCATGCCAGCCGGCAACATGGCGCCATGGGTCCCCCGCGACGCCATCCTGGCCATTGACGTCAGCCTGACGCAAGTGATCGACGGTGAAACCTATGCCCTGCTGCACAATGGCGCGATCAGGGTGAACAGCCTCAGCCTCGGGCACAACGGCACGTTGTGCCTGCACAGCCACGACCGCCATAACTACACCGTGGAGCGCTATACCCCCGCCCAGCGCCAGGCCCAGCAACTGCAGGTCCTCGGTTGGGTATTCCACTGGTCGCATTTCCGCCAGCAACGCCCAGACTGAAACACCCTGTGCCATTTTTTGCTGGGCATCCTGCACCGGCCCTTGTATGCTACGCGGCACATTCAGCCCCTACCGGCGCAAGCCGCGTTGCAGAGGGCTCGGCGACACCCCATACGGGCGTTGGCCATCTCTATCAGGTCCTTGCGACCACACAGTTAAGGCGGTTGCGACTTACCATAAATTAGTCGGAAGCGTCCCCGAGAAGCCGGCCACAAGCCGGCTTTTTAATGCCCGCTTTTCGGCAGGACGCAACGGGTCAGCAGCATGTCGACCGCTATTCTCAGTGCCCCATGCCCAGCTCCGCATCATCCATCAGTGCCTTGGCCATGGCGCTGAGGTAACACAGAGCCCAGCCGGCCTCATCGCCGGCAAGCCAGCTCCTACAATGTGCGCAGCGCTGCTGAACCCTGTGGGAGCCGGCTTGCCGGCGATGAGGCCAGGCATATTCGTCAGAAATCATACCGCGCCCCCACCATCATGCTGCGCGAAGGACCATAGAAGTTGAACGTCGAAGTCGACCCCACCCGCGACAGGTAATCCCGGTCGAACAGGTTATTAACGTTGAGGGTTGCCGTCAGCTTCGAGGTAACCGGGTAAGACAGCATCGCATCCACCGTCGCATAGCCAGGTGCATCAATGCGCACGCCGCCATTCTCGGAATAGAAGTGGCTCATCGCCGAGACGCCACCGCCGATTGCCAGCCCGGTCAGCGGCCCTTGGCTGATGGTGTACTTGCTCCACAGCGACGCCTGGTTGCGCGGCATGATGAAGAACGTGGTTTCGGCATCACCATCCACGGTTTCGGTTTCCATCCAGGTGTAGCCCGCCAGCACCTCCCAGTTCTGCGTAAGCTTGCCGCTGACTTCCACTTCGGCGCCCTTTACGCGAGTCTTGCCCGAGGCGACGGAGAAGCCGGTATCGACGCCATCGGCATCGTATTCGGTGCTGGCGCGGTTTTCGTCAGTCAGGCGAAATACCGAGAAACGGGTATTCAGGTCGCCACCGAAGTAGCTGCTTTTGAGGCCGAATTCGTACTGCTCGCCCTGCCGCGGTTTGAGCACTCGGCCATTGCCATCGGTATCAGACTGGGGCTTGAACACCTGCGAATAACTGGCGTACAGCGCATGGTTTTCGGTCAGGTCGTAGACCACACCACCGTACGGCGTGAAGCGGCCATCGACACGTTTGTTGTCATCGACAGTCGAGCCGCTGCTCAGGGTGGTGGTGTAGAAGTCACCGCGATACCAGCTGAAGCGGCCACCGGCGATCAGCGCAAGGCGCTCGATCGGGCGGAAGGTGACCTTTGAATACAGGCCGTATTCTTCCTCTTGCATGCCGGTTTCGGTGCTGTAGTTCGGCGATGGTTTGGCGAACTGCGTCGGCGAATAGCTGTTGACGTTGATGGCCCCAAGGTTGGTGGTGCCGTTGAGGTACTCGGTGTCGTAGTTCTTGTAGTCGGTGCCAACCACGAACTCGCTGAGCTGGCCGAAGGTTTCGAACGGCTGGCTGTAGCTGGCGTCCAGCGAGTAGGTGTCCTGGGTAAAGTCCCTGGCGCTGGCGCGCTCGGAGTTGGCACCGGTGGTGCCATTGGTCGCGGTAAAGGCATACAGGTAGTTGGTGTCGCGGTGCGAACCGCGGGCGGCGATACGGCCATAACCGCCGTTATCGAAGCGGTGCGTCAACTCGGCAACCAGGTCGGTGGTCTTGCCGTCGAAGTAGTTCCAGTCAGCGCCAAGAAACCTGGAGTGGCTGAAGTCCGGGACTTCACCGGACAGCGTGGCTGGATAGCCGTTGTGCGGGGTGATGTTCTTCACTTCGTGGATCAGGCCGAACGACAACTGGGTGTCGTCGTCCAGGTCGATATCCAGCGCGCCGTAGTAGCTGTTACTGGTGTTGGCGTTGTAATCGACTTCACCGTTGCTGTCGTCACGCGATGCAACGAAACGGCCACGCACACGGCCAGCGTCATCCAGCGGCCCGCCCAGGTCGATTTCTTCGTGGTTGGTGTCCCAAGTGCCGTAGCTCGCTTCGACGTGGCCCTGGAACTCGGCGGTCGGACGCTTGCGCACCATGTTGACGATGCCGCCCAGTTCACTGGTGCTGCTGAACAAGCCAGCCGGGCCACGCATGATCTCGACACGGTCGAAGGCCGCCAGCGACGGCACGGTGCCGAAGATGCTCTGCATAGGGGCTGGCAGGCCGTCGATGTTGAACTCGCTGTACTCGTAGCCACGGGCGTAGATCGACGAACGGCCGCTGTCGTTGGTCAGCGTGCGCAGGCCCGCCGTGTATTTGGCCAGGTCATCCAGGTGCACGAATTGGCGGTCTTTGATGTAGTCCTGGGTGTAGACGGTGACGGACTGCGGGATCTCTTTGAGCGACGCTGGGGTCTTGGTGCCTACGGTTGCAGCGTCGACGCTGTAGCCACCGGTTTGCTCCGAGGGCAGCATGTCGTACAGGCGGTTGCCTTCGATGGTCAATGCCGGCAGATCGAGCGAGGTGTCCGCAGCCACAGACTGCGTCGCTACCGTTTCAGCCAGTGCCGACAACGAAAACGGCGCCAGCAACCCCAGTACCAGCCATCCCCGAACCCGTTGCGGGCTCCCCACACCTTTGAAACCGCTCATGACGCACCTATCGCCCAAATGATATTTAATCGCAAACGAAATACGTTGCTTTTTGCGAACGATACCGGAGCAAATCCTGAGGTGCAGCAGGATTAACCTTCTTAACACATGCGCCTCGCACAGGGCGATTGCCCTCCCCCTGCCCGCAGTGGGATGATCGATAACTGATACAAATTCTCATTCAAGACTGCCCCATGCCAACCTCTCTCCTGCTCGTCGAAGATGACCCACGCTTGCGTGAGGACCTCCAGCGCCACTTCCTCAACCGCAGTTTTCAGGTAACCGCGCGCGCCACCGGCACTCAGGCGTTGAGCGCGGTGCAGCACAGCCGCTTCGACCTGGTGTTGCTGGACATCATGCTTCCAGGCCTTGACGGCCTCAGCCTGCTTGATGAGCTGCGCCGCCACCAGGCAGTCCCGGTGATGCTGATGTCGGCGCTGGGAGCCGAGCAGGATCGGATCAGTGGCTTTACCCGCGGCGCGGACGATTACCTGCCCAAACCGTTCAGCCTGGCCGAACTGGATGCACGGGTGGATGCACTGCTAAGGCGCGTCGCCTTTGGCCGCGGGCCCCTGCTGCAAACTGAAGCGGGCCGGGTGACCCTAGACCAGGACCACCACGATGTCGTTCACCACGGCAAAACTGCCGGCCTTACCAGCTCCGAATTCCGCTTGCTGGCCACCCTCAGCGCCCACCCGGGCGAGGCCTTGAGCAAGGCATTTCTTTACCAGACCGTCTTGCATCGTGCTTACACACGCCTGGACCGCGGCCTGGATGTGCATGTGTGCAACCTGCGTCGCAAGCTGGCCGATATCGGCGCCCAGCATGTACAGATCCAGGCCGTGCGCGGCCAGGGATACATCCTGGTCGACACGGATAAAGCGTGATGCGCCGACACCCTCTGCTGTGGAAACTGGCGGCGCTGCAAGTCAGCTTCTGCCTGCTGCTGACCTGGTTGATCTGGACCTGGGGCCTGTCGGTGGAGCGCAGTACCTATTTTTTGTCCCAGGCCGACCAGGATTACCTGGCGCGTTATGCGCAGCAGGCCGAACAGGCCTGGCGCCAAGGTGGGGCGGCCGGCGCAGAAGCGTTGCGCAGTAAGCTGGCGCACGCCGAAGACACCTGGGTGGGGCTTGTCGGCCCGCACCTGCAAAGCCTTGGCACTACGCCGCTAAGCGCCGAGGAGGCCAGCCACCTGACCTTCATGCGCAAACTCGACTGGCCGATGAGCCGGCGGCTTCAGGATGAACTGCCCTACGTCAGCATCGAGTTCCCGCAGCACCCCGAGGACGGCCGCCTGGTCATGCAGCTGCCAGAACGGCTGTTGCCCACAGGCCTGACACCCTGGACCCACGTCATCACCCATGGCGTAGCACCTACGGTGCTGGCATTGCTGCTGGGCCTGGCGATTTATCGACACCTTGTGGTGCCGCTCAACCGGTTGCGCGACCGCGCCGACGCCTTGCGCGCGGATGATCTGGACACCCCTGGCCTGCCTCTGCAGAAACGCCGTGATGAACTGGGTGAACTGGCGCAAGCCTTCGAACACATGGCCGGCCGCCTGCGCCAAAGCCTTGATCAACAACGCCTGCTGCTGCGCACACTGTCCCACGAGCTGCGTACACCCTTGGCGCGGCTGCGCATCGCCCACGACAGCCACCTGCCACCGGCC
The DNA here is from genome assembly GCF_042902325.1 of Pseudomonas sp. NPDC012596. Classification (NCBI taxonomy): domain Bacteria; kingdom Pseudomonadati; phylum Pseudomonadota; class Gammaproteobacteria; order Pseudomonadales; family Pseudomonadaceae; genus Pseudomonas; species Pseudomonas sp. NPDC012596. The sequence continues at coordinate 88,029 of NZ_JBIBEB010000015.1, read as the reverse complement.
CAGTTGCGCGAGCGCCTGGAGCACGAGGTAAACGACATGCAGAAGCTGCTCGAGGACACCCTGGACCTTGCCTGGCTGGACACCGAACAGCCGCAGCTACCCACCGAGCCGGTGCTGATGGTGTCAGTGTGGGAAGCGTTAACCCAGGACGCCTGCTTCGAAAGCGGCTGGGCCGCCGAGCGCCTGCCCTGCTCGCTCGGCCCCGATTGCCGGGTCCAGGTGCACCTGGACAGCCTGGCCCAGGCGTTGGAAAACTTGCTGCGCAATGCCATTCGTCACTCGCCCGCCGACGGCCGGGTCAGCCTGGATGGCTGGCGTGAAGACGACAGCTGGCACCTGCGCCTGAGCGACCAAGGCCCCGGTGTACCTCAAGCGGACCTGGAACGCATCTTCAAACCTTACCAACGCCTGCCCGACAGCGGCGCAGGCTTCGGCCTCGGGCTGGCCATCGCCCGCCGCGCGATCGAACTGCAAGGCGGTCGGCTGTGGGCCAGCAATGGCCACCCCGGCCTTTGCCTGCATCTGGTGCTGCCTATGGCCCGGGAATGTTTAGAAAGTTAATGCGCTTTACGCTCAATCAGGACTGATTATCATCTTGGTTCTCCCGCCTTGCGCTCCCTGCAAAGCCCTGATGAGACGCCTGATGAGCAAGATTTTCCTGCCCCTGGCTGTGGCGCTGGCCCTTGCGGCTCCGGTTGCCCTGGCACAGCCCGAGCGCGAGCAGAAGATGGACACTTCACTGCTACAGCGCCAGGACCTGGCCTACCGCTTCAGCCACCTTGACCTGGACTCGGCCGATGGCCAGCGCCATTACCGCCTGTGGATCGGCAAACCGGACCGCCCCGCGCCTGCCGCAGGCTACCCGGTATTGTGGATGCTAGACGGCAATGCCGCATTGGGCGCCCTGGACAGTGCACTACTAGGCAAACTGGCAGCCGGCCAGGCGCCACTGCTGGTAGCGGTGGGTTACCAGACCGATCAGCGCATCGAGCGCGCAGGGCGTACGTATGACTACACCCCGGCGATTGCCGGGCAGGCAGAGCAGCGCGACCCGCTGACCGGCCTGCCGAGCGGCGGCGTGGATGCGTTCTTCGACCTGCTGACACAGCGCATGCGGCCGATGGTGGCCAGCGTGGCGCCAATCGACCTGCAACGGCAGACGCTGTGGGGGCATTCGTATGGTGGGCTGGCGGTGTTGCATGCGCTGTTCACCCGGCCTGGGGCATTCAGTGACTACGCCGCGGCAAGCCCGTCGCTGTGGTGGCATGACGGGGCGATCGTTGGTGAGGCGCAGGGGCTGCAGGGGCGCCTGGGTGATCACCGCCCCACGCTGGTGCTGATGCGCGGAGGTGATGAGCCGTCGAACCCGCGGGCGCAGGTAAAGGGTGACGCGGAGCGGCCGGCGCGTGAGCTGGCGGCGGACCTGGCCAAGGTGGCGGGGCTGCAGGTACGATTCGAACGGTTCGAGGGATTGGGGCATGGGCCGATGTTGCCGGCCTCACTGAAAAAAGTAATTGAGGATATATCTCGCTAAACCGCGCCGGCCGTTTTCCAACAGGACACCGAAACCAAGATTCGCCTCCGGGATGATGCCGAGGAGGTCCTGGATTGTTTCAAGTTCCGACCAGTCCTGATCAGTGTGCGGCGCCAGATCATAGATTAGATCTGCAACGCCTTCTGGGCCGTCGATATAGTTAGTCAACTTGTCATCCAGCGAAGCCTTCGAGATATCCACACCCTCCAACTTCTTGACCCGCTTGGCCAATGACGCAAGATCTTTGCTCATATGACGCCTCGGAACAGTGCCGCTTCGCCAGAAGCGTACTCATGGAGATAGAAATCACCCGTAAAGCGCTCGATTTGGGTCATTAAGCGCCAGCCCCATAACCTGGGCAACTGGTAAAAATGTCAGTTGCGGCGGTCTGGAGAGTGTCCATGCTGGTGATTCCGAATAGAACTTGCCTGCAATGAAAAACGGCTAAAGTCTTAGCCCCGTGGGTTGCCAGCAGTGTGGCGCGGTGCTGTATGCTTGGCAGGTCTTCAGGGCGGGGTGAAAGTCCCCACCGGCGGTAAATCGAAAGATGAGCCCGCGAGCGCCCCGGCCATGCCGGGGGTCAGCAGATCTGGTGCGACTCCAGAGCCGACGGTCATAGTCCGGATGAAAGAAGGCGTCAGCCAAGGGCCATTCGGGCGCCCTTGCGCGCGCATTTTGTTCGCCCCGAGACGTTCATCGATCAATCACGAGGAGCGTTTCATGTCCCCCAAGCATCACCAGCAATTCCCCAATGTTTCCGCCGCCATTGCCGCCTTCCAGGCCGGCCGCCCCGTGCTGCTGCTCGACGATGACGACCGCGAGGACGAAGCGGATATCGTTGCCGCTGCCGAAAACCTGTCGTTGCAGACCATGGCCATGATGATTCGCGACTGCAGCGGCATCGTCTGCCTGTGCCTGGACGAAGCCACCGTCGATGCCCTGCAGCTGGCACCAATGGTGCAGAACAACCAGGCTCGCCATGGCACCGGCTTCACCGTCACCATCGAAGCCGCCGAAGGCGTCAGCACGGGCGTTTCTGCCCAGGACCGCATCACCACCATCGAAGCGGCACTGCGCTCGACCGCGGAACAACGCCATATCGTCAGCCCCGGCCACGTGTTCCCGCTGCGCGCGCGTGATGGTGGCGTGCTTGCCCGCCGTGGCCACACCGAAGGTTCGGTGGACCTGGCCCGCCTCGCCGGGTTGCGCCCGGCGGCCGTGTTGTGCGAACTGATGAACCCCGATGGCAGCATGGCCCGTGGCGAGCAGGTGGCGGTGTATGCGCGGCAATACAACCTGCCGGTGCTGACCATCGAAGAGCTGGCGCGCTGCCGCGAGGCGATGGTGGAACAGGCAGCGGTTGCGGTTTGAAGGCTGTCAGGCGCCTGCCTTGCCAGTGATGGTGGCGCGCAGATCGAGCGCCGCCCGCGCGGCGCATCGCGGCTAAAGCCGCTCCTACATTTGTTGCAACGTGCCATGGCCTGATAGGCCATCGTTGGCAGCCTTGTTAGCACGACGAGATATTTCGGCTGGGGCTTGCGCCGCCCCGCCTGCCATTAGCCATGCGCTTAGGCGAGCAACCATGGCCCGACTGGAATGGCACGTTGCAACAAATGTAGGAGCGGCTTTAGCCGCGATGCGCCGCGCGGGCGGCGCTCGATCTCACGTACGCAACATTATCCACGTCGAGCCCCAAGCCCTTCCCATTCAAGTTTGCTCCCCCCGCCCCGCTCTGCTAGTGTCGCGCCGTTCTGAACCGCTACCGAGACCTGTCGCCATGGCCCGCAAAAAAGCCTCCATCGATTTCGAGCAATCCCTCGCAGACCTGCAAGCACTGGTCGAGCGCCTGGAGAACGGCGAGTTGTCGCTGGAAGACTCGCTTGCCGCCTTCGAGCAAGGCATTGCCCTGACCCGCGACTGCCAAGGTGCGTTGGCCCAGGCCGAACAGAAAGTACAAATTCTGCTGGAGCGTGACGGCGAGCTCGCCGCGCAGCCCTTCGATGCGGAGCCAGAGGCATGATCAGCGCCTACCAGGCCAGCAGCCAGGGCCGCGTTGACGCCGCCCTCGAACCGCTGTTCATCGCACCGACCAAAGAACTCGAGCGCCTATACGCCGCCATGCGCTACAGCGTGATGAACGGCGGCAAGCGCGTGCGCCCGCTGCTGGCCTATGCCGCCTGCGAGGCGCTGGGTGTGCCGGCCGAACAGGCCAATGGCGCCGCCTGCGCAGTGGAACTGATCCACGCCTATTCGCTGGTGCACGACGACCTGCCGGCCATGGACGACGATGACCTGCGCCGCGGCCAGCCGACCACCCACAAGGCGTTCGATGAAGCGTGCGCCATCCTTGCTGGCGACGGCCTGCAGAGCCTGGCGTTCAGCGCCCTGCTCGACCCACGCCTGAGCCCGCAACCCGACAGCATTCGCCTGGCCATGGTCCAGGCGCTGGCCAAAGCGGCCGGCCCGGCCGGTATGGTCGGCGGGCAGGCCATCGACCTCGGTTCGGTAGGCCTCAAGCTGGACCAGCAGGCACTCGAATTCATGCACCGGCACAAGACCGGCGCGCTGATCGAAGCCAGCGTGCGCCTGGGCGCCCTGGCCAGTGGCCGCGCCGAGCAGGCTCAGCTGGATGCCCTGCAGACTTATGCACAGGCCATCGGCCTCGCATTCCAGGTTCAGGACGACATCCTCGACGTGGAAAGCGATACCGCCACCCTTGGCAAGCGACAGGGCGCAGACATAGCCCGTGACAAACCGACCTACCCGGCCCTGCTCGGCCTGGAGGCTGCCAAAGCCTATGCAATCGAACTGCGCGACCAGGCGCTGGACGCACTGCAAGGCTTGGGCGAAAACGCAGAACCCCTGCGGGCGCTGGCGCGCTACATCGTCGAACGCCGCCATTGATTGCGGCCGCCTTGCGGCCCAATCCCACACCCGTCTGAATGGGCAGTATTTCCCACAATGGGGTAAACTGCCGCGTCTTAACATCTATAACGACTCGCCTGATGCCCACGACGTTTCAAGAGATCCCCCGCGAACGCCCGGTCACGCCGTTGCTCGACCGCGCTGACACGCCTGCCGGCCTGCGCCGGCTGGCCGAAGCCGACCTGGAGCCCCTGGCCGACGAGTTGCGCCAGGAGCTGCTCTACACCGTGGGTCAGACCGGTGGGCACTTTGGCGCCGGCCTGGGCGTCATCGAGCTGACGATCGCCCTGCACTACGTCTTCGACACCCCGGACGACCGGCTGGTGTGGGATGTCGGCCACCAGGCCTATCCGCACAAGATCCTCACCGGCCGGCGTAACCGCATGCTCAGCCTGCGCCAGAAGGACGGCATCGCCGCCTTCCCACGCCGCAGCGAGAGCGAGTACGACACCTTCGGCGTCGGCCACTCCAGCACCTCGATCAGCGCAGCGCTGGGCATGGCCATTGCCGCCCGCCTGCAAAACAGTGCACGCAAGTCGATTGCGGTCATCGGCGACGGCGCCCTGACCGCCGGCATGGCCTTCGAGGCGTTGAACCACGCCCAGGAAGTCAACGCCGACATGCTCGTTATCCTCAACGACAACGACATGTCGATTTCGCGCAACGTCGGTGGGTTGTCCAACTACCTGGCCAAGATCCTCTCCAGCCGCACCTACGCGAGCATGCGCGAGGGCAGCAAGAAGGTGCTGTCGCGCCTGCCCGGCGCCTGGGAAATCGCCCGCCGCACCGAAGAGTACGCCAAGGGCATGCTGGTCCCCGGCACCCTGTTCGAAGAGCTGGGCTGGAACTACATCGGCCCGATCGACGGCCACGACCTGCCCACCATGATCGCCACCCTGCGCAACATGCGTGACCTCAAGGGCCCGCAGTTCCTGCATGTGGTGACCAAAAAGGGCAAAGGGTTCGCGCCGGCCGAGATCGACCCGATCGGCTACCACGCCATCACCAAACTCGAGCCTGCCGACAAGCCGGCAGCGCCGAAGAAGGCCAGCGGGCCGAAGTACTCCGCAGTGTTTGGCCAGTGGCTGTGCGACATGGCCGCGGCCGACAACCGCCTGGTGGGCATCACCCCGGCGATGAAGGAAGGCTCCGACCTGGTCGAATTCAGCGAGCGCTTCCCGGAGCGCTACTTCGACGTCGCCATCGCCGAGCAGCACGCCGTTACCCTGGCTGCAGGGATGGCGTGCGAAGGCAGCAAGCCGGTGGTGGCGATCTATTCGACCTTCCTGCAGCGCGCCTACGACCAGCTGATCCACGACGTGGCGGTGCAGAACCTCGACGTGCTGTTCGCCATCGACCGCGCAGGCCTGGTCGGCGAAGACGGCCCGACCCACGCCGGCAGTTACGACCTGTCGTACCTGCGCTGCATCCCGGGCATGCTGGTGATGACGCCGAGCGACGAGAACGAACTGCGCAAGATGCTCAGTACCGGGCACCTGTACAACGGCCCGGCGGCGGTGCGCTACCCACGGGGCACGGGCCCGAACGCACCGATAAGCGGCGACCTGGAACCCCTGGAGATCGGCAAGGGCGTTATCCGCCGCCAGGGTGAAAAAGTCGCCCTGCTGGTGTTCGGTGTGCAACTGGCCGAAGCGCTGCAGGTGGCCGAGCAGATCAACGCTACCGTGGTCGACATGCGCTTCGTCAAGCCGCTGGACGAGGCGCTGGTACTCGAACTGGCTGCCAGCCATGAGCTGCTGGTCACCCTCGAAGAGAACGCCATCATGGGCGGTGCGGGCGCTGCCGTCGGTGAATTCCTGGCCAGCCAGGCCGTGATCAAGCCGCTGCTGCACCTGGGGCTGCCGGACATCTATGTCGAGCACGCCAAGCCTGCGCAGATGTTGGCTGAGTGTGGGCTGGACGCTGCTGGGATCGAAGCCTCGGTGAAGGCCCGCATGGCTACGCTCGGCTTGTAATCCCCGGGGCCGCATTGCGGCCCTTTCGCGGGGCAAGCCCGCTCTCACAGGTTATGCGCTGAACCCCTGTGGGAGCGGGCTTGCCCCGCGAATGCTTTGGATAAACCGATGAAGATCCCGACCTTTGCCGCCTTGCTCTGTGTCCCCGCCGCTGCCCTTGCAGCCGAACCTGCCCGCGATGACGCCCTGAAACTCCCTGACGTGCTGATCAGCGCCAACCGCCAGGTCGAATCCCGCACCGCCACCAGCGCAGCCAACACCGTCTTCACCCGCAGCGACATCGACCGCCTGCAACCCACCAGTGTCACCGACCTGCTCACCCGAGTACCCGGCGTACAAGTTGCGCCCACCGGGGGCCGCGGCAGCCTGCCGGGTATCTTCATCCGTGGCACCAAGGCCGCCCAGAGCCTGGTGCTGGTGGATGGCGTACGCATCGCCAATGCCACCTCCGGCGACAGCGGCCTGCAATTTCTCGATGTCGACCAGATCGAACGCGTCGAAGTACTGCGCGGCTCGCGCTCGGCGGTCTACGGCAGCGACGCCATCGGCGGCGTGATCCAGATCTTCACCCGCCGCAGCACTGGCCCCGGCCTGCAGCCTCGCCTGCGCCTGGCCGCAGGCAGCAACCACACCTGGCAACGCAGCCTGGGCCTGTCCGGCGGTGACGGCGCCACGCGCTTCAACCTGGGCGCCAGCCTGGACGAAACGGCCGGCATCGACTCCACCGGCCCGTCCTTCGCCAGCGACGGCGACCACGATGCCTACCGCAACAAATCGCTGAACCTGAGTTTGAGCCACACCTTTGGTGAACGCTTCGAAGCGGGCCTGAACCTGCTCGACAGCCGTGGCCGCAGTGAGTACGACAACCCGTTCGGCGGTTTTGACCCGGTGACGTTCGAAAGCTTCGGGCAAAAGCCTTACACCGACTTCAGCGTCAGTAGCATCGGCACTTACCTCGACGCCCAGCTTACCGACGCGTGGCATTCCCGCCTGGAGCTGGGCCACAGCGAAAACCGGGACGACAAGCGCGACAAGCTGAGCGACGAACGCTCGGTGTTCAACACCTATCGCGACCAGGTCACCTGGCAGAATGACCTGGCCCTGACCGAGCAGCACAACCTGCTGGTGGGTGGCGACTGGTACGAAGACCGCGTGCACGGCAGCACCGACTTTACCGAGGACAGCCGCTGGAACCGCGCCGTCTTCATCCAGCACCGCTTCAGTGGCGAGCACTTGTCCACCGAGCTCGGCGTGCGCCGCGACCAGAACCAACAGTTCGGCGGCCAGACCACCTGGAGCGGCAGCGTCACCGTACCGTTGAACGCGCACAACGATGTGCTGCTGTCCTACAGCGAAGGCTTCCGCGCCCCGACCTTCAACGACCTGTACTACCCGCAGTTCAGCAACCCGAACCTGGACCCAGAGCACTCGAAGAGTTACGAGCTGCAATGGCGCAGCCAGTTGAGCCGCGATAGCCGCCTGGAAGCCTCGCTGTACCGCACCGATTTGCGCGATGCGATCATCTTCGGGCAGGACTCGATCCCGCGTAACGTTGCCTCGGCACGCATCAACGGCTTTGAAATGGCCCTGGACCAGCAGTGGGGTGAATGGCGCAGCCAGCTCGGCCTGGCGTTGATCGACCCGCGTGATCGGGACAGCGGCCACACCCTCGCCCGCCGCGCCCGGCGCACCTTGAGCCTGGATCTGGACCGTCAGTTCGAGCGCTTTACGGTGGGGGGCAGCTGGCAAGCCGTCAGCGCCAGCTACGACGACGAGGCCAACCGCAATCGCCTGGCTGGCTACGGGCTGCTGGGCCTGCGTGGCAGCTGGGCTGCGACGGATGAGCTGAAGCTGGAGTTGAAGCTGGATAACCTGCTGGACAAGGGCTACAGCCGCGCACTGTACAGCTACGAAGGCGCCAGCTACGGCTACCGCGAAGAAGGCCGCACAGCGCTGTTCAGCGTCACCTGGACACCGGCGCTTTAGCCGCAAGCAATGCGCACAGGCGGGCGGTGGCTTCGATCATTTGCCCGCTAGGCCGCTCCAGGCCCTTGTCTGGCACCACCAACAAGCTGTTACTGGCCACTGCACTGAGGCGTGGCCATGTCTTCCAGCTGGCAAGCTGCGCCGCATCGCCAGCAAGGATCACCTGCGGATCACGCAGCAGCACCGACTCGACATTCACCTGCGGGGCCGGCTGGCTCAAGTCGGCGAAGATGTTGCGGGCCCCGCACACCGCCAAGGCGTCGCTGACCACCTGGCGCCCACCCAAGGTGTACAACGGTCGGTCCCAGACCTGATAGAACACCCGCAGCGGCTGCTCGCGCCGATACTGCTGGCGCAACTGCACCAAGCGCTCACGCAAGCCCGTCACGTAGCGCCGCCCCTGCTCTGCCCGCCCGACACGCACGCCAATGGCCTCGATCTGTTCGAGTAGCTGGTCAAGGTTGTGGGGTTCGGCGCTGTACATGGCAATGCCCAGGCGCTTGAGCTGATCACGCTGGGCCGGCACCACGCTGCCAGGCCAGAACAACAACAGGTCCGGCTTGAGGCTGAGCAAGCGCTCCATGTCCAGTTGCCCCTGGCGCCCCACCGAAGGCAGGTTGCGCAGCGCCGCTGGCCGCTCGCCGCCATCGAGCACGCCCACCAGCAGGTCATCGGCCTGCAGTTCGAGCATGATCTCGCTCATCGAGGGCGCGAGGCTGACCACGCGCAAGGGCTCGCCAGCCCGGGCGGTGCAGGCCAGCAGCGTCAGCAGGCAGAGCAGGATGCGCATCAGCCCAGCTGACGCGGAATGCGGTAGAGGTAAAGGATGACCACGGTGGACAGCGCCAGAAGGATCTGCGGTACCGCCTCAAGCCCCACCAGCACTGACAGCGCGGCCACCCAGGCAGGGAAGCAGGCGTATAGCATCGCCATACGCCGCACCCGCGCCAACTCGATCCAGGCCTCGGGCTCTTCAGCAGTGCCCATGACCTTGGAGGCCGCAATCAAGGAACGTTTGTAGGCACCAAAGCGCGGCAGGCTGAGGAACATGGTCGCCGCGCCCGCGATGAACAGCGGCATGGCCAGCACCGGGATCAGCGCATCGCCCCCGCCAAAGGCCCAGGCCATGACCGGCAGCGGCACCACGCCGACTGCCAGGTATTGCCACCAGGCCAGCGCCAGGCGCCGCTTCACCTCGCCCCGGGTCACGCCTGGGGCACCTCGCCCTGGTGCTCGTTACCCAGCATGTGGCCAAGTTTGTCGGCCTTGGTGGCCAGGTAGTAGCGGTTGTGCGGGTTGTGCCCGGTGTGCAGCGGCACGCGCTCGGCGACCTTGATGTTCATGTCGGTCAGCGCCTTGACCTTGCGCGGGTTGTTGGTCATCAGGCGCAGCGACTTCACGCCCAGGTGCTCGAGCATCGGCAGGCAGATTGCGTAATCACGCTGGTCGGCGGCAAAGCCCAGACGCTCGTTGGCCTCGACGGTGTCGGCACCACCGTCCTGCAGCTCGTAGGCGCGGATCTTGTTCAACAAGCCAATGCCACGGCCTTCCTGGCGCAGGTACAGCAGCACACCACGGCCTTCACGGGCGATGGCCTGCAAAGCGGCTTCCAGTTGCGAGCCGCAGTCGCAACGCTGGCTGAACAAGGCATCGCCGGTCAGGCACTCGGAATGCAGGCGCCCCAGCACCGGCTCGCCGTCGGCAATATCACCCAGGCTGAGCACCACGTGCTCACGGCCGGTGGCTTCTTCGAGGAAACCATGCATGGTGAAAGTCGCAAAGGGAGTCGGGAGTTTAGAGGCGGCAACAAAGACGACGGGCACGTTGTGCTCCTGGATAAGTAGGAAATTTCTCGTGAAGCGATTGTATCAGCAGGTCGGCGGCTGCGCGCTCGTTGAATACCGTGGCTTAAGATCGAAAAGTTCGATGCTGAGCAGGGTGGCATCACTGCGGCTGGCTGTCGGTAGCGAATGGATACGGCTGCTTCCAGTGCTCGAAAATCGGCCGCAGCTCGCCACTGCGCACCAGCTCGTCCATGCGCCTGTCGAACAGGTCTCGCAAGGCCCTGGCCTGGTCGTTGCGGGCGAACGCCAGGTACAGCGGCAGTTCGGCCACGTGGGTGCGGCGGAAGCGCTCGGGCTGGGGGCTCTGGCCGAGCACGTAGTCCACCTCGGTCAATGCATCGATGTAGAAGTCCACCCGATCATGCTCGAGCATCGGCAAGATACCCTCGCGGCGCTGGATTTCGCGGAAGGTCTTGGCGTTCGGCAGGTAGCTGCTGTAGTCATAGCCGCGTACCCACGCCAGGCGGTACTGGCCGACGGTGTTCAGAGTTGGCACAGGCTTGCTGGCAAGGCCCAGGGCATAGATATGGTCCATGTCGAAGTGCCAGCGTGGGTAAAGGTTGTCTTCGTTCTCATCCTTGTACGAGCCGACCCAGGCATCGGCCTCGCCGCGCTTGACCAGCCCAACTGCCCGGCTGTAAGGCGCGCTTTGCGCCACCACTTTGACCCCTGCTGGCTCGAACACCTTACGCAGCACGTCCCAGGCTACGCCGCTGCCATCGGCATTGGTGTAGTCGAGCCATTCTTCGCTGACCAGATGGACCTGCTTCGGCGTCTGCTCCGCCGCCGCCACCCATGGGGCAACGCCAAGCATCATTGCCAGCAGCACAGTCCGTATGGCCATCAAAGCGCTCCCTGTCTCAGCCAACCGCCCACACCAGAACCTGCATGCCCAGCCAGGCAAAGACACCGGCCAGGATATCGTCGAGCATGATGCCGACACCGCCGTGCACGTGACGATCGATCCAGCGAATCGGCCACGGCTTGAGGATGTCGAAGAAGCGGAACATCAGGAACCCAGCGAGGATCCACTGCCACCCTTCGGGCACCAGCCACAGGGTGATCCACATGCCGACCATCTCATCCCAGACAATGCCTTCATGGTCGTGTACACGCAAGTCATTCGCCACCTTGCCGCACAGCCAGAAGCCGAACAGCATGGTCACGCCCAACAGCAGCCAGTACCCCCAATCAGGCAGCATCTGCCACAGCGGGATAAACGGAATGGCCACCATCGACCCCCAGGTACCGGGGGCCTTGGGCAGGGTGCCGGAGCCGAAGCCAAAGGCGATGAAGTGCCACGGGTTGCGCCAGACCGATGGCGGAACGAACTCCGCAGGCACCTGGTTCGGGTGGTCGGTCACGGTGTCTCCCTAAAGTGTTGATAGCCCCGCTGTACGGGGGTGATGTCCTGGCCCTGCGGGTCACGCAGGATGACGCCCTGCCCTTCGCACACCCGGCCGATCACATGCACGCCGGCATCGGCCAGGGCTGAAAGGGCCTCGGGCGGCAAGGTGAATGCCAGCACGTAGTCGTCGCCACCGGTGAGCGCCGCCCGCACCGCCGCTTCGCGACCGAGAAAAGCCTCTAGTGCAGGAGACACTGGCACCTGCGCCTGGTTCACCTCGAGCGCGACCCTGGAGGCCTTGGCGATATGCCCGCAATCGGCCAGCAGGCCATCGGAAATGTCCAGCGCCGACGTGGCCAGGCCGCGCAAACGCAGGCCGAGATCGAGCTGCGGCAGCGGCGACCAGTAATGGGCCAGCAGCGGTTCGGCCTGCTCGGCCGGCGCTTCGCGCTCACCGAGCACCAGCGGCAACGCACCCGCCGCCTTGCCCAGCACGCCACCGACACACAGCAGGTCGCCCGGCCGCGCTCCGCTGCGGCGCAGGGCCTGACCGGCCGGCACGCGACCGAACACAGTGACGGTAATGCTCAGGGGGCCGCGTGTGGTGTCGCCGCCAATCAGGCTCATGCGGCAACGCTCGGCCATGCGGCTAAGGCCGTCGGCAAAGGCTGCGAGCCAGTCAGGGCCAACATCGGGCAGGGTCAGGGCGAGGGTGAAGCCGATGGCGTGGGCACCCATGGCCGCCAGGTCGCTGGCCGCCACGGCCAATGAACGCTGGCCAAGCAGGCACGGGTCGCAGACCGTTGGGAAGTGCACCCCGGCCACCAGGGTGTCAGTGGACACCGCCAGTTGCTCGCCGGGGGGAAGGTCGAGCAAGGCGCAGTCGTCGCCGATACCCAGGGCCACGCCCTCACCGCCCTGCGCACAGGGCGCGGCGGCGAAGTAATGGTTGATCAGCTCGAACTCACCCATGGCTCGACAGCGCCAGGATCAGCGCTTGTTCGCCTTGACTTCTGCTTCGCGCAGCGAAGGTGCCAGCTTGTCCAGCACGCCGTTGACGAACTTGTGGCCGTCGGTGGCGCCGAAAACCTTGGCCAGTTCCACGCCTTCGTTGATCACAACGCGGTATGGTACGTCGACCCGCTTGATCAGCTCCCAGGTGGACAGGCGCAGCACGGCCAGCTCGACCGGGTCGAGTTCTTCGAGGGTCATGGTCATGCACGGCTTCAGTGCGCTGTCGATTTCGCCCTTGATCGCCGGGACCCCATGCAGGATCTCGCGGAAATAGGCACCGTCGACATCTGTGAAATCGTTATCGACCCGGAACTGCGCTTCGATCTCGTTCAGCGAATGCTGAGCCATGTGCCATTGGTACAGGGCCTGGGTCGCGAGCTTGCGGGCTTCGCGGCGCTTGGCGCTTTTCGATGGCTTGCCGGCATCCGCAGGTTTTGGATCGCGCGGGTTGAAACGATCGCTTTCGTCGCTAATCACTTGGCCTCCAACTGCGCCAGCAGGCTGACCATTTCCAGTGCGGACAGGGCAGCTTCAGCACCTTTGTTACCGGCCTTGGTGCCGGAACGCTCGATGGCTTGCTCGATGGAATCGACGGTCAGGACACCGAAGGCCACCGGCACGCCGAACTCCATGGACACCTGGGCCAGGCCCTTGGTGCATTCGCCCGCCACGTATTCGAAGTGCGGGGTACCGCCGCGGATCACTGCGCCCAGGGCGATGATCGCGTTGTATTCGCCTTGCTGGGCGACTTTCTGTGCCACCAGCGGGATTTCGAACGCGCCCGGGGCACGGATGATGGTGATGTCGCTTTCGCTGACGCCATGGCGTACCAGGGCATCAACGGCACCGCTTACCAGGCTTTCGACGACGAAGCTGTTGAAGCGGCCAACCACCAAAGCATAGCGACCTTTGGGGGCGATGAAGGTACCTTCGATGGTCTTCAGGGTCATTCCGATGTTCTCATCTTCAAGAGCGAGGCCGCGCACTGGCGGCCTCGGGAGGGTTTGGACTCGAGCGTGAGGGCGCAAGCGCCGCCTCAAGTCACTCGGAGGGCACGTATTCTACAACTTCCAGATCGAATCCGGATATCGCATTGAACTTCATCGGCGAACTCATCAGGCGCATCTTGCGCACACCGAGGTCACGCAGGATCTGCGAGCCGGCACCGACGGTGCTGTAAGTGGTCGGGGCCTTGGTCGGGGCGTCGCCGGCGCTTTCGCGGATGTGCGCCAGCAGCACGTCGCCGTCCAGCGGGTGGCCCAGCAGCAGCACCACGCCGCTGCCGGCCTCGGCCACGGCGGACATGGCCGCGCGCAGGCTCCAGCGGCCCGGTTGCTTGACCATCAGCAGGTCGCGCAGCGGGTCCATGTTGTGCACGCGCACCAGGGTCGGCTCTTCGGCGCAGATCTTGCCCAGGGTCAGGGCCATGTGCACATCGCCTTCCACCGCGTCGCGGTAGGTGACCAGGTTGAACTCGCCCAGCTCGCTTTCGATCGGCTGCTCGGAAACGCGCTGTACGGTGCGCTCGTGGATCATGCGGTAGTGGATCAGGTCGGCGATGGTGCCGATCTTCAGGCCGTGCTCGGCGGCGAACACTTCCAGCTCGGCGCGGCGCGACATGGTGCCGTCATCGTTCATCACTTCGCAGATGACACCGCTTGGCTCGAAGCCGGCCATGCGCGCCAAGTCGCAGGCCGCTTCGGTGTGGCCGGCGCGGGCCAGGGTACCGCCGGGTTGGGCCATCAGCGGGAAGATGTGGCCCGGGCTGACGATGTCCTCGGCCTTGGCGTCCTTGGCGGCCGCCGCCTGCACGGTACGCGCACGGTCGGCAGCGGAAATGCCAGTGGTAACGCCTTCGGCAGCTTCGATCGAGACGGTGAACTTGGTGCCGAAGCCCGAGCCATTGCGCGGTGCCATCAACGGCAGCTTGAGCGTTTCGCAGCGCTCGCGGGTCATCGGCATGCAGATCAGGCCGCGGGCGTGCTTGGCCATGAAGTTGATGTGCTCAGGCAGGCAGCACTCGGCTGCCATGATGATATCGCCTTCGTTTTCGCGGTCTTCGTCATCCATGAGGATGACCATTTTGCCCTGGCGGATGTCTTCAACCAGTTCTTCGATGCTGTTGAGCGCCACGCGGCACCCCCTTCTCAATCAGGATTTCAAGAAGCCGTTGGCGGCCAGGAAGCTTTCGGTAATGCCACTGCCCTTGCTCGGTTCGGCAGCCTTGTCACCCAGCAGCAGACGCTCCAGGTAACGGGCCAGCAGGTCGACCTCAAGGTTTACCCGACGCCCTGCGCGGTAGTCGGCCATGATGGTTTCGGACAGGGTGTGCGGGACGATGGTCAGCTCGAATTCGGCGCCATTGACCTCATTGACCGTCAGGCTGGTGCCGTCGACGGTGATCGAACCCTTGTGGGCGATGTACTTGGCCAGCTCCTTGGGCGCACGCACGCGGAACTGGATGGCGCGGGCGTTATCGCTGCGCGAGATGATTTCGCCGACGCCGTCGACGTGGCCGCTAACCAGGTGGCCGCCCAGCCGGGTGGTAGGGGTCAGGGCTTTTTCCAGGTTGACCTTGCTGCCGCTCTTGAGGTCGATGAACGCGGTGCGCTTGAGGGTCTCGACGCTGACGTCGGCCCAGAAACCGTTACCCGGCAGTTCGACGGCGGTCAGGCACACGCCATTGACGGCGATGCTGTCGCCGAGCTTGACGTCACCCAGGTCGAGCTTGCCGGTTTCGACGTAAACGCGCACGTCACCGCCCTTGGGGGTCATGCTGCGAATGGTGCCGATGGATTCGATGATGCCGGTGAACATGGGGTGTTCCTCAAAAACGGTTTGCACGGGGCAAGCCCGCCATTATACGCCGGGTGCCGGCAGAGGGATGGCCGTGACCCGCCAGTCATCGCCTACTGCGCGCATTTCGGTGATTTTCAGCCGCGGCGCTTCACTCATCCTGCTCAGCGGCCAGTCCAGCAGCGGGCGGCCCTGGGAGCCGAGGAAGGTACCGGCAACGAACAGCTGGTACTCGTCAACCAGGCCTTGCCGGGCGAAGGCGCCGACCAGGCCGGCACCGGCTTCCAGCAGGACCTCGTTGACGCCACGGGCTGCCAGCGCCTGCATCAGGGCCGGCAGATCGACGTGGCCGCCACTGCCGGGCAGGCTCAGCAATTGGTGGCCAGCTTCGGCGTAACGCGGGTCATCGCCCATGGCGGTCACCACCAGGGCCGGGCCGGCCTGGAAGAACGGTGCATCCAGCGGCAGGCGCAGCTGCCCGTCAATCAACACCCGCAGTGGGGTACGGCTCATGGCCAGCGCGGTGGTTTCTTCATCCAGCCCCAGCTCGGCAGCGCGCACGGTCATCCGTGCGTTGTCGGCCAGCACGCTGGCGGCACTGGTCAGCACCACGCTGGCGCGCGCACGCAGGCGCTGCACGGCGGAGCGCGCGGCCGGGCCGGTGATCCACTGGCTTTCGCCGCTGGCCATGGCGGTGCGGCCGTCCAGGCTCATTGCCAGCTTGGCGCGGACGAATGGCAGGCCGTGCTCCATGCGCTTCAGGAAACCGGGGTTGAGGGCGCGGGCCTCGGCTTCGAGTACGCCACTGGCGACTTCGATGCCGGCATCCGCCAAGCGTTGCAGGCCTTGGCCGGCAACTTGCGGGTTGGGGTCCTGCATCGCTGCCACCACACGCGCCACGCCCGCCTTCACCAACGCTTCGGCGCACGGTGGCGTGCGGCCATGGTGGCTGCAAGGTTCAAGGGTTACGTAGGCGCAGGCACCACGAGCACGCTCACCGGCCTGACGCAGGGCATGCACCTCGGCGTGCGGCTCGCCGGCGCGCACATGCCAGCCCTCACCGACCACTTCGCCATCGCGAACAATCACGCAACCCACGCGCGGGTTAGGGTGGGTGGTGTACACCCCCTTACGGGCAAGCTCCAGGGCACGGGCCATGTAATGGGCGTCGAGGATCGCGGTCTGGCTCGGCATGCTCACTCTTTAGCCGGCTCGCGGGCCAGGCGGTCGATTTCTTCGCGGAATTCGTCGAGGTCCTGGAAGCGCCGGTACACCGAAGCGAAACGGATATAGGCGACTTCATCGAGCTTGCGCAGCTCGGCCATCACCAGCTCTCCGACCACCAGCGACTTCACCTCACGCTCGCCGGTGGCGCGCAGGCGGCTCTTGATATGCGCCAGCGCCGCCTCCAGGCGTTCAACGCTGACCGGGCGCTTTTCCAGCGCGCGCTGCATGCCCGCACGCAGCTTGTCTTCGTCGAAGGGCTGGCGGGTACCGTCCTGCTTGATCAGCCGGGGCAGTACCAATTCGGCGGTTTCGAAGGTGGTGAAGCGCTCACCGCAGGCGACGCATTCGCGACGGCGGCGCACTTGCTCGCCCTCGGCGACCAGGCGCGAGTCGATGACCTTGGTGTCGTTGGCACCGCAAAACGGACAGTGCATGGTGGCAGGCAACAAAAAAAGGGAGGGCCATGGTAGCGCATCCCACTGGCAAGACAAGCCAAAGGGGTTAACATCCATAGAATTCTGCCCGTGAAGGACTACCCCATGCATCTTCGAGCGCTCGCCGTGCTGTGCTGCGCCGCCTTGCTCACTGCCTGCGGCAGTGACCGGCCCAAGACTGAACAAGCCCCCGCGCCCGTACCTGCCAAGGTGGCGAAAAAAGCCCAGCCGCTCGGCCCCCTGCCGGCCTACCAGCGCGAGCTGAGCGGGACCTTGATGGCGATCCCCGCCGGCGCGAACGTGGAGTTGGCACTGCTCGTTATCGACGAGCGCGGCCGCCCGCAACAGTTGCTGGCCAGCAGCACCCTGACCGGTACCGGCCAGGCCCTGCCCTACCAGCTGCGTTTCAACCCCGAGGCCTTCCCGGCCGGCGCCAGGGTGGAGCTGCGCGGCCGCGCCAGCAACTCCGGGCAGTTGATCCTGCACCTGCCACCGGTGCGCATCACGCAGGCGCAAACCCAGGCCACCGGCCCGCTGCAGTTCGAAAAGGCACCGTAAGTGGCGCCACTTGCCCTGCAACAAGCCCTCAGCGGCCTGATCGGTGAAGCGCGCCTGGTGGTCAGTGAGCTGCCGGAATGCGCACTCAAGCTGTGGCTGATCGACGACCAGAACATGGACCGCGCTTTCAGCATGGAAGAAACCCGGCGCATTCTCGAAGACCCGCCGTACTGGAGCTTCTGCTGGGCCAGCGGCCTGGCCATGGCCCGCTACCTGGCCGCACACCCCGAGTGGGTGGCAGGCAAACGCGTGCTGGACTTTGGCGCAGGCTCGGGCATTGCCGGGATTGCCGCTGCGCGAGCCGGGGCCACCGAAGTGGTGGCCTGCGACCTCGACCCGTTGGCGCTGCAAGCCTGCCAGGCCAATGCCTTGCTCAATGGCGTGGAGCTCGGCTACAGCACTGATTTTTTCGCCGAGGCAGACCGCTTCGACCTGATCCTGGTCGCCGACGTGCTCTACGACCGCGCCAACCTGCCGCTGCTCGATGCCTTCCTGGGCCGTGGTCGACAGGCCCTGGTGGCCGACTCGCGGGTACGCGACTTCAGCCACCCGCTGTACCGGCAACTGGGCGTGCTCGATGCGCTGACCCTGCCGGACCTGGCCGAGCCGCACGAATTCCGCCGGGTCAGCCTGTACCACGCCAGCCGCGAGCCTTTATAGTGGTGCGATTCACGGTTTTGCGAGAGTCGCGATGAGCCAAGCTCCTAGTAAAGATCTGCCGTACATCTTCGATGCCACCGATGCCAACTTCCAGCAACTGGTCATCGAGAACTCCTTCCACAAGCCGGTCCTAGTGGACTTCTGGGCCGAATGGTGCGCGCCGTGCAAGGCGCTGATGCCGCTGTTGGCGAAGATCACCGAGGAATATCAGGGCGAGCTGCTGCTGGCCAAGATCAACTGCGACGTGGAGCAGCAGGTGGTTGCCCAATTCGGCATTCGCAGCCTGCCGACCGTGGTGCTGTTCAAGGACGGCCAACCGGTCGATGGCTTTGCCGGTGCGCAGCCGGAGTCGGGCATCCGCGCCATGCTCGAACCGCACGTGCAAATGCCTGCCGCCCCGGCCGCTTCGCCACTGGAGCAGGCCAAGGCGCTGTTCGCCGAAAGCCGTTTTGCCGAGGCCGAAGCCTTGCTGCAGGTGCTGCTGGGTGAAGACAACAGCAATGCCGAGGCGCTGATCCTGTATGCCCGCTGCCTGGCAGAGCGTGGCGAACTGGGTGAAGCCCAGGTGGTACTGGATGCAGTGAAGACCGACGAGCACAAGGCGGCGCTGGCCGGTGCCAAGGCCCAGCTGACGTTTCTGCGCCAGGCTGAGAGCCTGCCGGAAGTGGCCGACCTGAAAAGCCGCCTGGCGCAGAACCCGCAGGATGACGAAGCGGCTTACCAGCTGAGCATTCAGCAACTGGCGCGCCAGCAGTATGAAGCGGCGCTGGATGGGCTGTTGAAGTTGTTCCAGCGTAACCGTGGCTACGAGAATGGGCTGCCGCAGAAGGCGTTGCTGCAGGTGTTCGAGTTGCTGGGTGGGGACCACCCGCTGGTTGGTGTATATCGCCGCAAGCTGTCGGCGGCGATGTTCTAACCTGCACCGTAGCCCAACAGGGAGGGCAGGTAGCGTATCCGCTACCTGCCCATCACCTTTTGAGGTCAACCCCCATTACGCATGGCCACGAACTCAGCGGCAGTCAGCAATGGCATGGGAATGATGATTACCGCGAACTGCATCCATTTTTCATCCCGGTGGATTGCCTGCACAACACTGAACCTATTGGTGGTGCCAGACGTAAAAAGGCCATTTGACAGGTTCCCATCCCCCGCCAGCACTTTCCACTCGATAAGCTCCGGCGGTACGACTGTTTCTCCCTCTCCCCACTTCTCATAAACTAACGTGAGCTGCAGTTTTACACCGACTGCGGCGAGTTTGAAGTAATGGGTCGGCCTGGCATTGAGTACGACCATGGTCGAGAAATACGGAAGTAGCGCAAAGCCCGAAAGAATCCGGACAATATCGACTGGGTCTCTTGTCATTGAAGTGCGCAGCGCAGCGTCCTTGCCGGTCAACGGGTTTTTTTCATAAATCACCCCCCCCTCGTCTTGCGGGATGTAATCACAGAAGCGGCCGTTAGGGACCAACTGCCCAACAGCAGGCGGAGTGATTTGCCAGATCGGCGTGGCAGGGTTGACGGTATTCAGCACCAATCGTTGGCGGGGGCTGCCTGCAGATACGATCCGGACCAAGGGATCTATATGCGACGAATAAACGGCAGCGTCTGGCGTTGGTGTCTCAAAACCCGTGGAAGGTTCAAGCAGCGTGGCATTGGAGACCGGATAGTCCTCCACGAAACCGTAGTATGCCGCCCTCCCTACCGGGAAGAGTAACTGTGAAAATTCTTCGAAGTCTCGGCCATAAAAACCTTCATCCGGGATATCATCCCAATGTACAAAGCAATACCCTAATGCATTCAATGCTGTTGCCGGCCCCTGCTCACGCTCATCTTCCGTGCTGGCAGGAATTGAACCGTTGCCATCGCTCGCATTGGCAATATACATGACATGGGAATGCTGGTCTTGAGTGCGGCGCAGATAGAAACGTATATCCTGCATCAACCACTTGCCAAAAGTGACATCCGCAGTCTTGGGCAGCACGACAATTTTTTCACCCGCAGGAAGTTTGTCAAAGCGAATCTTGAATGGCAGGCCTGCGTCCGTGTCACGCTCTGGGAATCCTAGAAATCCGACTGAGAAGTCGGAGCCTGCCGACAGCGTAAAAATTGTGTCATCGTTGTATTGGTATGTACCAACGCACTGATCCAGTCTGAATGTCTGAAACAATGCCCTGCGCTCATTCCGGCTGCCGGCAACTATTTCAAGGATATCGGCGTACCGCGCACCCTGCTCTCTGTGAAATTCGTAACTGGTGTACGACACAAAACGCCTTGCCACAGTGATCGTTTCACCGTTGCCGGTTGGAAACTCCGGCAGCGGACTGCCCAACACACAACGCGTCGTCAGCCAGCCGCTAGGGCGTTGATGGACAAAATCAACAGCGTCGGTGTGGACAGTGTCAGGCCGCCCCTCGTAATAATGCAGGCAGAGGGCGTTCAGTTTTTCAGCGTCAAAAATAAAGTGTGAGCGCCAACCGCGCAGGTCGTACTGCTGGGTTGCTGCGTCGTTCTGGGTGTGCATGGCAGGCCTTCCTATATGGAGATCTACACATTCGACACCTTTGGACACTCAATGAAAACTGGCAAAAATATCAGGTGATCGCAGCCGCATTTGCTCAAGACTGCTCGTTTGCATTCTCCTGCCAACAGTAGAGTGGAGCATCTTCACCTGCCAGCACGCGGACCTGTGCACAGTGCCGCAAACGCACCAGCATTCTCTTTCCTGCTGCTGCACTCCCAGCCAGACCCGTCAGGCTCTCCAGAAACTCGGGCCCGGATAGCCTCCCCGCTTGGCGCAACATATCGAGCGCTGCCGCCCACTGGCCATCATCCTGGCGCGGGGCCGGTACCATCGCCGCACCCACGGCGCCACCCGGTTGCGGTGCTTGCCCCTCGATTTGCCGCCCCATCTGCGCCCATTCCGCCGGTTCCAGCTCGATGGTCAGGTCCACCGGCCAGTCACCAATCTGTCCACGAATTCTCACGATGCTTTCCTTGAGCCCATGTCAATGTACCCATGCTACCGCAAGATGAAACCTGCGCCACGTGGGCTGGCGATAGGGAGAAAAGCTGTTATAACATAACCCAATCTTCCAGACCGTTCCGGAGTCGTCCATGCGCCGCCTGCTGCTCGCCCTGCCCTTCGCCTTGCTGCCACTGGCCGTGGCCCATGCCCACGATGATGACCACGCCCATGGCACGCTCGGCGCCCACGAACATGGCGTGGCCAAGCTCAACGCCGTGCTCGACGGCAACACCCTGGAGCTGGAGCTGGACAGCCCGGCAATGAACCTGGTCGGCTTCGAGCACGCGGCCAGTACTGATGCCGACAAGGCCAAGGTCGCCGCCGTGCGCCAGCAGCTCGAACAACCGCTGAAACTGTTTGGCCTGGCGGCGGCCGCAGGCTGCAAGGAGGACGCTCAGGAGCTTGAAAGCCCGCTGTTCGGTAATGCGGTAAAAGATGACGACGGCGACGAGCACGAACACGCCCACCCGCACAGCGACATCGGTGCCCATTACCAGCTGAACTGCTCGGCACCTGAGAAACTCACCCAGCTCGACCTTGCGCCGCTGTTCAAGGCTTTTCCGGCCACACAGAAAATCAACGTGCAGCTGATCGGCCCGAACGGCCAGAAAGGCGTTGAAACTTCGCCCGCCAAGGCCATGGTCGCGTTCTGAATGAGCCTGCCGTTGATCGAACTGCAGGACCTGGTGTTCGCCTGGCCCAACCAGCCCCCACTGCTGGACATCCCGGCATTTCGCCTGGATGCCGGTGAGGCGTTGTTCCTCAAAGGCCCCAGCGGCAGCGGCAAGACCACCTTGCTGGGCTTGTTGGGCGGGGTCCACTTGCCAGCCCAGGGGCGTATCCGGTTGCTCGGCCAGGACCTCGGTGCGTTGGGCCAAGGCGCCCGGGACCGCTTCCGGGTCGACCACACCGGCTATATCTTCCAGCAGTTCAACCTGCTGCCGTTTCTTTCGGTGCGCGAAAATGTCGAACTGCCCTGCCGCTTCTCGCGCAGCCGCGCCGAACGTGCGCGCCAGCGTCACGGCAGTGTCGACCAGGCCGCCACCGAGTTGCTTGCGCACCTGGGCCTGGACGACCCGGCCATGCTTGCGCGGCGCGCTGACAGCCTGTCGATCGGCCAGCAGCAGCGCGTGGCCGCGGCCCGTGCGCTGATCGGCCAGCCCGAACTGGTGATCGCCGACGAACCAACCTCGGCCCTCGATGCCGACACCCGCGAAGCGTTCATCCGCCTGCTGTTCACCGAGTGTCGGGCGGCTGGCTCCAGCCTGCTGTTCGTCAGCCATGACCAGAGCCTGGCGCCGCTGTTCGACCGTCACCTTTCACTGGCCGAACTCAACCGCGCCGCCAAGCCCCGGGAGGCCTGATGTACCTGCTTCGTCTTGCCCTGGCCAGCCTGGCCAACCGCCGCTTCACCGCCTTCCTTACCGCGTTCGCCATCGCCCTGTCGGTGTGCCTGCTGCTGGCCGTAGAGCGCGTGCGTACCGAAGCCCGCGCCAGCTTCGCCAGCACCATCAGCGGTACCGACCTGATTGTCGGCGCCCGCTCAGGTTCGGTGAACCTGCTGTTGTATTCGGTGTTCCGCATCGGCAACGCCACCAACAACATTCGCTGGGACAGCTACCAGCATTACGCCCAAGACCCGCGGGTGAAGTGGGCTATTCCTATTTCGCTAGGTGACTCGCACCGCGGCTACCGGGTGATGGGCACCACCGGCGACTATTTTAGCCACTATCAATATGGGCGCAGGCAGCACCTGACGCTGAGCCAAGGCCGTGAGTTTGCCGACGACCCGTTCGAAGTGGTGCTTGGCGCAGAAGTCGCCGACGCCTTGCACTACAAGCTGGGCGACAAGCTGGTGCTGGCGCATGGCGTAGCAGCGATCAGCCTGGTCAAGCACGACGACAAACCCTTCACCGTGGTCGGCGTGCTGAAACGCACCGGCACGCCGGTCGACCGCACCTTGCACATCAGCCTGGCAGGCATGGAGGCGATCCATATCGACTGGCACAACGGCGTGCCGGCCCGTGGCGCCGGGCGCATCAGTGCCGATCAGGCACGTGGCATGGACCTGCAGCCAG
Organism: Pseudomonas sp. NPDC012596; assembly: GCF_042902325.1. Classification (NCBI taxonomy): domain Bacteria; kingdom Pseudomonadati; phylum Pseudomonadota; class Gammaproteobacteria; order Pseudomonadales; family Pseudomonadaceae; genus Pseudomonas; species Pseudomonas sp. NPDC012596. Next base: position 64,625 of record NZ_JBIBEB010000015.1, on the reverse strand, counting down.
CTGCGATCACCGCATTCATGCTCGGTTTGAACAACAAGATCGCCACCTTCAGCCTGCAGCGCGAGATCAACGAATACCGCAACGAACCGCTGCTGGCGATTTTGCCGGGGGTGGCACTGCAGGAGCTGTGGAGCCTGATGGGCACCGCCGAACAGGCGCTGTTCGTGGTCTCGCTGTTCGTCGTGCTGACCGGCCTGATCGGCATGCTTACGGCGATCCTCACCAGCCTGAACGAGCGCCGCCGGGAGATGGCGATCTTGCGCTCGGTGGGTGCCCGGCCTTGGCACATTGCTGGGTTGCTGGTGCTTGAGGCATTGGCGCTGGCGGCTGCCGGGATCGTAGCCGGGCTTGGCCTGCTTTACGCCGGTATCGCCCTTGCCCAGGGTTACGTGCAGGCCAACTACGGGTTGTACCTGCCATTGGCCTGGCCCAGTGCGCACGAGTGGACATTGCTGGCTATCATCCTCGGCGCAGCACTGCTGATGGGCAGCGTGCCGGCCTGGCGCGCCTATCGGCAGTCGCTGGCTGATGGCTTGTCGATTCACCTCTGAGAAAACGCCATGCTCCGCGCGCTGTTTTTAACCCTGCTGATGTTCGCCGCCCAAACCTGGGCGGCGGAGCCCCGCGAACTCGACTGGCCCGCGCTGATCCCTGAAGGCGCGCCGGTCATCCCACCGCAGCTTGCACCGCTGCATGACATGTCGCAGCTGAGCAACGCACTGTCTGCCGAATCGGCGCCACCGGCGCGCCAGCAAGCGCCGGATGCGCCCGTGGTCAAAGGCCTGGATGGCCAGCAGATCAAGCTGCCTGGCTACATCGTGCCGCTGGAAGTCAGCGAAGAAGGCCGCACCACCGAATTTCTGCTGGTGCCTTACTACGGCGCCTGCATCCATGTGCCACCCCCGCCCTCCAACCAGATCGTGCATATTTTCAGCGAGATGGGCGTTCGCGTCGAAGACCTCTACCAGCCCTACTGGATAGAAGGAAAGCTGCAGGTTAGAGCCTCCAGCAGCGAACTGGCCGACGCTGGCTACCAGATGGAAGCCGAGAAAATATACGTTTATGACCTGAAGTGAGAACTGTTTCGAATTCGTGAACGCGGTTCTTTGAGCTGGGTCAAACAATCGGTTTAGACGGCTCCGTACCATTGGACTACTCGATTAATAACGTCCTTTGGGAGCTTCCATGAACAAGTCCTTGCTCGGCGCCTCGCTTTTGGCCCTTGCGCTCGTCGCCCCTGCCGCCCACGCCTATCAGGCGGGGGACATGATCTTGCGCGCAGGCGCCATCACCACCGCCCCGAACGAAAGCAGCGGCGACCTGAAGTTCGATGGCAACAAGGTGTCGGGCACCAAGGCTACCCTGGACAGCGACACCCAGTTGGGCCTGACCTTCGCCTACATGCTCACCGACCACATCGGCCTTGAGCTGCTGGCCGCCACGCCGTTCCAGCACACCGTTGGCGTCAAAGGCCTGGGCGGCGGCCTGGACGGCAAGCTGGCCGACATCAAGCAACTGCCGCCGACCCTGTCGCTGCAGTACTACCCGATGGCCCCGAACTCGCGCTTCCAGCCCTACGCCGGTATCGGCATCAACTACACCCTGTTCTTCGATGAAGACTTGAGCAGCGCGCGCAAGCAACAGGGCTTCAGCAACCTCAAGCTGCAGGACTCGGTGGGTATCGCCGGCCAGTTGGGCATGGACTACATGCTGACCGACAACCTGCTGGTCAACGCCTCGGTCTGGTACGTCGACATCGACACCAAGGCCAGCGTCGACGGCCCGAGCGCGCTGGGTTACAGCAAGACCAAGGTCAATGTGGAAGTCGACCCGTGGGTTTACATGGTCGGCCTTGGCTACAAGTTCTGACCACTGCGAGACAGGGCGGCCGAGGCCGCCCTTTCTGTTTGCAGCCACAGCCAGTAACCAAGCGCCAGCGCGCTGAACGACATCCCCAGCGCACACACTGCGCCCCAGCCCCAACGGGTATACACCCAGCTCGCCAGCACCGCGCCAAGCCCGCTGCCAATCGCATAACTGCACATGTAGGCGCCGATCAACCGGCTGGCCAGCTCGCCCCGCCCGGCCAGCAACAGGCTTTGGTTGGTGACGTGCACCGCCTGCACGGCGAAGTCCAGCATCAGTACACCCAGGGTGAAAGCTATCAACGATTGCCCGACCAAAGCTGTCGGCAGCCATGACAGCGTCAGCACTGCCAGCGCCAGGCCCGTGGTGCGCTCACCCAACCCCTGATCGGCCAAACGCCCTGCACGCGACGCCGCCAACGTACCGGCGATGCCTGCCAGGCCGAACAGGCCGATTTCGCTGTGGCTCAACGCCAAAGGTGCGGCCCCCAGGGGCAAGACCATGCTGCTCCACAGCACGCTGAACGCGGCAAAGATCAACAGGCCGAACAGGCCGCGCCGGCGCAGCAAGCGGTCCTGGCGGTACAGGCTGAACAGCGAGCCGATCAATGCCAGGTAACCTGATCGACGTTGCGGGCGGCGCCCTGCTGGCAAGCTAAGGCAGAGCACAAGGGCCATCAGCAACAGCGACCCCGCTGCCACGAAGTAGACGCTGCGCCAACCCGCCACATCGGCAAGCGCACCGGACACCAGGCGCGCCAGCAGAATGCCCAGCACGACACCGCTGGTGACCGTACCCACGGCCTGCCCCTGGCGGGCAGGTGAGGCAAGGACTGCGGCATACGCCACCATCACCTGCACCATCACCGCCATCAGCCCGACCACGGCCAAAGCGGCAAGCATTACCGCCCAGTTCTGTGCCAGGCCAACGGCGGCCAGCGCCAGCGCCGCGACCAGCAGCTGGCCCAATACCAGGCGCTTGCGATCGAACAAGTCTCCGAACGGCACGATCAGGATCAGCCCCAGCGCGTAACCCGCCTGGGTGGCACCGACAACCCAGCCAATCCGTGCCTGCGGCACGCCCAGGTCCGCAGCGATCGACTCGAGCAAAGGTTGGGCGAAATAGACCGTGGCCACGGCCATGGCGCAGGTGGCGGCGAGCAGCAGGGTTATCCCGCGGGTCGGCACATCGTTCATCGGCTCAGCTCCAGCGCTTCTGGTTTCAAATTGAAACCACCTGCTGGCTATTTAGCAAATGTGGTTTTAATCTGCAACCAGATGATCGCTAGAGGTTGCACCCATGCTCGATGACGTGAACGCTCAATGCCCTGTAGCACGGGCCCTGGAAGTATTGGGCGACCGCTGGGCGCTGATGATCCTGCGCGATGCCTTCGACGGCCTGCGCCGCTTCAGTGAATTCCAAAAGAACCTGGGGCTGGCGAAGAACATCCTCACAACGCGGCTCAAGCTTTTGCTGGAAAGCGGCCTGCTGCAGCTGCAGCCAGCATCGGATGGCAGTGCCTACAAGGAATATGTGCTCACCGACAAAGGGCGGTCGGTGTTTCCGATCGTGGTGGGGCTGCGGCAGTGGGGGGAGCGGTTTTTGTTCGAGGCGGGGGAGGCGCGGTCGGAGCTACTCGATAACGCCAGCGGCAAGCCGATCGAGACGCTGCTGGTGCGCGCGCAGGATGGCCGGGTTGTGGGGCCGGAAGACTGCCGGAGACGGGTGATCAGCCATGGCTGAGCAGTACCGTCTTTGCGGGCAAGCCCGCTACTGCAGAGGCCCTGGTTTCAGGGCTTGCCGAGCAAATGCGCCAGCCCTTCGACCATCGATGTCGGCTGCGGGAAATCGAATCGCGCCAGCAAACGCTGGTTATCCGCCCGGGAGTGGCGAATGTCACCTGAACGAGCCTCGCCATAGCTGACAGGCGGCAAGCTGCCGACCACCTTTTCCAACGCCTTGAGCAGCTGGTTCAGCGAAGTCGCCTGGTTCAGGCCGATATTCACCGCACCCTCCTCCACCTGCGGCTGTTCCAGCGCCTGCACCATCACCTGCACCAGGTCGCCCACGTACAGGAAGTCACGGGTTTGCTCGCCGTCGCCGAACACCGTGATCGGCAACCCTTGGGTGGCCCGCTCACTGAAAATGCTGATCACCCCGGAGTACGGGGACGAAGGGTCCTGGCGCGGCCCGAAGATGTTGAAGAAGCGGAACACCACCGGCTCCAGCCCATGCTGACGGCGGTAGAAGTCCAGGTATTGCTCGCTGGCCAGCTTGTCCACCGCATAGGGCGTCAAGGGCGCTTTGGGCGTGTCCTCGGCAATTGACTGGCCTTCGCCGTTGTTGCCGTACACCGCCGCACTGGAGGCAAACAGCACCCGGCGCACGCCCTGCAGGCGCATGGCTTCGCAGACATTCAGGGTGCCGATGAAGTTGCTCTGGTGGGTCTTCACCGGGTCTTCCACCGAAGCTTGCACAGAAGCCACTGCAGCCAGATGCACGACGGCGCGGCAACCGGTTGCGGCGCGCTGAACCAGCGCGGCATCGGCGACATCACCCTCGATCAGTTCAAGGCGCGGGTTGCCTAGTTGCAGGTTGTCGCGCTTGCCGGTGGAGAGGTCGTCGAGCACGCGCACGGCGTACCCTTTGGCCAGCAACGCATCGCACAGGTGGGAGCCAATGAAGCCGGCGCCGCCGGTGATCAGGATGGGGGCATCAGCCATGGCGGTAGAATCGGTCCAGTAGAGGCGGCAGGCCAGCGCGCCAGGCACGCGGCTTGATGCCAAAGGTGTGAAGTATTTTTTTGCAGGCCAGCACCGCGTTCTGCGGCTCTTCGCTGGCATCCGGGCGAGCGGCATGCGCCTGCGCGGTCGGCGCCTGCACCGCCAACTGGCGATGCTGCCCGGCCTCGGTGAGGATCGCCTGGCCCAGCGCCAGCGGCGTGGTCGCTTCGTTGCCGGCGTAGTGGTACGTGCCCCACAACGGCGCTGTGCAATCGAGCTGCTTGAGCACCGACAGGATCACCCGCGCAGCATCGTCGACCGGCGTCGGATTGCCGCGGCGATCATCGGCCAGCAACAGTTCCTGAGGTTGCTCGGCGCGGGTCAGGAAGCGGCCCAGGGCACCGTCGATGCTCTCGTCCAGCAGCCAGCCGAAGCGCAGCAGCACATGCTGCGGGCACGCCGCACGCACGCTCTGCTCGATGCGCCACAACGCCTGGCCACGCAGGCCCAACGGTACCGGCTCGTCCTTTTCGCTGTAGGCCGTGGCCCGCGAACCATCGAACACCCGGTAGCTGGAAGGCTGCACGAGGGTGATCTGGTGGTGCTGGCACAGCTCCGCCAGCCGCTCAACTGCCCGCTCCTGCTGAGCCAGGCGCTGCTCGCTGACCGACTCGGCCTGGAACCAGTCGAAGTAGTAAGCCAGGTTGACCAGGGCATCGGGACGGTGATCGTCAAGCAGCTGGGTCAGGTTGGCTGGCGTCCAGCCGTCTTCCGGCGGGCGCGGCGCCAGGAATGCGATGTCCTCCTCGGCCCCGAGACGAATCAGCGCTTGCCCGAGGGCATTGCCACCACCCAACAGCATCAGGCGCATACGCATAGAGTCAGCAGATCCGAACAGATTGATGAGGGAAAGGGGTCATTTTGCGGTTTCCTGCCCGGGAAGTCCAACGCAGGGCCTGGCCAAGACCGTCGCCATCAGAAATCTCCTACGAGATACCGGGAACGAGCTGGCTTTCGCGTAGCAGCATAACTGCATTGAATAGTTGACTCACCCACTAGCCAGGTGGGAACGGCATAAAAACAACTACAGGGAACGTTCAATGCCTCATTCGGAAGTCGATTATCTGGATTTCAATTCGGAACAAAGCCGAGCCATAGCCTCCGCAAGCCTAGCCATCGCTGCAGCGGGCGGCCCTGAAGTCAAAGGGGTTGCGATTCAAGCTCGCCGACTCGCCAAACAGCTGGAAAGACCTTGAGCGAAGATCAGCGTTCGACCCTGCAGCGCTTTAGCGAAGGAAATCTGTCTGCCTTGATGTACAGGCAAATGCCTTTCCCTGACGACCCACTACCCGACCAGCTACCCGACATTTCCACCCTGATGCTGAGCCCTCGTTGCCAATATCTCGCTTCAAGAAATCAATTACTGCTGGAACTGGTGCGCCATCACGGCCGCGACAGAGTCCAGGACAACCGACGCTTGCTTGTTCGTCAGTTCGGATATTCACCCTTCGCACAACCGCTGGTACTCGCTGAAGACCCCCTCCTGGTCCGTGGCTGAATACAGGAAAACATCCAATGATCGAACTCGACTTGAACCTCGTACTGATACTTGCCCTGGTTGCACTTATGGCTGGGTTTTTCGATGCGATTGCTGGAGGCGGAGGGCTGATCACGCTGCCAGTCTTGTTCATTGCCGGTATAGAACCCTTGGCGGCAATCGCCACCAACAAATTCCAGGCGGCTTCTGCCACGGTTTCGGCTACGTGTGCTTTTGCCCGCAAAGGCATGATTGACTGGAAGCGCGGCAGCCCAATGGCTGTCATGTCATTTATCGGAGGGGCCTTGGGCGCCTTATCGATAAGCTACGTACCCAAGCACGTCTTGCAGGCCTGCGTACCCATATTGCTTATTCTGGTAGCGGCCTACTTCGCGTTCAGTCCAAAACCCAATAAACAAGCGCGCCAGGCGAAGATCTCGACTAGCCTGTTCTGCATGGCAGTGGCTCCCGTCATCGGTTTTTATGACGGAATCTTTGGCCCGGGCGTCGGGTCGTTTTTCATGCTGGCGTGCGTGATTCTGCTGGGTCAACATCTGATCCAAGCGGTGTGCAACGCAAAGCTTTTGAACGCAGCTTGCAACCTGGGCGCGTTGTCAGTGTTTTCACTCAGCGGAGCTATCATCTGGCCGCTGGCACTGGCTATGGCATTTGCTGCGTTCGTGGGTGCACAGTTGGGTGCACGCTGTGCAGTCCGCTTCGGCCCGCGTCTAGTCAAGCCGCTGTTGGTCTGCGTTTGCTGCATCATGGCGCTTAAGCTGCTGCTCGATACTGACAACCCACTTGGCGAATGGCTGCACCTCCGGGCTTTCTAGGCTCTGTACGAGAAGTCTTGAGACGCAGGGCAGCAAGGCGAAAACAGCCGAGGAAGCGGAGTGTACTGGAGTACATGAGCATTCCGAGGCTGTTTTCAACGCAGCATGGACAAGTATCAAGGCTTTTCGAACAGAGCCTAGGGACACCAGACACTTGGAAACGGGCATTGATCAGCGTCTTAAATGGCAGTTCGACGAGCCTGCCCCGGGCAGAGAGCTGTTCATCGACGAACACTTCGCAAGCTATCAGCAACAGGCCAGGTTGCTGGTACCTGATACCGAGCGCGCAGCGCCGGTATTCGTGCTGGGTGGCGCGCGTTCGGACTTTACCCGGCTCAACCCTCTGCTCTATCGCCTGCAAGCCGCTGGTATCGGGTCGCTCACGGGCAACCTTTCTGGTCACAGCCATGCCAGCGAGCCAGGCGCAGTGGCGCCGTCACTGGTTACCAACCTCGAAGAGGCACAGCGCTTCTACGCGCATATCGCACCTCGATGCAGAACGCTGATAGGCCACAGCCTGGGCGCGGCAATCACGCTGAAACTTGCAGCACGGTTGCCGCAAGTGGACAGCATCGTATTGATCTGCCCGGCGGTCTATCCAGATGATGCCCACCAGGCGCCGTTTGGCCCGGCATTCACTGCCGCCATCAGCAAGCCCTATGGCTTTCTGGACAGCAACAGCTACGCCTTCCTCAAGCAGTTCCAGGGCAGAGTGCTGATGGTGATTGGCGAGTACGACGGGCTCAACTCACAACGCTTCGGCAAAGGGCCGGGCACCAGCGCAGGTAACCTGTGGCTGGGCGGCACCGAACGCTACAGCCCGATCCCTGAAGAAGTCACCCAAGCGCTGATGAGCGCCGTACCGGCAGCGCGTTTGCAATGCCTGTTTCTTACCGACTGCGACCACGGCATCGCCGCCCACCTGCGCAGCACGCCAGCCATCGCGGACCAGGTTGCCAATGCGGTTGAAATGTTCATCCTCGACGGCGGCTGATGCCCTGACCATCACTCGATTTCGAACAGCCCGTTACTGAGCGGCCCCACGCTCAACCGCTCGCGCACATCGTCATCAATGCGCGGATCATCCGGTCGGTAGAGTTTGACCTGCCGGTAGGCGTTGATGCGGTTGATCTCCTCCCCCAGAAACTCCCACACCACGCGGGTGCAGGCCGGGTTGCGTCGATCGCCGCTGGAGACGCCGGTCTTCAGCCCGTTCAAGCGGGTGATGCGGCTTTTGAAGCTGGGGATGAGGATGGTCTGGCTCATCTCGTTCAAGGTCAGCGACTCGTAGTCGATGAGGAACATCCGGTCCTGCAGCTGGAACGCCGCGCCGAGGTAGCGGCAGCGTACCTCGGCATGCTGATCGGTGGCGCTGGAGCGTTCCTGGCGCTCCTGGCGCTCGAACAGGAAGCGGCCACGCTCTTCGCGCAGGTGCACCAGCGACACCAGGATGGTGCCGGGTACCGACATGCAATTGGAGTATTCGAAGTAATAGCCGCAGTAGCGCGACAGGTTGCCGGCATGCTCGTGCAGCGGGCGGAACAGCTCGCTGATGGGGTCGCTGGGCTGGTCGCTTACCGTGGACACTCGTGCGCCAATCAGGCGGGCGAACTGCTCGGGCGGCAAATTCAGCTCGTAATCCTCGACCCCGAAGAAATCGCCGATGCGTTTGAGGTTGAACGCCGTCGGACGGCTCTGCCCGCTCAAGTACTTGTTGAACTGGGCGCGGTTGATCGACAGCTGGCGGCAAACTTCGGAGATAGAGCGGTAGTGGCTGCATGCCAGTTTGAGATTGGTAGCGAAATGATCGCTCATGTTCAGAATCCAGGTGACGCGAATGGCGCAAGTGTAGCATCAAGTCGCATCAAGTCAGAGCAACCCGCGAAATTGTAACCACTCTTGTCATGGCCAACCATGCGCCCCAACGATAGCGGTGCGCCTGCCGTCCGCTGGTCTTTTCACACGAAGAATAAGAATCGAGGTCATTTTCCAATGCTCGAAGTACTCAACGATTTCCTTTCGGGGAAGCTCCTCATCGTGTTGATCGTCGGTCTCGGCGGTTACTTCACCATCCGCTCGCGATTCGTCCAGTTCCGCCATTTCGGCCACATGTTCGGTGTGTTCAAGGAATCGCTGCGTGGCCAGGCAGGCCAGCTGAGCTCCTTCCAGGCCCTGATGCTGAGCCTTGCCGGCCGGGTTGGCGCCGGTAACATCGCCGGCGTCGGCATCGCCGTCACCCTGGGCGGCCCAGGCGCGGTGTTCTGGATGTGGGTCACTGCCCTGGTAGGCATGGCCAGCAGCTTCTTCGAATGCACGCTGGCCCAGGTCTACAAACGCGCCGACGGCGACGGCCTGTACCGTGGCGGCCCGGCCTACTACATGCAGCATGGCCTCAAGCGCAAGAACATGGCCATCGTGTTCTCGATCCTGCTGCTGGTCACCTACGGCTTCGCCTTTATTGGCCTGCAGTCGTACACCGTGACCCACTCGCTGCAGAACGCCTTTGCCTTCGACCCCAAGCACACCGGTATCGTCCTGGCTGTGCTGCTGGCCATCACCTTCCTCGGTGGCATCAAGCGCATCGCCGCCGTGTCCGACCTGTTGGTACCGGTCAAGACCCTGGCCTACATCGGCGTGACCCTGTACGTGATCGGCACGCAGATCGAGCACGTGCCAGCCATGCTGGAAACCATCTTCAAGAGCGCCTTCGGCCTTGACCCGGCGTTCGGCGGCCTGCTGGGCAGTGCCATCGTCATGGGCGTGAAGCGTGGCGTATTCGCCAACGAAGCGGGCCTGGGCAGTGCACCCAACGTGGCAGCCGTGGCGGCCGTGAAGCACCCGGGCGCGCAAGGCGTGGTCCAGGCGTTCAGCGTGTTCCTCGACACCTTCGTGATCTGCACCTGCACCGCACTGCTGATCCTGCTATCGGGCTTCTACACCCCCGGCTTTGAAGGTGATGGCATCGTCCTGACCCAGAACTCCCTGGCCGCAGTGGTCGGTGACTGGGGCCGCCTGTTCGTCAGCGTCGCGCTGTCGCTGTTCGTCTTCACCTGCATCCTCTACAACTACTACCTGGGCGAAAACAGCCTGCAGTTCCTCACCCGCAACCGCGCTGTTCTGATGGTGTTCCGCGGCCTGGTGCTGGCACTGGTGGTGTGGGGCTCGATGCAGGACCTGTCGACCGTGTTCGCCTTCGCCGACATCACCATGACCTGCCTGGCATTCGTCAACTTGGTGGCCCTGGCCCTGCTGTTCAAGGTCGGCTTGCGGGTGATGCGCGACTACGATGACCAGCGCAAGGCGGGTATCAAGCAGCCTGTGTTCGATTCGGCCAAGTTCACCGACCTGGACCTGGACCGCAATGCCTGGCCTGCCAATCCTCAGGCCGAAACAGCCGCTGACAAAGCCGTGGGCCAAGCCCAGCCGCAGCGCTGATATCCTGCCCTGCCCAGCCGCCCCGTCCGTGGGCGGCTGCTTTCTATCCGCTCACCGCTACGGATGCTTTCCATGCGTGCAGTCAAGAATCTCCTCGTCCTCTATACCGGGGGCACCATCGGCATGCTCGAAACCGCCGAAGGCCTGGCACCGGCCGGTGGCTTCGACGCGCGGATGCGCGAACACTTTGCCCAGCTGAGCGATGCACCCCAGGTGCAATGGACGCTGCAGGAACTGAACCCGTTGCTCGACAGCGCCAACATGCAGCAGCACAACTGGCTGGCCATGCGCGATGCCATCGTGGCTGCGGTAGAGGTTGGCGGGCATGACGGCGTGCTGGTACTGCATGGCACCGACACCCTGGCGTACAGCGCCGCTGCGTTGGCGTTGCTGTTGCTGGGGTTGCCGGTGCCCGTACTGCTGACCGGTTCGATGCTGCCGGCAGGCGCACCGGGCAGCGACGCCTGGGACAACCTGTGCGGCGCCCTGCGCCAGTTCGAGCAGGGCCTGGAGGACGGCGTGCAGCTGTACTTCCACGGCCAGCTGCTGCACGGCTGCCGCGCCTCGAAGCTGCGCAGCGAAGCGTTCGATGCGTTTGCCGCTTTGCCGCGCCATCGTGAAGGCGAGCGGGCGCCCCAGGTACCTGCCGCCCTCGGTTATCGTCAGCAGCGCCAGCCAGTCAACCTTGCCGTGATGCCAGTATTCCCCGGCTTGCACGCCGAGCACCTGCGCGCACTGCTCGACACTGGCGTGCAAGGGCTGCTGCTGGAATGCTACGGCAGCGGCACCGGGCCCTCGGACGACCAAGCCTTGCTCGACGTGCTGCGAGCGGCACGCGAGCGTGGCGTGTTGCTGGTTGCCATCAGCCAGTGCCCGGAGGGTTCGGTGGTGTTCGATACCTATGCAGCGGGCAACCGCCTGCGCGGCGCCGGCCTGGTCAGTGGCGGCGGCATGACCCGTGAAGCGGCGTTGGCCAAGATGTTTGCGCTGCTGGGCGCCGGGCTGGATGCAGAGGCCGCGGAACAGTGGTTTGCCTTGGACCTGTGCGGCGAGCGGGCCTGAATTCTGCCAGTTGCGGCCCTATCGCCGGCACCGTCACAGAAATTGGCGGAAGGCAGCGGGAGTCGAACCTGCCCGGGAACGGCTGCCGTCCCCAACCGGGTTTGAAGCCCGGCCGCGCCACCGGGCGCGATTGCCTTCCTTGAACTCAGGGCCTGGCCTGCTGCTGGGCCAGCGCGCTGTCGGCGCGGATGTGACGCTGATCGGCGACCCTGCGGGTCAGGCCGATACGGTCGAAGTATTCGAGAATCTGCACACTGCGTTTGCGACCGATGCCCAACATATCGCGAAACGCAGCCACCTGCACTATCGGCGTTTCACTTGCTTGCGCAAGCAGCAGCTCTGCCATGCGCTGTAGCGTCGCCTCAGGGTAGAACAGGTCGCGCACTACCTGATGCACGACGCCGAGCCTGGCCAACTTGCGCAGCAGCAAGCGCACATCCGTTTCGGCACATTGCGCTTCGCTGGCCAGCGTCCTGACCCAAGGCGGGTCGAACTGCCCTTCCTGCAACCTTGGCTGCAGCTGTGCCCATAAGGCGCTGTCGGCTTCGCTCAACTGCACCTTGTGGTCAAGCAGGTGCAGCCACGGCCCACTGCTGGCAATCGTGCCTTCGCCGAGCATCTCATCCAGCAGGCTGACGTACGCTGGGCGCTCTATCGGCAAGGCGGCGAAGCGGCGCAGGCGGTCACGGTCCGGGCCAAGCTGATCGGGCTCTTGCTGGTGAAACAGCGCCAGTTGCTCCAACACCTGTTGCTTCAGGGCCTGCCACTGGGGTTTGGCGAACAGCAACTGCCCCTGCCGTGTGGCAACCACCAGCACGTGCGCCGGTAACTGCCAGGTTTCACGCAGGCGGTTGAACTGGCGCTCCAGGCGCTGCGGGTCGAGCCCACCCGGCGCGGTGGCGAGCAATGCCATCAACGCCTGCTCCAGGCTTTGGGTATCGCGCAGTACCTGCAACTGGCGCAGGCGCGGCTCACCGCGGCGATGCCGGCTCGGCGCGAACGGGTCGAGCACCGTGCCGCCGCCGAGGGTGCGCTGGGCACGCTGGTCGCGCAGCACCAGGCGATCGCCGTGTACGGTTTGTAGCGGGGCGTTGAGCAACAACTGGGCGAACATGCGCTGCCCTGCCACCAGCCGCTCGCCTTCAAGCAACGCCACTCGGGCGGTGACATCCTGGGTACCCAGGTGCACATGGACGGCGCTGAAGTGCTCGAAAGGCCGGGTCTCGCTCGCCAGCAGATGCAGCTCGATATCGACCCGCACACTGGGCGCGTGCAACCACTCAGGCAGCAACCAGTCGCCACGGTGCACCTGCTCCACCGCCAGGCGCTCGGCGGCGATATTCAGCGCCACCCGCTGCCCCGCCTCCGCCACCAGCGCCGCCTGGTTTTGCGCATGCAGGCCACGTACCCGCACCGGTTTGCCGGCCTTGCCCAACAGCAGTGTGTCACCGGCGCTTACCCGCCCCGCCAGCGCGGTGCCGGTAACGACCACGCCGGCCCCGGTCACGGCAAACGCGCGGTCCACTGCCAGGCGGAAACCACCGCGCGAACTGCGTTGCTGCACGTGCGCGTCAGCCTCGAGCAGTGCCTGGCGCAGGGCCTCGATTCCCTCGCCGGTGACGCTCGACAGGGGCAGCTGCAGCGCATCAGCGTAAGGCCCTGGCGCCAATAGCTCGGCAACCTGCGCCTGCACTTCAGCCACCCGCGCCGGCGCTACCCGGTCGCATTTGCTGATTGCCACCAGCGCCTGTGGAATGCCCAACAGCTCGATGATCGCCAGGTGCTCGCGGGTCTGTGGCATGACCCCATCGTCTGCCGCCACCACCAGCAACACCACGTCGATGCCGTGGGCGCCGGCCAGCATGTTGTGGATAAACCGCTCATGGCCCGGCACATCGATGAAGCCGGTCAGTGGCGCACCTTCGGCCAGGGCTGCATAGCGATAACCCAGGTCGATGGTCATGCCACGCTCGCGCTCCTCCTGGCGTTGGTCGCCGGCCTGCCCGGTCAGGGCCAGGAGCAACGCGGTCTTGCCATGGTCGATGTGGCCGGCGGTACCAACGATCACTGCACAGGCCCCAGCCGCAAGGCGGGCAGCTGCGCCAGCCATTGGGCTTCGTCGTCCAGCTGCCGCAGGTCGAGCCACAGGGCGTCATCGTCGATGCGGCCCAGCACCGGCACCGGCAGCTCGCGCAAGGCGCGCTCCAGCACATGCAGGCTGCGCCCGCGCAGCTTCTTCGATACCTGGGGCCGCAGGCACAGCGCGGCGCTGGGCAAGCGGGCTACCGGCTGGCTGCCGCTGCCGATCATGCCTAGCGCCGGCTCCACACTGACCGCCCATTGCCCATCGAGACGGGCTTTGAGTTCGGGTGCCAAGCGCTCGGCCTGGGCCTGGATCTCGGCCTGGCTGCGGGTAAGCAGGCGCAGGCTTGGCAAGCGCTCGGCCAGCCGATCGGGGTTGCGGTACAGCGCCAGCACCGCTTCGAGTGCGGCGAGGGTGATCTTGTCGACACGCAGTGCACGTTTGAGCGGGTTCTTCTTGATTCTGGCAATCAGCGCCTTGCGGCCGACGATGATCCCGGCCTGCGGGCCGCCCAGCAGCTTGTCTCCGCTGAAGGTCACGATGTCGGCACCATCGGCCAGGGCCTGGCGCACGGTCGGCTCGGCTGGCAGGCCCCAGCGGGTCAGGTCGAGCAAGCTGCCGCTACCCAGGTCTTCGAGCAGCGGCAGTTCATGTTGATGGGCGATGCGTGCCAGCTCGGCAGTGGGTACCTGGGTAGTGAACCCCTGGATGCTGTAATTGCTGCAATGCACCCGCATCAACAACCCAGTGCGGGGGCCGATGGCGGCTTCGTAGTCACGGGCGTGGGTGCGGTTGGTGGTGCCGATCTCGTGCAGTTTTACACCGGCGCGGGCCATGATGTCGGGGATGCGGAAGGCGCCGCCGATCTCGATCAGTTCGCCGCGCGAGATGATGCCTTCCTTCCGTGCGCCCAGGCTGTTGAGCGCCAGCAGAACGGCGGCGGCGTTATTGTTGACCACGGTGACGGCTTCGGCGCCGGTGAGCTCACGGATCAGGCCTTCGATCAGGTCGTCACGGTCACCGCGCTTGCCGGTCGCCAGATCGAACTCCAGGTTGAGCGGGTAGCGGGCGGCGGTCTGCATGGCTTCGATGGCCTCCTCCGGCAACAGCGCGCGGCCGAGGTTGGTGTGCAATACGGTGCCGGTGAGGTTGAACACGCGACGCACCTGGCTGCGTTGCTGGATGGCCAGGCGCTCGCCGGTGCGGCCAAGCAATACTTCGGCGGCCAGCTCCGCGCTGCTGAGTTGGCCCAGGCGGGTGGGTTGGCGCAGGTCGTCGAGCAGCTGGCGCAGGGTGGCGAGCACGGCGTCACGGCCGTGGCGGTCGATCAGCGGGAGGCCGGCCGGGTGGCGCAGGAGGGTGTCGATGGAAGGCAGGCGCGGGGTGTTATCGACGAGGCTTGAAGACATCAGGTACGACCTTATCCATTGTCTGTTCGGGCTTCATCGCCGGCAAGCCGGCTCCCACAAAGGCTGTACCGGTCGCAGGAACGGTGCAGTACCTGTAGGAGCCGGCTTGCCGGCGATGGGGGCAACTCAGTTGAGAAGTGTAGACACTCACCCGCCACCCGGCGCCAGCATCAGGTTCGGCGCCAGCCGGTGCAAGCCCTCCGCGTCCAGCCGGATGTCCAGCGCCAGGCTGGCCAGGTCATCGGCCAGTGGCTCGGCCGCGGCATCGTTCTCCAGGTAATGCTGCTTAAGGTAGGTATTGCACCCAGGGCAGCACTCCGCCCGCAGCGGCGCCTTGCCGGGTGCATGGCGGTCATCTTCAAGGCTGGTATAGCGCAGGTCCTTGCTGGACTCGCAGTACACGCACTTGACCCGCACCACGTGCCATTCGCAGGAACACAGGGAGCATGCCAGGTAGCGCAAACCATTATGCTTGCCGCGATTGCGCACCACTCCGGCCATGGCCGGTGAACCGCAGGCCGGGCACTGGGCCAAGCTGGCGGAAGGTTTGAGCTCGGGTGACGGCAGCGCCAGCAGCCAACTGAACCAGGCAGCTTGCAGCGCGGCGCCGAGGAACGGTACCAACGCCGCAGGCACGGCGTCGAACTGCCCTGCAAGCAATGCGATCCCCCACGCCTTTCGCTGGCCGTCCTCGCTTTCACGCAGGGCGTGCAACGCAGCCGCGAGCGGGCCGCTGGTCTCTTCGTCAAAATGATCGATCAAGGCCTGCATCCAGACCAGCCACGGCCCTTCGCGCACCAGGCTATCGGCCGCAAGCGGGGGGAGGCCATGGCTTATACACAGGCGCTGACGCTCATCGGCCACCGGTAAACCACCAGGCGGGTTATCCACAAGCTGCTGCTGGAAGCGACACAGCCACGCGATAAACCGCAGGTAATCGCCTAGAGCATTGCCTTCGGCCAACTGCTCCAGCCGCTCGGCGCGCAGGGCGAACAGGTTTTTGGGCGGCAGGTGCAGAAAAGGCGGCATCACCGCCGATGCTTCGATCTGCCCGGGTTCGAGTATCGTGCTCAAGCGCTTATCCTTCTTTACGTCGGTGATTGCTCGGCGGCTTGTCACCGGTCACTTCGCGGTACCACAACTCATGGTGCTTGCGTGCCCAGGCACGGCTGACCCAACCATGCAGCATGGCGCCGATCGAGCCCTTGATCCAGATGCCGGCATAGATGTGCACGATGATGCTGAGGATCAGCACAAAGCCCGCCAACGCATGGGCAAGCGACGCGAGGCGAATCGAGCCGATGTCGAAGAAATGGCTGAAGTACGCGCGCCAGATCACCACGCCACTGAGCAATAACACCAGCATGCACAGCAGCAGGGTCCAGAACAGCAGCTTCTGCCCGGCGTTGTACTTGCCGATAGGGGGCACACCGTCCTCGCGGTTGACCATTACCCGGTCGATGCGGCGCAGCCACAGGCGGTCGTTGGCGGTAATGAAGTTGGCGCGCCAGAACCTGAAAACCAGGAACAGGAAAAACACGAACATCGCCACGCCCATGAATGGGTGCAGGATGCGCGTCCACGGCCCACCGCCGAACAGATGGCTGAGCCAGAACAGCGCCGGGTGGAAAAGCGCCAGCCCGGAAAGCCCGGCCATGAAGAACAAGATGGCGACGAGCCAGTGGTTGGTCCGTTCGTTGGCGTTGTAGCGCAGGATGGGTTTGTCGTCGTTCATGGCCACTGCTCCCCTTGCCCGCCGGGCTGCTTCGGATCGTAGACATGCACTGCCGGGTCCACCTGGTGCACGCTGGCATCGGGCGGCGTAGGGTGCTCGTCCTCCTCTACCCGCTGCGGGCCGACCCGCACGTAGTGGAAGAATCCGGCCAGCACCGCTGCGCCCATGGCCAGCAGCGCCAGCGGCTTGGTGAGGCCTTTCCACAGGCCCACCAGCGGGCTGATCACCGGCTGGTCCGGCAAGCCGGCATACAACCTGGGCGTGTCGGCATGGTGCAGCACGTACATCACATGCGTACCGCCGACCCCGTCCGGGTCGTACAGCCCGGCGTTGTCGTAGCCGCGCGACTTGAGGTCGACGATGCGCTCGGCGGCATGCACCTTCATTTCGTCCTTGCTGCCGAACACGATCGCCCCGGTCGGGCAGGTTTTCACGCAGGCGGGCTCCAGGCCCACGCTCACGCGGTCGGAACACAGCGTGCACTTGTATGCCTTGTGGTCCTTCTGCGAGATGCGCGGAATATTGAACGGGCAACCGGTGATGCAGTAGCCGCAACCGATGCAGTGGTCCTGGTTGAAGTCGACGATGCCGTTGGCGTGCTTGATGATCGCCCCCGGGCTCGGGCAGGCCTTCAGGCAACCGGGGTCGGCGCAGTGCATGCAGCCGTCCTTGCGGATCAGCCACTCCAGGTTGCCGTCGTCGCGCTCGTGCTCGGTGAAGCGCATGAGGGTCCAGGTCTCGGCGGTGAGGTCCTGGGGGTTGTCGTAGGTGCCGTGGTTGTGGCCGACCTCGTCACGCAGTTCGTTCCACTCCGAACACGCCACCTGGCAGGCCTTGCAGCCGATGCACTTGGTGGTGTCGATCAGCTTGGCAACTTCCTGCTGCTGGCGTACCGAGGGCGGTACGGTGGTGGTGGCCGAGCGGGCAATGATGTCTTGGCTGGCCATCAGAGTTTCTCCACTTTGACGAGGAACGACTTGGACTCCGGCGTCTGCGTGTTGCCGTCACCCAGGAATGGCACCAGGGTGTTGGTCAGGTAGCCATGCCGGGTGGCACCGGTGAAGCCCCAGTGCAGCGGGATGCCGATCTGGTGCACGGTCTGGTTGTTGACCTGCAGCGGGCGAATCCGCTTGGTCACCACCGCCACCGCATCGATATGCCCGCGCTTGCTCGACACCCGCACCCGGTCGCCGGCCGTGATGCCCTTCTCGTTGGCCAGCACCTCGCCGATCTCGACGAACTGCTCGGGCTGGGCGATCGCATTGAGCCGGCAATGCTTGCTCCAGAAGTGGAAGTGCTCGGTCAGCCGATAGGTAGTCGCCGCGTAGGGGAATTCGTCGTGCGTGCCGAGGGTGTCCCACACCGAATCGAAGATCCGCCCGGCCGGGTTGCTGGTGGCCTTCTTGTTCTGCGGATGCAGCGGGTTGATGCCGATGGGCGTCTCGAACGGCTCATAGTGTTCGGGGAACGGGCCTTCGGCCATCTTGTCGATGGCAAAGAACCGCGCCACACCTTCGGGGTTCATGATGAACGGGTTCATCCCTGCTTCCGGTGGCGAGTCGACCTTGAAGTCGGGCACGTCGGTACCGGTCCAGGCCTTGCCGTTCCACCACACCAGGCGCTTGCGGTCCGGGTCCCACGGTTTGCCTTGCGGGTCGCTGGAGGCGCGGTTGTAGAGGATGCGGCGGTTGGCCGGCCAGGCCCAGGCCCAGTTCTGCACCTGGTGCATGCCATACGGGTCGCTGTTGTCGCGGCGCGCCATCTGGTTGCCCTGCTCGGTCCAGCTGCCGGCGAAGATCCAGCAGCCAGACGCCGTGCTGCCGTCGTCCTTGAGCTGGCCGAAGCCCGCCAGCTGTTGGCCAGCCTTGATCACCGCGCCGCTCGGGTCGGTGACGTCGGTCACGGCCCAGCCGTTCATTTCCTTGGCCAGCTCTTCAGGTGAAGGCTCTTCAGGGACTTTGTACGGCCAGCTGATGTTCATCATGGCATCGGGGTAAGCGCCGCCCTCGGTCTGGTAGCGTTGGCGCATGCGCAGGAACAGCTCGCTCATGATGTGCACGTCGGTGCGCGTCTCGCCCGGGCCGTCGGCGCCCTTCCAGTGCCACTGCAGCCAGCGGCTGCTGTTGACCAGCGAGCCGTCCTCCTCGGCGAAGCAGGTGGTGGGCAGGCGGATCACTTCGGTCTGGATATTGGCCGTGTCGACGTCGTTGAACGGCCCGGCGTTGCGCCAAAACTCCGACGTCTCAGTGGCCAGCGGGTCCATGATGACCAGCCATTTGAGCTTGGCCAGTGCCGCGGTGACGCGGTTTTTATCCGGCAGCGCGGCAATCGGGTTGAAGCCTTGGCAGATGTAACCGTTAACCTTGCCCTGGCCCATCATCTCGAACATGCGCAGCACGTCATAGGCCGGCACGTCGAGCTTGGGCAGCCAGTCGTAGCCCCAGTTGTTTTCCGCCGTGGCGTTGGCGCCGTACCAGGCCTTCATCAGGCTGACGTGGAACTTGCCGTAGTTCTGCCAGTAGGAGAGCTGCCCCGGGCGCAGCGGTTTGGAGGCGCGCTTGTCGATGAAAGCGGCGTAGTCCTGCTCGGCATCGCCGGCCAGGGTCAGGTAGCCCGGCAGCGAGTTGGACAACAGGCCGAGGTCGGTCAGGCCCTGGATATTGGAGTGCCCACGCAAGGCGTTGACCCCGCCACCCGGCATCCCGACGTTGCCCAGCAGCAGCTGGACCATGGCCGCACTGCGGATGATCTGCGCGCCAATCGAATGCTGCGTCCAGCCCAGCGCGTAGAGGATCGTCATGGTCTTGCCCGGTACCGAGCAAGTGGCGATCTCTTCCCAGATTTTCATCATGGCGTCCTGCGGCATACCACAGGTCATGCTCGCCAGTTCGGGGGTATAGCGGCTGTAGTGCTGCTTCATCAGCTGGAACACACAACGCGGGTGCTGCAGGGTCGGGTCGACCTTGGCAAAGCCATCCTCGCCCAGCTCATAACCCCAGCCGGACTTGTCGGCATACACACGCTTGGCTGCGTCGTAGCCGCTGAACAGCCCGTCCTCGAAGCCATAGGTTTCTTTGACGATGAACGACACGTCGGTGTAGTTGCGCACGTACTCGTGCTGAATCTTGTCAGTGCTCAGCAGGTAGTTGATCAGCCCGCCCATGAAGGCGATGTCGCTGCCGGTACGAATCGGCGCGTAGTAATCCGCCACCGAGGCGGTACGGGTAAACCGCGGGTCGACCACAATCAGCCGCGCCTTGTTGTGCGCTTTGGCTTCGGTCACCCATTTGAAGCCGCACGGATGCGCTTCTGCTGCGTTGCCGCCCATCACCAGGACCAGATTCGCGTTGGCGATATCTGACCAGTGGTTGGTCATGGCGCCACGGCCGTACGTCGGGGCAAGACTTGCCACCGTCGGGCCGTGTCAGACACGAGCCTGGTTATCGAACCCCAGCATGCCAGTTGCGCGTACGACCTTGTGGGTCAGGTAGCCCGCCTCGCTGGAGGCGGCGGAGGCAGCGAGAAAACCGGTGGTGAGCCAGCGGTTGACGGTCTGCCCTTGGGCGTTCTTCTCGATGAAGTTGGCGTCCCGGTCCTGTTTCATCAGGTCGGCGACGCGGTCGAGCGCCTCGTCCCAGCTCATCCGCACCCATTCCTTGCTACCTGCCTTGCGTACCTCGGGGTACTGCAGGCGGCTAGGGCTGTGGATAAAGTCCAGCAGGCCCGCGCCTTTCGGGCACAGGGTGCCGCGGTTGACCGGGTGGTCGGCATCGCCTTCGATGTGGATGATGTTCTGTTTGACGTTCTTGCCCGCATCGCCCTGGCTGTACATGATCAGGCCACAGCCGACCGAGCAGTAGGGGCAGGTGTTACGGGTTTCTTTGGTATGCGCCAGCTTGAAGTGGCGCACCTGCTCGGCGAAGGCCGGCGTCGGGGCCATGCCCAACGCCGCCAGGCTAGAGCCTCCAAGGCCGACGGCGGCGACCTTGAAGAACTGCCGACGGTTGAGGTCCATCGTGCACTCCTGATCAGGTGGTGGACGCACGGAACATGGCCGGCGCCTCTTGGTAGTCACGGTGGCGGTTTTTTGCTGGCCGCCAATGGGTAAGACTAGTCAAGAATCGGGAAGGTGTGGTGACTTGGGTCACATGGGTGGTTGGTGATGGGGGCGTTATGACCGCCAGGTGCATGGCTTGGGTTTTAGGGTGATGCGCAAATCGAGCGCCGCCCGCGCGGCGCATCGCGAAGCGCTTGCCTTGATATTCTTCAGCGCCCTTGAGATCGAGCGCCGCCCGCGCGGCGCTTCGCGAAGCGCTTGCCTTGATATCTTCAGCGCCCTTGAGATCGAGCGCCGCCCGCGCGGCGCTTCGCGGGGCAAGCCCGCTCCCACATTTGTTGCAACGCGCCGTTCCAGTCAGGCCATGGTTGTCAGCCTTGGCGCATGGCTGAAGACAGGCGGAGCGCCGGCAGCGCCAGCCGAAACATCGCGTCATGCCAACAAGGCTCACAACTATGGCCTATCAGGCCATGGCACGTTGCAACAAATGTGGGAGCGGGCTTGCCCCGCGAAGCGCCGCGCGGGCGGCGCTCGATCTCATGGGCGCTGAATGTTTTGAGCCAAACACATCGGGCCCCACCCATTTCCTGCCATGCGACCACACGCAACAAATCCATCTTCCGTAAGACATTTCTGAACCTGAAACCAAATGCTTCAGGATTAGCATGCTTGGGAATTATCCTACGCGCGCTGCTGAAGTGTCGCTGTTGTCGGGGAAACGCCTCAGGGATACCGTTTTCGGGTCGTTTAGACGACCGGGCGTGAGAACCCGACAGAGATATTTACGCAGCACCTTTATGGTGGCCGTACGTGGGCAGGCTTCGTCCTGGCCGAGTCTTTTGGCGTAATTCTCCTCGGTTTCTCACCCCACGTACGGCTGCCACCTAGCCCGTGAGAAAGATTCAGGCGGCAGTTTATTACTGAGAACTCCGGAATTACGCCATGAAAAAGATCGTCCCCGACCCACCCCGCCGCAAACCCATCACCACCCCATTCTTCACCGTCCAAGCCGACATGTACCCACCCGACGCCCTGGCCCACGTGAGCGAGCTGTTACGCGGCGTCATCGAAACCATCGACGAACACTGCAGAGCTCGGGCGGGCGAACCCGGCATGAAGATGCTGAGCAATGCCATGCATGCCAGCGAGATCGCCCACTCACTGGTGGAGCACGTTCATGAACGGCTCTACAGCCAACGGGACGAGGATTGACGATATGGCGGACCAACCCAAACCGATTACAACCGTCGGCGTGGCGACCTTTCTCGATGTGGGTAACCCACCGATCGACCTCCTGCGCGTGCAGCCTGGTGTTCCCATCGACGGTGCGTACGAACAGGTCTCCGTGCTTCTGGGCTACATCAGGCATCTTGTCCGTGAAGGGGATATGGAGGATGACCACAAGTTGCTGGGCGCGGCAGATTATCTGAGCGCGTTGGCAAAGGCGCTGATGAACGATATCGAGATAGCCAAGAACAGGCTGCATTGACCTCAAGGGCCCGATCGCTCGCTTGTCGGCGGTTGGGCCATCAGCTGCCATCCAGTGACCGCACATCAATTTCGGAAACGGACTACATCCAAGAGCGCCAACCCCTTGCTAGGTTCGCGAAAAAACCTAGGGATGGTGCTCACATGAATACGAACCACGGCCGTGTCACATTCTTCATGTTTTGGCTGTTACTGGCAGCACCGGCGCTGGCTGAAGCTGTAAAACCCACACCAGCGTCTGCCATCACTGCAGAAGCGGCCCGAGCAATGGCCGCTGCCGCAGAACGAGCAGCCCGCGCTCAGGGTTTTGCCATTGTCATCAGCATTGTCGACAACCATGGCAACTTGAAGCACTTCCACCGCATGGACGGCACCAGCAGCGGCAGCATAAAAGTCGCGCAACTCAAGGCCTCGACCTCCGCCCGCTTCCCCCTTTCGTCCAGCGCTCTCGCAGCGCGAAGCGCTGCACTGCCAGCAAACCCATATGCGTCACTGCCAGGTTTCACGCTACTGGGTGGCGGCCTGCCGATCCTGGACGCGAACGGCGAGCACATTGGCGGTATCGGTATCAGCGGTGCAACGCCTGAGCTGGACGCGGAATTTGCCCAGGCCGCGCTGGATAGCCGGGCCTGAACTCACGCATGAAAAAACCCAGGGCAAATGCCCTGGGTTTCTGGTGTAGCGCGACGCCTGACCGTTTTTATCAGAACGGAATATCGTCATCAAAGCTGTCAAAGTCAGCGGCCGGCTGCGGTGCTGGCTGTTGCGGCGCTGGGCGCTGCTGGGCCTGTTGCGGGCGCGGGGCCTGCTGACGTTGTTGCGGGGCCTGGTTGTACTGCTGCTGCTGGCCACCCTGGTTGTAGTTGTTACCACCACCCTGGTTGTACTGGTCGCCGCCACCTTGCTGGTTTTGCGGGCGGCCGCCAAGCAGCTGCATGGTGCCCTGCATGTCGACGATGATCTCGGTGGTGTAACGCTTGATACCGTCTTTTTCCCACTCGCGGGTCTGCAGCTTGCCTTCGATGTACACCTGCGAACCCTTGCGCAGGTATTCGCCAGCGATTTCGGCAACCTTGCCGAACATCGACACACGGTGCCACTCGGTACGCTCGACCTTCTGGCCCGACTGCTTGTCGGTCCACTGCTCGCTGGTAGCCAGGCTCAGGTTGGTCACGGCGTTACCGTTGGGCAGGTAGCGGACTTCGGGATCCTGGCCACAGGTGCCGACCAGAATGACTTTGTTAACCCCACGGGCCATAACGTTCTCCTAGGCTTCGCACGCCGAAGAGGCTGGGTTTACCAGACGCTCGAGGGTCGCACGGTCCAAAATTTTCGTATCCAGTTTGATATAGACGGCAGCTTCTTCTGCCACCACAACGGCGTCGGTCACACCCGGCACGGCCATCAGGCGTTCGGTCAGGCCGGCTTCCCGGACTGCCTCAGGCGTCAGCGGCATGCGCAGGCTGGTCACATACGGCGGCTCGTTCATGCGCAAGGCGACGACCAGCCATACGGCACACAGCACTGCACAACCGAGGAACACCGTGTTCAGCCCACCGTGCTGGAACAACCAGCCACCGAGGATTCCTCCCAGCGCGGCGCCAAGGAACTGGCTGGTGGAATACACCCCCATCGCCGTCCCTTTGCCACCAGCAGGTGACACCTTGCTCACCAGCGAAGGCAGCGATGCCTCCAGCAGGTTGAATGCAGTAAAGAATACCACGGTGCCAATCACCAGTCCGCGCAAGTTGTCAGCCCACTGCCAGAAGAACACCTCCACCAGCAGCAGCACACTGACCGCCCCAGCCAGCACGCGTTTCATCTTGCGCTTCTTTTCGCCGTAGATGATGAACGGGACCATTGCAAAAAATGAGACGAACAGCGCGGTCAGGTATACCCACCAGTGCTCTTCCTTGGGCAGGCCGCCGCGTTCAACGAACGCCAGGGGCAGCGCGACGAAGCTGGCCATGAGGATGGCATGGAGGATGAAGATACCGATGTCCAGGCGCAGAAGGTCCGGATGGCGCAGGGTTGGGCCGAGGGCCTGGCGGGCGACACCCGATTCGCGGTGCTGCAAGGTACTGTGGGTATTGGGCACGACGAAGGCGATTAGCAGGATGCCGACCAGGGCAAGTCCTGCAGTTGCCAGGAACAATCCTGACAAGCCAAAGGCACTGGTGAGCAGCGGGCCGACGACCATCGCCACGGCGAACGACAGGCCTATGCTCATGCCGATCATGGCCATGGCCTTGGTGCGGTGCTGTTCGCGGGTAAGGTCGGACAGCAGCGCCATCACCGCAGCGGAAATCGCCCCCGCGCCCTGCAGGATGCGCCCAGCGATCACGCCCCAGATAGAGTCGGCCTGGGCCGCCAGTACACTGCCCAGGGCAAAGATCACCAGCCCAGCATAGATGACCGGGCGGCGGCCGATGCGGTCGGAGATCACCCCGAACGGGATCTGCAGGAACGCCTGGGTCAGGCCGTAGGCGCCAATGGCCAGGCCGATCAGCGCGGGTGTGGCGCCGGCCAGGTCCATGCCGTAGGTGGCCAGCACCGGCAAGACCATGAACATGCCCAGCATACGAAAGGCAAAGACCAGGGCAAGGCCGCTAGCGGCGCGGGTTTCGCTGCCACTCATGCGTTCGTTGTGGGTGTCGTGCATGGATTAATCTCGTGTGAACCGGCGGCGATTCTATCAGTCCGACAGCTTGACGGCATCTACGCGACGCTTTGCCGCGTACTGGCAGCGCGCCGTATACTTCCTTGTTTATGCCCGCCGAGCGAGGCCGCAGTGGACAAGATCCTGATTCGTGGGGCACGTACCCACAACCTGAAGAACATCGACCTGACCCTGCCGCGGGACAAGCTGATCGTGATCACCGGTTTGTCCGGTTCCGGCAAGTCGTCCCTGGCGTTCGACACGTTGTACGCCGAAGGCCAGCGCCGCTATGTGGAATCGCTGTCGGCCTACGCCCGGCAGTTCCTGTCGATGATGGAAAAGCCCGACGTCGACACCATCGAAGGCTTGTCGCCGGCCATTTCCATCGAGCAGAAGTCGACTTCGCACAACCCGCGTTCCACCGTCGGCACCATCACCGAGATCTACGACTACCTGCGCCTGCTGTATGCCCGCGTGGGTACCCCGCGTTGCCCGGACCACGATATTCCGCTGGAAGCGCAAACCATTAGCCAGATGGTCGACCTGGTGCTGGAGCGGCCCGAGGGCAGCAAGCTGATGCTGCTGGCGCCGGTTATCCGCGAGCGCAAAGGTGAGCACCTGGCGGTGTTCGACGAGCTGCGCGCCCAGGGTTTCGTGCGCGCACGGGTCAACGGCAAGCTGTACGAGCTCGATGAACTGCCCAAGCTGGACAAGCAGAAGAAGCACAGCATCGATGTGGTGGTGGACCGCTTCAAGGTGCGCGCCGACCTGCAGCAGCGCCTGGCCGAGTCGTTCGAGACCGCGCTCAAGCTGGCCGACGGTATCGCCCTGGTGGCACCGATGGACGACGAGGAAGGCGAAGAGACGATCTTCTCCGCCCGCTTCGCCTGCCCGGTCTGCGGCCATGCGATCAGTGAGCTGGAGCCCAAGCTGTTCTCCTTCAACAACCCCGCCGGCGCCTGCCCGACCTGCGATGGCCTGGGGGTGAAGCAGTTCTTCGACACCAAGCGCCTGGTCAACACTGAGCTGACCCTGGCTGAAGGGGCGATCCGAGGCTGGGACAGGCGCAACGTCTATTACTTCCAGATGCTCGGCTCGCTGGCCGCGCATTACGGCTTTAGCCTGGAAGAACCGTTCGGCGAGCTGTCTGCCGACCACCAGAAGGTGATTTTGCAAGGCAGCGGCAAGCATAGCGTCGACTTCAAGTACCTCAACGACCGTGGGGACATCGTCAAACGCACGCACCCGTTCGAAGGCATCGTGCCAAACCTGGAGCGACGCTACCGCGAGACCGAGTCGGCCACCGTGCGTGAGGAGCTGGCCAAGTTCCTCGGTACCCAACCCTGCCCCGACTGCCGCGGCACCCGCCTGCGCCGTGAGGCGCGTCACGTATGGGTTGGCGAGAAAACCCTGCCGGCGGTAACCAACCTGCCGATTGGTGAAGCCAGCAATTATTTCGGCGAACTGACACTGACCGGGCGTCGGGGCGAAATCGCCTCGAAGATTCTCAAGGAAATCTGCGAACGCCTGCAGTTCCTGGTCAACGTGGGCCTGGATTACCTCACCCTCGACCGCAGTGCCGACACGCTGTCGGGCGGCGAAGCACAGCGGATCCGCCTTGCCAGCCAGATCGGCGCAGGCCTGGTAGGCGTGATGTATATCCTTGATGAACCGTCCATCGGTCTTCATCAACGGGACAACGACCGCCTGCTCGCCACCCTCAACCACCTGCGCGATCTGGGCAACACGGTGATCGTGGTCGAGCACGATGAAGACGCCATCCGCCTGGCTGACTACGTCGTGGACATCGGCCCGGGTGCCGGTGTGCATGGTGGCCAGATCGTCGCTGAGGGGACACCGCAGGAGGTCATGGACCACCCTGACTCGCTGACCGGCAAATACCTGTCGGGTCGCAAGAAGATCGCCGTGCCGGCCAAACGTACACCGCGTAACAAGAAGCTGTCGCTGAAGCTCAAGGGTGCCCGCGGCAACAACCTGCAGAACGTCGACCTGGAAATCCCGATCGGCCTGCTGACATGCGTGACGGGTGTATCGGGCTCCGGCAAGTCGACGCTGATCAACAATACGCTTTACCCCCTCGCTGCCACCGCGCTCAACGGCGCAAGTAGCCTGGAAGCCGCGCCACACAGCAACATGGATGGCCTGCAGCACCTGGACAAGGTGGTCGATATCGACCAGAGCCCGATCGGCCGCACTCCGCGCTCCAACCCGGCGACCTATACCGGCATCTTCACGCCGATCCGCGAGCTGTTCTCCGGTGTGCCGGAGTCGCGCTCACGCGGCTACGGCCCAGGCCGTTTTTCCTTCAACGTCAAAGGTGGGCGTTGCGAGGCTTGCCAGGGCGACGGCCTGATCAAGGTCGAAATGCACTTCCTGCCGGATATCTACGTGCCGTGCGATGTGTGCAAGAGCAAGCGCTACAACCGCGAAACCCTGGAGATCAAGTACAAGGGCAAGAACATCCACGAGGTGCTGGAAATGACCATCGAGGATGCCCGCGATTTCTTCGACGCGGTGCCAGCGCTGGCGCGCAAGCTGCAGACGCTAATGGACGTCGGCCTGTCGTACATCAAGCTGGGGCAGTCGGCGACGACCTTGTCCGGCGGTGAGGCGCAGCGCGTCAAGTTGTCCCGCGAGTTGTCCAAACGCGACACCGGCAAGACCCTGTACATCCTCGACGAGCCGACCACAGGCCTGCACTTCGCCGATATTCAGCAATTGCTCGATGTCCTGCACCGCCTGCGCGATCACGGCAACACCGTGGTGGTGATCGAGCACAACCTGGACGTGATCAAGACAGCCGACTGGTTGGTTGACCTGGGGCCGGAGGGGGGCTCCAAAGGTGGGCAGATCATTGCCAGTGGCACCCCGGAAGAACTGGCCAAGATGAAGCAGTCCTATACGGGGCATTACCTTAAGCCACTGCTGGAGCGTGACCGGGCCTGAAAGGCCTGTGCATGAAAAAGCCCCTGGTACCGATGGTGCCAGGGGCTTTTTCGTGGACTGTGGATAACTTACATCTGCGATTGCAGGTAGTTTTCCAGGCCGATGGCCTTGATCAGGCCCTGCTGCTTCTCCAGCCAGTAGGTGTGATCTTCTTCGGTATCGGCCAATTGCGCGCGCAGGATGTCGCGGCTGATGTAATCCTTGTGCAACTCGCACAGTTCGATGCCTTTGCACAATGCAGCGCGGACCTTGTACTCAAGCTTGAGGTCGGCCTCGATCATTTCCGGCACGGTGCTGCCTACTTCCAGGTCATCCGCGCGCATGTCGGGGGTGCCTTCGAGCATCAGGATACGACGCATCAGCGCGTCGGCGTGCTGGGTCTCTTCTTCCATCTCGTGGTTGATACGGTCGTAGAGCTTGGCCAGGCCCCAGTCTTCGTACATGCGCGAGTGAATGAAGTATTGGTCGCGTGCTGCCAGTTCGCCCTTCAGCAACGTGACGAGATAATTGATTACGTCCGGGTGACCTTGCATCGCCCTGCTTCTCCCTGTGGATACGTCTATATGGAACATAGTGTGAACCAGGAATTGCTGGCGGTCACTGAAAACCGCGCAATTAGAAGCAAAAAATCGGTTAAACAGTAGTGATATTCATTGAAAAACCGCCCAAATGAGGGCGGTTCTTCTTATCACTTCGAGTCAGGCGAGATTCACACCCAACGCCTTGGCGATCCCTTCTCCGTAGGCCGGGTCGGCTTTGAAGAAGTATTGCAACTGCCGCTGGATGACGTCTTCGCTGACGCCTGCCATGGTCCCTGCGATGTTGCTGATCAGCAGTGCCTGCTGTTCGTCGCTCATCAGGCGGAACAGCGCACCGGCGTGGCTGTAGTAGTCGTTGTCCTCGCGGTGATCATAGCGCTCCGCAGAACCGTTCAGGGCCAGCGCAGGTTCCGCGTGGCGTGGCGACTGCTTTGGCGCATCGCCATAGCTGTTGGGCTCATAGTTGGGCGCACTGCCATAGCTGCCCACCGCCATCGAACCATCCCGCTGGTAGCTGTTCACCGGGCAGCGCGGCGCATTGACCGGCAACTGCTGATGGTTGGTGCCCACGCGGTAGCGGTGCGCATCGGCGTAGGCAAACACCCGGCCTTGCAGCATACGGTCGGGCGACAGGCCCACGCCCGGCACCATGTTGCTCGGCCCGAATGCCGCCTGCTCGACCTCTGCGAAATAGTTGAGCGGGTTGCGGTTGAGTTCCAGCACGCCTACTTCAATCAGGGGATAGTCTTTCTGCGACCAGGTTTTGGTGACATCGAACGGGTTTTCGTCGCGGCTTGCCGCCTCGGCCTCGCTCATCACCTGAATGCACACGGTCCAACGCGGGTAATCGCCGCGCTCGATAGCCTCGAACAGGTCACGCTGGGCGTAGTCCGGGTCAGTACCGGCCAGGCGTGCGGCATCCGCAGGCGCGAGGTTCTTGATGCCCTGCTGGGTCTTGAAGTGCCATTTGACCCAAGTACGCTCGCCAGCAGCGCTGATCAGGCTGTAGGTGTGGCTGCCGAAGCCGTGCATGTGACGGTAGCCGTCCGGGATGCCACGATCAGAGAACAGGATGGTGACCTGGTGCAGCGCCTCAGGCGAATGCGACCAGAAGTCCCACATCATCTGCGCGCTCTTAAGGTTGGACTGCGGGTGGCGCTTCTGGGTGTGGATAAAGTCCGGGAACTTGAGCGGGTCACGGATAAAGAACACCGGGGTGTTGTTGCCCACGATGTCCCAGTTGCCTTCTTCTGTGTAGAACTTGACCGCAAAACCGCGAGGGTCCCGCTCGGTATCAGCAGAACCGCGCTCGCCACCAACGGTAGAGAACCGCAGGAACGTTTCGGTCTCTTTGCCGATCTGTTCGAACAGCTTGGCACTGGTGTATTGAGTGATGTCGCGAGTAACGGTAAAGGTGCCATAAGCCCCTGAACCCTTGGCGTGAACGCGACGCTCGGGAATGTTCTCGCGATTGAAGTGGGCGAGCTTCTCGATCAGGTGGAAATCGTCTAGCAGGAGCGGGCCGCGTGGGCCGGCAGAGCGGGAATTCTGGTTGTCAGCT
Organism: Pseudomonas sp. NPDC012596; assembly: GCF_042902325.1. NCBI lineage: Bacteria > Pseudomonadati > Pseudomonadota > Gammaproteobacteria > Pseudomonadales > Pseudomonadaceae > Pseudomonas > Pseudomonas sp. NPDC012596. Next base: position 34,671 of record NZ_JBIBEB010000015.1, on the reverse strand, counting down.
ACTGGGGCACCGCTGGCGGTGGTGAGAATCTTGCTCATGGGCTCTCCTTATCGGTCTTGAACTGCCGGCTAAATCGGCTTGGACAGGAGTATTGACGAGCGGTCGTTTCAGAACAAATTCATTACATGACTTGTATCAATAGAAATAAACAATACCTGCAGACACAAAAAACCGGGCACTAGGCCCGGTTTTTTGTAGCAGACAGAACGTCTTACTCGGCAGCTTCTACAGCACCACCGACTGGACGATCAACCAGCTCGACGTACGCCATAGGCGCGTTGTCGCCAGCGCGGAAACCGCACTTCAGGATGCGCAGGTAGCCGCCCTGACGGGTGGCGTAGCGCTTGCCCAGATCGTTGAACAGTTTGCCAACAGCGGTCTTCGAACGGGTACGGTCGAAGGCCAGACGACGGTTAGCAACGCTGTCTTCCTTGGCCAGGGTGATCAGCGGCTCGGCAACGCGGCGCAGTTCCTTGGCTTTCGGCAGGGTGGTTTTGATCAGCTCGTGCTCGATCAACGACACAGCCATGTTCTGGAACATAGCTTTGCGGTGAGAGCTGGTACGGCTCAGGTGACGTCCACTTTTACGATGACGCATGATTCATTCCTTACCAAACACTACGTTCGGTGATTACGACGATCAGGCGGTCGCCTTGTCGTCTTTCTTAAGACTTGCAGGCGGCCAGTTGTCGAGGCGCATGCCGAGAGACAGACCACGAGAGGCCAGGACGTCCTTGATTTCAGTCAGGGACTTCTTGCCCAGGTTAGGAGTCTTCAACAGCTCTACTTCGGTACGCTGAATCAGGTCGCCGATGTAGTAGATGTTCTCCGCCTTGAGGCAGTTGGCCGAACGTACAGTCAGTTCCAGGTCGTCAACCGGACGCAGCAGGATCGGATCGATCTCGTCTTCCTGCTCGACTACGACAGGCTCACTGTCACCTTTGAGGTCCACGAACGCGGCCAGCTGCTGTTGCAGGATGGTCGCAGCGCGACGGATTGCCTCTTCAGGATCCAGGGTGCCGTTGGTTTCCAGATCAATGACCAGCTTGTCCAAGTTGGTACGCTGTTCAACACGTGCGTTTTCGACCACATAGGCGATACGACGCACAGGGCTGAACGAAGCGTCCAACTGCAGACGGCCAATGCTACGGCTTTCGTCTTCGTCGGTTTGACGGGAGTCAGCCGGCTCGTAACCGCGACCACGAGCTACGGTGAGCTTCATGTTCAGGGCGCCGTTCGACGCCAGGTTCGCGATTACGTGATCGGGGTTGACGATCTCGACATCGTGATCCAGCTGAATATCGGCAGCGGTAACCACCCCCGAACCCTTTTTCGACAAGGTCAGCGTAACTTCGTCACGACCGTGCAGTTTGATAGCCAGGCCTTTCAGGTTCAACAGGATTTCAATTACGTCTTCCTGTACACCTTCGATCGCGGAGTACTCATGGAGTACGCCATCGATCTCGGCCTCGACTACTGCACAGCCAGGCATGGAGGACAACAGGATGCGGCGCAGCGCGTTGCCCAGGGTATGGCCGAAGCCACGCTCGAGAGGCTCGAGCGTGATCTTGGCGCGGGTCGGACTGACTACCTGCACATCAATGTGGCGGGGAGTCAGGAACTCATTTACCGAAATCTGCATGGATGCACCTATTTTCTAGCCCTTACTTGGAGTAGAGCTCGACAATCAGGTTTTCGTTGATGTCGGCAGACAGGTCGCCACGAGCAGGAACGTTCTTGAAAACGCCCGACTTCTTGGCAGTATCAACGTCTACCCACTCAACGCGGCCACGCTGGGCGCACAGTTCAAGGGCTTGAACAATGCGCAGCTGGCTCAGCGACTTCTCGCGAACCGCGACCACGTCACCCGGACGAACTTGGTAGGATGGAATGTTTACAGTCTTACCGTTGACGCTGATCGCTTTGTGCGAAACCAGCTGACGGGACTCGGAACGAGTCGAGCCGAAGCCCATACGGTAAACGACGTTATCCAGACGGCACTCGAGCAGTTGCAGCAGGTTCTCACCGGTTGCGCCTTTTTTCGAGGCAGCAGCTTGGTAGTAACCGCGGAACTGACGCTCCAGAACACCGTAGATACGACGGACTTTTTGTTTCTCGCGCAGCTGGGTACCGTAGTCGGACTGACGGCCACGGCGCTGGCCGTGGATACCTGGGGCTGCTTCGATGTTGCACTTCGATTCCAGAGCGCGAACGCCGCTCTTCAGGAACAGGTCAGTGCCTTCACGACGAGACAGTTTGCATTTTGGACCAATGTAACGTGCCATTCTTCTGTCTCCTGATTACACGCGGCGCTTCTTCGGCGGACGGCACCCGTTATGCGGGATTGGCGTCACGTCGGTGATGCTGGCGATCTTGTACCCGCAGCTGTTCAATGCACGAACGGCGGACTCACGACCTGGACCTGGACCCTTGACGTTAACGTCGAGGTTTTTCAGACCGTATTCCAGCGCAGCTTGACCAGCACGCTCAGCAGCGATCTGTGCTGCGAACGGGGTGGATTTGCGCGAACCACGGAAACCCGAACCACCGGAGGTCGCCCAGGACAAAGCATTGCCCTGACGGTCGGTGATGGTCACGATGGTGTTGTTGAAAGAAGCGTGGATGTGGGCGATGCCATCAACCACTGTCTTTTTGACTTTCTTACGAGGACGAGCAGCAGGTTTTGCCATGTCTATATTCCTGGGCGATTACTTGCGGATCGGCTTACGCGGGCCCTTACGGGTGCGTGCGTTGGTCTTGGTGCGCTGACCGCGAACCGGCAGACCTTTACGATGACGCAGGCCGCGGTAGCAACCCAGGTCCATCAAGCGCTTGATCTTCATGTTGATGTCACGACGCAGGTCACCTTCGGTGGTGAACTTCGCAACTTCGCCACGCAGGGTTTCGATTTGCTCGTCGCTCAGATCCTTGATCTTTGCGGCTGGATTTACGCCAGCGTCTGCACAGATCTTCTGTGCAGTTGTGCGACCGACACCATAGATGTAGGTCAGCGAGATAACAGTATGCTTGTTATCTGGAATGTTGACGCCTGCAATACGGGCCATTCAGTGGGACTCCAATTGACAGCTACCTACGCCCCGGAAGCCAAGAAATAGGGCGCGAGATAATATCGCTGTAGAAACGAATAATCAACCCAGCAGCACACTAGCTGCTGGGTTTGAAACGCAGATCACACTCAGCCTTGGCGCTGTTTGTGACGCGGTTCCGCGCTGCAGATCACTCGTACGACGCCTTCGCGACGGATGATCTTGCAGTTACGGCACAGCTTTTTCACCGATGCACGAACTTTCATTACCGACTCCTCGAACCTTAGGGGCGTATCAGCGCAGCAGACCGCTGCCACCGTAGCCTTTCAGGTTGGCTTTCTTCATCAGGGATTCGTACTGGTGCGAAACGAGGTGCGATTGTACTTGGGACATGAAGTCCATCACAACCACTACCACAATCAGCAACGAGGTCCCGCCAAGGTAGAACGGCACATTTGCTGCCACCACCAGGAACTGGGGCAGAAGGCATACGGCCATCATGTATAGAGCACCGAACATGGTCAAACGGGTCAGAACGCCATCAATGTAGCGCGCCGACTGCTCACCAGGACGGATACCCGGAATAAAGGCACCGGACTTCTTCAGGTTTTCCGCTACGTCTTTCGGGTTGAACATCAACGCTGTGTAGAAGAAGCAGAAGAAAATGATCCCTGCACTAAACAGCAGAATGTTCAACGGCTGACCAGGAGCGATCGACTGCGAGATGTCCTGCAGCCAGCCCATACCTTCGGACTGACCGAACCAGGCACCCAACGAAGCCGGGAACAGCAGAATGCTGCTCGCGAAAATGGCCGGGATAACCCCCGCCATGTTCACTTTCAGCGGCAAGTGGCTGGTCTGCGCAGCGAAGACCTTGCGGCCCTGCTGACGCTTGGCGTAGTGAACGGCGATACGACGCTGACCACGCTCAATGAACACCACGAAACCGATAATCGCTACTGCCAGCAAACCGATAGCGACCAGGGCGAAAATGTTGATATCGCCTGTGCGCGCAGACTCGAAAGACTGCCCGATTGCTCTCGGAAGACCGGCAACGATACCTGCGAAGATCAACATCGAGATACCGTTGCCCACACCGCGCTCGGTGATCTGCTCGCCCAGCCACATCATGAACATCGCGCCCGCCACAAAGGTGGAGACGGCGACGACATGGAAGCCGAGGCCTGCAGAAAACGCCACGCCCTGGTTGGCCAGGCCAATGGACATGCCAATGGCTTGAACCAGCGCCAGGATAACGGTGCCGTAGCGGGTGTACTGGCTGATCTTACGACGGCCAGCTTCACCTTCCTTCTTCAACTGCTCCAGTTGCGGGCTGACCGCTGTCATCAGCTGCATGATGATCGATGCCGAGATGTACGGCATGATCCCCAGTGCAAAGATGCTCATGCGTTCGAGCGCGCCACCGGAAAACATGTTGAACAAGCTAAGAATGGTCCCCTCATTCTGCCGAAACAGATCCGCCAGACGGTCCGGATTGATGCCGGGAACCGGGATATGCGCACCTATCCGATAGACGATGATCGCCATGAACAGAAAGCGCAGACGAGCCCAGAGTTCCGACATCCCGCCCTTACCGAGCGAAGAGAGAGCACCTTGCTTAGCCATTTATTCCTCGAATTTGCCGCCAGCTGCTTCGATAGCCGCACGCGCACCCTTGGTGGCTGCGATGCCCTTGATGGTGACTGCGCGAGTAACTTCGCCAGACAGCATGATTTTCACACGCTGAATGTGCTGGTTGATCACGTTGGCATCCTTCAGGGATTGCACGGAGATCACGTCGCCTTCCACTTTAGCCAGCTCGGACAGACGCACTTCTGCGCGGTCCATGGCCTTCAGGGAAACGAAGCCGAACTTCGGCAGGCGACGGTGCAGCGGCTGTTGACCGCCTTCGAAGCCCGGAGCGATCGAACCACCCGAACGGGAAGTCTGACCTTTGTGGCCACGGCCGCCGGTCTTACCCAGACCGCTACCGATACCACGACCCGGACGATGCTTTTCGCGACGGGAACCCGGCGCTGGACTCAGATCATTGAGTTTCATCGATTAACCCTCGACGCGCAGCATGTAGTAAGCCTTGTTGATCATCCCGCGATTCTCGGGAGTATCCTGGACTTCTACAGTGTGACCGATGCGACGCAGACCCAGACCTTTAACGCACAGTTTGTGGTTAGGAATACGGCCCGAGACGCTCTTGATCAGCGTTACTTTTACGGTTGCCATGATCAGAAGATCTCCTCAACGCTCTTGCCGCGCTTGGCAGCAATGGACTCAGGAGATTGCATGGCTTTCAGACCCTTGAAGGTGGCGTAAACCACGTTCACTGGGTTGGTCGAACCGTAGCACTTGGCCAGGACGTTCTGAACACCAGCAACTTCCAGGACAGCACGCATAGCGCCGCCGGCGATGATACCGGTACCTTCCGAGGCAGGCTGCATGTAAACCTTCGAGGCGCCGTGGGCAGCCTTGGTGGCGTACTGCAGGGTGGTGCCCTTCAGGTCAACCTGGATCATGTTGCGACGAGCAGCTTCCATGGCTTTCTGGATCGCAGCAGGTACTTCGCGCGATTTGCCACGGCCGAAGCCGACACGACCCTTACCATCACCAACCACGGTCAACGCGGTGAAGGTGAAGATACGGCCGCCTTTAACGGTTTTAGCTACGCGGTTAACTTGAACCAGCTTCTCGATGTAGCCTTCGTCGCGCTTTTGATCGTTATTTGCCATAACTTAGAACTCCAGCCCGCCTTCACGAGCAGCATCAGCCAGCGCTTTGACGCGGCCATGGTACTTGAAGCCGGAACGGTCAAAGGCAACTTGAGATACACCGGCGGCTTTCGCACGCTCAGCTACCAGCTTGCCAACCTTAGTGGCCGCGTCGATGTTGCCGGTGGCGCCATGACGCAGGTCTTTGTCCAAGGTCGAGGCGCTTGCCAGAACCTTGCTGCCGTCGGCCGAAATGACCTGGGCGTAGATGTGCTGCGAGGAGCGGAACACGCACAGGCGCACGACTTCGAGTTCGTGCATCTTGAGACGTGCTTTGCGAGCGCGACGCAGTCGAGTAACTTTTTTGTCGGTCATTTGCTAGGCCCTACTTCTTCTTGGCTTCTTTACGACGGACTACTTCGTCCGCGTAACGCACACCTTTACCTTTGTAAGGCTCTGGCGGACGGAAGTCGCGGATTTCAGCGGCCACCTGACCTACCAGCTGCTTGTCGATACCCTTGATCAGGATGTCGGTTTGGCTGGGAGTTTCAGCAGTGATGCCGGCTGGCAGTTCGTAGTCCACTGGATGCGAGAAGCCCAGAGCCAGGTTCAGGACGGTGCCTTTGGCCTGTGCCTTGTAACCAACACCGACCAGCTGGAGCTTGCGCTCGAAGCCTTGGCTTACGCCTTGGACCATGTTGTTGACCAGAGCACGGGTAGTACCGGCCATGGCGCGAGCTTGCTGATCACCGTTGCGGGCGACGAAACGCAGTTCGCCGGACTCTTCGGTAACTTCAACAGACGAGTGAACGTTCAGTTCGAGAGTGCCTTTGGCACCCTTCACCGAAAGCTGTTGGCCGGCGAATTTGACTTCGACACCAGCTGGCAGCTTAACGGGGTTCTTAGCGACGCGAGACATGCCTATCTCCCCTTAGAACACTGTGCACAGAACTTCGCCGCCGACACCGGCAGCGCGCGCAGCGCGGTCAGTCATCACACCTTTGTTGGTGGAGACGATAGACACGCCCAGGCCGCCACGAACTTTCGGCAGGTCTGTGACGGACTTGTACTGGCGCAGGCCAGGACGGCTGGAACGCTTCAGTTCCTCGATGACCGGACGGCCTTCGAAGTACTTGAGTTCGATCGACAGGGACGGCTTGGCTTCACCAGTAACCTGGTAGCCAGCGATGTAACCTTCGTCTTTCAGAACTTTGGCAACCGCGACCTTCAGCGTGGAGGAAGGCATGCTTACGACGGACTTTTCAGCCATCTGGGCATTACGGATGCGAGTTAGCATGTCCGCTAACGGGTCCTGCATACTCATGGGCTAGATGCTCCTGATACAAGAATTATTAGCCTTGCGGCTATCACAACCACCAAAGCAGGCAGGGTAAAAAACCCAGGCTCGGGTGAGCCGGTCATTCTAGACACAAGGTAGAAACGAAACAAGCCCCATATAGGGGCTTGTTTGTTGGCGAGGTCACCGGCGGTCGGAAGATTGCTCCCCTTCCACCGGGATCACACCGGCAGCGATTACCAGGAGGCCTTGACCAGACCTGGTACGTCGCCACGCATTGCCGCTTGACGCAGCATGTTACGGCCCAGGCCGAACTTACGGTATACACCGTGAGGACGACCGGTCAGGCGGCAACGGTTGCGCAGACGCGCAGCGCTGGCATCACGTGGCTGCTTCTGCAGAGCGACAACGGCAGCGAAACGCTCTTCAGGAGAGGCGTTCACGTTGACGATGGTCGCTTTCAGCTCAGCACGCTTTTTGGCGAACTTGGCGACCGTGAGCTGACGCTTCAGCTCGCGGTTTTTCATGCTCTTCTTGGCCATTTTCCTACTCCAATCAGTTGCGGAACGGGAATTTGAATGCACGCAGCAGAGCGCGGCCTTCGTCATCCGAACGAGCAGTGGTGGTCAGGGTGATGTCCAAACCGCGCAGAGCATCGATCTTGTCGTAATCGATTTCCGGGAAGATGATCTGCTCTTTCACGCCCATGCTGTAGTTGCCACGACCATCGAAGGACTTGGCATTCAGGCCGCGGAAGTCGCGGACCCGAGGCAGGGAGATCGCCAGCAGGCGGTCCAGGAACTCGTACATTTTTTCGCGACGCAGGGTCACCTTGACGCCGATCGGCCATCCTTCACGGACTTTGAAGCCCGCGATGGATTTACGAGCGAAAGTCACAACCGGCTTTTGACCAGTGATCTTTTCCAGGTCAGCAACAGCGTGCTCGATGACTTTCTTGTCGCCGATCGCTTCGCCCAGACCCATGTTCAGGGTGATCTTGGTAACGCGCGGAACTTCCATCACGTTCGACAGCTTAAGTTCTTCCTTAAGCTTAGGAGCGATTTCGTTCCGGTAAATCTCTTTCAGTCGTGCCATGGTCTTCTACCTAGCAGTGTTCAAGCATCAACCGCTTTTTGGGTCGACTTGAAGACACGAATTTTCTTACCGTCTTCTACTTTGAAACCAACGCGGTCAGCCTTGTTGGTTTCGCCGTTGAAAATGGCAACGTTGGAAGCGTGCAGAGGCGCTTCTTTTTCGACGATACCGCCCTGAACGCCCGCCATCGGGTTAGGCTTGGTATGACGCTTGACCAGGTTCACACCACCGATGACCAGACGGTCGTCAGCGAGAACCTTCAGCACCTTACCGCGCTTACCTTTGTCTTTGCCGGCGATCACGATGATCTCGTCGTCACGACGAATCTTTTGCATGTCGGATCTCCTTACAGCACTTCAGGGGCGAGCGAGACGATCTTCATGAACTTCTCAGTACGAAGTTCACGGGTCACTGGCCCGAAGATGCGAGTGCCGATCGGCTCTTGCTTGGTGTTCAGCAGAACAGCAGCGTTGCCGTCGAAACGAATGATGGAACCGTCAGCGCGACGTACACCGTGACGGGTACGGACGACAACAGCAGTCATCACCTGGCCTTTTTTGACCTTACCGCGCGGAATTGCTTCCTTGACGGTTACTTTGATGATGTCACCGATGCCGGCGTAACGACGGTGCGAACCGCCGAGCACCTTGATGCACATGACGCGACGAGCGCCGCTGTTATCGGCCACATCGAGCATGGATTGAGTCTGAATCATAAAATTTCTCCGACCCCTAGCCCTTAGACTTCAACAGCGCGTTCGAGGACTTCAACCAGTGCCCAGGACTTGGTCTTGGCCAGCGGACGGGTTTCACGGATGGAAACCTTGTCGCCGATTTTGCACTGGTTGGATTCGTCGTGCGCGTGCAGCTTAGTCGAACGCTTAACGTATTTACCGTAGATCGGGTGCTTTACGCGACGCTCGATCAGAACGGTGATGGTCTTGTCCATTTTGTCGCTGACGACACGGCCAGTCAGCGTACGGACGGTTTTTTCAGCTTCAGCCATGATCACTTACCTGCCTGCTGGTTAAGCACAGTTTTCACGCGAGCGATGTCACGCTTAACTTGCGAGAGCAGGTGCGACTGCCCCAACTGGCCAGTTGCTTTCTGCATACGCAGATTGAACTGGTCGCGCAGCAAGCCGAGCAGTTGCTCATTCAGTTGCTGTGCAGATTTTTCACGAAGTTCATTCGCTTTCATCACATCACCGTCCGCTTAACAAAGGAGGTGGCGAGAGGCAGCTTTGCAGCAGCCAGGGCGAAAGCTTCGCGCGCCAGCTCTTCAGAAACACCCTCGATCTCGTACAGGACTTTGCCTGGCTGGATCTGGGCAACCCAGTATTCCACGGAGCCCTTACCTTTACCCATACGAACCTCGAGAGGTTTCTTGGAGATCGGCTTGTCCGGGAAGACACGGATCCAGATCTTGCCGCCACGTTTTACGTGACGAGTCAGAGCACGACGCGCCGACTCGATCTGGCGGGCGGTGAGGCGACCGCGAGCAACAGCTTTCAGGGCGAATTCGCCGAAGCTGACTTTGCTACCGCGCAGTGCCAGACCACGGTTGTGGCCAGTCATCTGCTTGCGGAATTTTGTACGCTTTGGTTGCAACATTTGGCGTACCCCTTACTTAGCAGCTTTTTTACGAGGCGCTGGTGCTTGTGGTTTCAGTTCTTCTTGGCGACCACCAATAACTTCGCCTTTGAAGATCCAAACCTTCACACCGATCACACCATAAGTGGTGTGAGCTTCGTAGGTGTTGTAGTCGATATCGGCACGCAGGGTGTGCAGGGGCACACGACCTTCGCGATACCACTCGGTACGAGCAATCTCAGCACCGCCGAGACGACCGCTCACCTGGATCTTGATGCCCTTGGCACCAATACGCATGGCGTTCTGTACGGCGCGCTTCATGGCGCGACGGAACATTACGCGGCGTTCCAGCTGCTGAGCTACGCTCTGCGCAACCAGCATGGCGTCGAGTTCCGGCTTGCGGATCTCTTCGATGTTGATGTGCACAGGCACACCCATCTGCTTGGTCAGGTCCTGACGCAGCTTCTCGACATCTTCACCTTTCTTACCGATAACGATACCGGGACGAGCGGTGTGGATGGTGATGCGTGCAGTTTGAGCCGGACGATGAATATCGATACGGCTTACGGACGCGCTTTTTAGTTTGTCTTGGAGGTACTCACGCGTTTTCAGATCCTTCAACAGGTAATCTGCGTAAGTAGCACCGTCTGCGTACCAGACGGAGGTGTGCTCCTTGACGATTCCCAGGCGAATGCCAGTGGGATGTACTTTCTGACCCATCTGATCGACTCCGTTACTTGTCCGCAACCTTGACAGTGATATGGCAAGACCGCTTGACGATGCGATCAGCACGGCCTTTGGCACGTGGCATGATGCGCTTCAGCGAACGCCCTTCGTTGACGAAGACGGTGGAGACCTTCAGGTCATCAACGTCTGCGCCTTCGTTGTGTTCGGCGTTGGCAACGGCCGACTCGAGGACTTTCTTCATGATTTCAGCGGCTTTTTTGCTGCTGAAGGCCAACAGGTTGAGCGCTTCGCCCACCTTCTTCCCGCGGATCTGGTCGGCGACCAAGCGGGCTTTCTGGGCGGAGATGCGAGCGCCCGACAACTTAGCGGCTACTTCCATTTCCTTACCCCTTAACGCTTGGCTTTCTTGTCAGCCACGTGCCCGCGATAGGTGCGGGTACCGGCGAACTCGCCCAGTTTGTGGCCGACCATGTCTTCGTTCACGAGAACTGGGACATGCTGGCGACCGTTGTGAACCGCGATGGTCAGACCGACCATTTGTGGCAGGATCATCGAGCGACGCGACCAGGTTTTAACTGGTTTGCGATCGTTCTTCTCCACCGCCACTTCGACCTTCTTCAACAGGTGAAGATCGATAAAAGGACCTTTTTTCAGAGAACGTGGCACTGTCGTATCCCTCTAGTTACTTGCGACGACGGACGATCATGTTGTCGGTACGCTTATTACCGCGGGTTTTAGCACCCTTGGTTGGGAAGCCCCATGGCGATACCGGATGACGACCACCGGAGGTACGACCTTCACCACCACCATGCGGGTGGTCAACCGGGTTCATGGCAACACCACGAACGGTTGGGCGAACGCCGCGCCAGCGTTTGGCACCAGCTTTACCCAGCGAGCGCAGGCTGTGCTCGGAGTTCGAGACTTCGCCCAGGGTCGCACGGCACTCAGCCAGTACTTTACGCATCTCACCGGAGCGCAGACGCAGAGTCACGTAGACGCCGTCACGAGCGATCAGCTGAGCCGAAGCACCAGCGGAACGAGCGATCTGAGCACCTTTACCCGGCTTCAGTTCGACGCCGTGAATGGTGCTACCTACTGGGATGTTGCGCAGCTGCAGGGAGTTACCGGCCTTGATAGGGGCCAGTGCACCTGCGATCAGCTGGTCGCCAGCGCTCACGCCTTTAGGGGCGATGATGTAGCGACGCTCACCGTCTGCGTAGCACAGCAGGGCGATGTGAGCAGTACGGTTTGGATCGTATTCGATACGCTCGACAGTGGCTGGGATGCCATCTTTGTCGTTGCGACGGAAGTCGACCAGACGGTAATGCTGCTTATGACCACCACCAACGTGACGAGTGGTAATGCGGCCATTGTTGTTACGACCACCAGACTTCGATTTCTTCTCGAGCAGCGGTGCGTGAGGAGCGCCTTTGTGCAGCTCCTGGTTGACCACCTTGACCACGAAACGGCGGCCAGGGGAAGTCGGTTTGCATTTAACGATTGCCATGATGCACCCCTTCCTTACTCAGCACTGCTGCTGAAATCGAGATCTTGGCCTGGCTGAAGGGAGACGATCGCCTTCTTCCAGTCATTACGCTTGCCCAGACCACGTGCGGTACGCTTGGTTTTACCCAGAACGTTAACGGTCGACACGTTTTCAACTTTTACGCTGAACAGGCCTTCGACAGCTTTCTTGATTTCCAGCTTGGTTGCATCAGTAGCAACCTTGAATACGAACTGGCCTTTTTTCTCAGCCAGAACGGTAGCCTTCTCGGAAACGTGCGGGCCAAGGAGGACTTTGAATACGCGTTCCTGGTTCATCCCAGCAGCTCCTCGAATTTCTTCACGGCCGAGACAGTGATCAACACTTTCTCGTATGCGATCAGACTGACCGGGTCGGAACCTTGAACGTCACGTACATCGACGTGCGGCAGGTTACGAGCAGCCAGGTACAGGTTCTGATCAACAGCGTCCGAAACGATCAGAACGTCGGTCAGACCCATGCCGTTCAGCTTGTTCAGCAGATCTTTGGTTTTCGGTGCTTCAACAGCGAAGTCCTGAACCACGACCAGACGGTCGCTACGCACCAGCTCAGCGAGGATGGAGCGCAGGGCTGCGCGGTACATCTTCTTGTTGAGCTTCTGCGAGTGATCTTGAGGACGAGCTGCGAAGGTTACACCACCGCCACGCCAGATCGGACCACGAGTGGTACCAGCACGAGCACGGCCAGTACCCTTCTGACGCCATGGGCGCTTACCGCCACCAGCCACGTCGGAACGGGTCTTTTGCTGCTTGGTGCCCTGACGGCCGCCGGCCATGTAGGCCACGACTGCTTGGTGTACCAGCGTCTCGTTGAATTCGCCACCGAAAGTCAGTTCGGAAACTTCGATCGCCTGAGCGTCATTTACATTAAGTTGCATGTCAGTTTCCCCTTAACCGCGAGCCTTGACAGCCGGACGTACAACCACGTCGCCGCCAGTAGCGCCAGGAACGGCACCCTTGACGAGCAGCAGGTTGCGCTCAGCGTCTACGCGAACTACTTCCAGGGACTGAACAGTCACGCGCTCGGCGCCCATGTGACCGGACATTTTCTTGCCCTTGAACACACGACCAGGAGTCTGGCACTGGCCGATGGAGCCTGGGACACGGTGCGACACGGAGTTACCGTGGGTGTTGTCCTGGCCACGGAAGTTCCAGCGCTTGATGGTACCGGCGAAGCCTTTACCTTTGGACTGACCAGTAACGTCTACCAGCTGGCCTGCAGTGAAGAGTTCAGCTTTGATCGAGTCGCCAGCCTGGAACTCGCCTTCTTCAAGGCGGAACTCCCAGACACCGCGACCAGCGGCAACGTTGGCCTTGGCGAAGTGACCTGCCTGAGCGGCAGTCACACGCGAAGCACGACGCTCGCCGACAGTGACTTGCACTGCACGGTAGCCATCGGTTTCTTCGGTTTTGAACTGGGTGACACGATTCGGCTCGATCTCAATGACCGTGACCGGAATGGAGACACCTTCTTCGGTGAAAATGCGGGTCATACCGCACTTGCGACCGACTACACCAATAGTCATGTTGTAACCTCATGAGTGTACGGGGCTTTCACCCGCTATGGCCGCCCATTTCAGAGCGTTACACGGTTAAGACCGAAGTCTTAGCCGAGGCTGATCTGCACTTCCACACCTGCCGCCAGATCAAGCTTCATCAGCGCGTCAACGGTTTTATCCGTTGGCTGGACGATGTCCAGAACACGCTTATGAGTGCGGATCTCGTACTGGTCACGCGCGTCTTTGTTGACGTGCGGGGAAACCAGAACGGTGAAACGCTCTTTGCGGGTAGGCAGTGGAATTGGACCACGCACTTGTGCACCAGTACGTTTCGCGGTTTCCACGATTTCCTGGGTGGATTGGTCGATCAGGCGATGGTCGAAAGCCTTCAACCTGATACGGATTTGCTGATTTTGCATTGGATTTCAGACTCCAGGCTGTTCCCAACGGACGCACTACGCCCGCTAAAAGGAGGCGTGATTCTATAGACGCCCCAATTTAGTGTCAACCCAATAAAAAAAACCCCCGCTGAGCGGGGGTTTTTTCAATCGGTCGAGTGATTACTCGATGATTTTGGCTACGACGCCGGCGCCGACGGTACGACCGCCTTCACGGATAGCGAAGCGCAGACCGTCTTCCATTGCGATGGTCTTGATCAGGGTAACAGTCATCTGAATGTTGTCACCTGGCATTACCATTTCAACGCCTTCCGGCAGTTCGCAGTTACCGGTCACGTCAGTGGTACGGAAGTAGAACTGAGGACGGTAGCCTTTGAAGAACGGAGTGTGACGGCCGCCTTCTTCCTTCGACAGAACGTAGACTTCTGCGGTGAACTTGGTGTGCGGCTTGACCGAACCTGGCTTGACCAGAACCTGGCCACGCTCAACGTCGTCACGCTTGGTACCACGCAGCAGAACGCCGCAGTTCTCGCCAGCACGGCCTTCGTCCAGCAGCTTGCGGAACATCTCAACACCGGTGCAGGTGGTGGTGGTGGTGTCACGCAGACCAACGATTTCCAGGGCGTCCTGAACGCGGACGATACCACGCTCGATACGGCCGGTAACAACGGTACCACGACCCGAAATCGAGAACACGTCTTCGATCGGCATCAGGAACGGCTGGTCGATGGCACGAACTGGCTCAGGAATGTAGCTGTCCAGAGTCTCTACCAGCTTCTTGACAGCGGTAGTGCCCATTTCGTTGTCGTCTTTGCCTTCCAGGGCCATACGAGCGGAACCGATGATGATCGGAGTGTCGTCGCCTGGGAAGTCATAGGTGGACAGCAGGTCGCGAACTTCCATCTCGACCAGTTCCAGCAGCTCAGCGTCGTCTACCAGGTCAGCCTTGTTCAGGAAGACCACGATGTACGGAACGCCAACCTGACGGGACAGCAGGATGTGCTCACGGGTTTGTGGCATCGGACCATCGGCGGCCGAGCAAACCAGGATCGCGCCGTCCATCTGGGCAGCACCGGTGATCATGTTCTTCACGTAGTCAGCGTGACCTGGGCAGTCAACGTGAGCGTAGTGACGAATGGTCGAGTTGTACTCAACGTGAGCGGTGTTGATGGTGATACCGCGCGCTTTTTCTTCCGGAGCCGAGTCGATCTTGTCGAACTCAACGATTGCCGAACCGAAAACTTCGGAGCAAACGCGAGTCAGAGCTGCGGTCAGAGTGGTCTTACCGTGGTCAACGTGGCCGATAGTGCCGACGTTAACGTGGGGAAGGGAACGATCAAATTTTTCTTTAGCCACGACAGTGAACCTCTTGCCTAAAGGGGATTAGCCTTGTTTTTTAACGAGTGCTTCGACGATGTTCGACGGAGCTTCGGCGTATTTGGAGAATTCCATGGAGTAGCTTGCGCGACCCTGAGACATGGAACGAACGTCGGTCGCATAACCGAACATCTCTCCGAGCGGTACTTCAGCACGGACGACGCGGCCGGAGACCGACTCATCCATACCCTGGACCAGACCACGACGACGGTTCAGGTCACCCATCACGTCACCCAGGTAGTCTTCCGGGGTTACAACTTCGACCTTCATGATCGGCTCGAGGACCACGCCACCGCCCTTCTGGGCCAGTTGCTTGGTTGCCATCGAAGCAGCGATTTTGAACGCCATTTCGTTGGAGTCGACGTCGTGGTACGAACCGTCGAATACCGCGGCCTTCAGGCCGATCAGAGGATAGCCGGCAACAACGCCGTTCTTCATCTGCTCTTCGATACCCTTCTGGATCGGTGCGATGAATTCCTTAGGAATCACGCCACCAACGACTTCGTTGGAGAACACCAGACCTTCGGTGATGTTGCCTTTCTCGTCCTGATCTGGCTCCGAGAAGCGGATCCAGCAGTGACCGAACTGACCACGACCACCCGACTGACGAACGAACTTGCCTTCGATCTCGACGTTGGACTTGGTGATCTTCTCGCGGTACGAAACCTGAGGCTTACCGATGTTGGCTTCGACGTTGAACTCGCGCTTCATGCGGTCAACGAGGATGTCCAGGTGCAGCTCACCCATGCCCGAGATGATGGTCTGGCCAGTCTCTTCGTCGGTCTTGACGCGGAACGACGGGTCTTCCTGGGCCAGCTTGCCCAGAGCGATACCCATCTTCTCCTGGTCAGCCTTGGTTTTCGGCTCGACGGAGAGCGAAATTACCGGCTCAGGGAAGTCCATACGCTCAAGGATGATTGGCTTGTCGGCGTTGCACAGGGTTTCGCCCGTGGTCACGTCTTTCATGCCGATCAGTGCAGCGATGTCGCCAGCGCGCACTTCCTTGATCTCTTCACGCTGGTTGGCGTGCATCTGCACCATACGACCAACGCGCTCTTTCTTGCCTTTGACCGAGTTGATGACCGAGTCACCAGAGGTCAGAACGCCCGAGTAGACGCGAACGAAGGTCAGAGTACCCACGAACGGGTCGGTCGCAATCTTGAACGCCAGAGCCGAGAACGGCTCGTTGTCGTCAGCGTGACGCTCGTCTTTACGAACAGCCGGATCTTCTTTGTCCAGATCCTTGTCATCCGGGTTGATACCCTGGATTGCAGGAATCTCGGTCGGAGCAGGCAGGTAGTCGATGACGGCGTCGAGAACCAGGGGAACACCCTTGTTCTTGAACGACGAACCGCAGACGGCCGGTACGATTTCGCTGGCCAGGGTGCGAGCACGCAGACCGGCTTTGATCTCTTCGACGGTCAGCTCTTCGCCTTCCAGGTACTTGTTCATCAGCTCTTCGCTGGACTCGGCAGCCGCTTCAACCATGTTGGAGCGCCACTCTTGAGCCAGCTCCAGCATATCGGCAGGAATTTCTTCCTCGCGATAGGTGGTGCCTTTGTCGTCGTCGTTCCAGTAGATAGCCTTCATCTTGATCAGGTCAACCTGACCCTGGAAGTTATCTTCCGAACCGATGGCCAGCTGAACCGGAACCGGGGTGTGACCCAGACGGTTCTTGATCTGACCTACGACGCGCAGGAAGTTTGCACCGGCACGGTCCATCTTGTTCACGTAGACAACACGTGGAACGCCGTACTTGTTGGCTTGACGCCATACGGTTTCGGACTGAGGCTCAACGCCGGAGGTACCGCAGAACACAACGACCGCGCCGTCGAGTACACGCAGCGAACGCTCTACTTCAATGGTGAAGTCAACGTGGCCGGGGGTATCGATGACGTTTACACGGTAGTTGTCATACTGACCAACAGAACCTTTCCAGAAGGTGGTAACGGCAGCGGAGGTAATGGTGATACCCCGCTCCTGCTCCTGCACCATCCAGTCGGTGGTCGCGGCGCCGTCATGCACCTCGCCCATCTTGTGGCTCAGACCTGTGTAGAACAGGATCCGCTCGGTAGTGGTGGTCTTGCCCGCGTCAACGTGGGCACAGATACCAATGTTACGGTAGCGGTTAATAGCTGTAGTACGAGCCATAAAGCCCTCGCAAAATGATTGATGCTTGAATTAGAAGCGGTAGTGCGAGAACGCTTTGTTGGCTTCAGCCATACGGTGAACGTCTTCACGCTTCTTGACTGCAGCACCCTTGCCTTCGGCAGCATCCAGCAGTTCGCCAGCCAGGCGCAGAGCCATCGACTTCTCGCCGCGCTTGCGGGCGTAGTCTACGAGCCAGCGCATTGCCAGAGCATTACGACGGGATGGACGAACTTCAACCGGGACCTGGTAAGTGGCACCGCCGACACGGCGGGACTTTACTTCGACCAGCGGAGCGATGGCGTCGAGAGCTTTCTCGAAGATTTCCAGGGGGTCGCTGTTCTTGCGTGCTTTGACGGTATCCAGGGCACCGTAAACGATGCGCTCGGCTACAGCCTTCTTGCCGCTTTCCATCACGTGGTTCATGAACTTGGCGAGGATTTGGGATCCGTATTTAGGATCGTCCAGAATCTCACGTTTTGCTGCTACACGACGTCTTGGCATGATAAGCCCTCAAACGGTCTTCAGGTTAGCCCGGGACGTGGGTCTTCGACCCCTGCCCGACCTTACTCTTATCGACTCAAAAAAATGGATGTGTGCAAACGGCCGATTACTTCGGACGCTTGGTACCGTACTTCGAACGACCCTGGTTACGGCCTTTGACGCCCGAAGTATCCAGAGAGCCGCGAACGGTGTGGTAACGAACACCTGGCAAGTCTTTTACACGGCCGCCACGGATCAGGACGACGCTGTGCTCTTGCAGGTTGTGGCCTTCACCGCCGATGTACGAGGAAACCTCGAAACCGTTGGTCAGACGCACACGGCATACTTTACGCAGTGCCGAGTTAGGTTTTTTCGGCGTGGTGGTGTACACGCGGGTGCACACGCCACGACGTTGCGGGCAGTTCTGCAGCGCAGGAACGTCGGACTTCTCGACCGAACGCTTACGCGGCTGACGTACCAGCTGGTTGATAGTTGCCATCTACTAGCTCCACTGATTGTCTTGCGACTCTATTGTCTTGCAAGAAAGCCAAAAATTGGCGAGACGGAGCCTCACCAAATTTAAGGGTACAAAAGTCTACGGAGGATCTTGCACCCAGTCAAGACGAGGCCCCGGCCCTCCCCGCCCGGTCATCGGCAACAATTCATGTCATCGATGGCCGTTCGGGGCTTGCCGGGGCCCTGCCCTGTACTTAGTTACCGCTGGAATTCAGCGCTTCGGTCAGTGCGGCTTCCACCTCACTGGCGCTTACACGCAGCGGTTTGTCGGCATCACGGCGACGCTTGCGCTCGCTGTGGTAGGCCAGACCGGTACCCGCCGGGATCAGACGACCCACGACGACGTTTTCTTTCAGGCCGCGCAGGTAATCGCGCTTGCCGGTTACGGCCGCTTCGGTCAGTACGCGGGTGGTTTCCTGGAAGGAAGCCGCGGAGATGAACGACTCGGTCGACAGCGAGGCCTTGGTGATACCCAGCAGCACACGGGTGAACTTCGAGATGAACTTGTCTTCGCCGGCGAGACGCTCGTTCTCGACCAGTACGTGAGTCAGTTCCATCTGGTCGCCCTTGATGAAGCTGGAGTCGCCCGACTCGGAGATCTCAACCTTGCGCAGCATCTGACGCAGGATGGTCTCGATGTGCTTGTCGTTGATCTTAACGCCTTGCAGACGGTAAACGTCCTGGATCTCGTTGACGATGTACTTCGCCAGCGCGCTCACACCCAGCAGACGCAGGATGTCATGCGGATCGCTCGGGCCGTCGGAGATAACTTCGCCGCGGTTTACCTGTTCGCCTTCGAAGACGTTCAGGTGGCGCCACTTCGGAATCAGCTCTTCGTACGGATCGCTACCGTCGGTCGGAGTAATGACCAGGCGACGCTTGCCCTTGGTTTCCTTACCGAATGCGATGGTGCCGCTGACTTCAGCCAGAATCGAGGCTTCTTTCGGACGGCGCGCTTCGAACAGGTCGGCAACGCGTGGCAGACCACCGGTGATGTCACGGGTCTTGGACGTTTCTTGCGGGATACGCGCGATAACGTCACCAACACCGATCTGTGCACCGTCAGCAACACCAACCAGGGCGTTTGCCGGCAGGAAGTACTGAGCCGGTACGTCGGTACCTGGCAGGTACAGGTCCTTGCCGTTGGCGTCGACCATCTTGATTGCCGGACGGATTTCCTTGCCAGCGGCAGGGCGATCCTTGACGTCCAGAACTTCGATGTTGGTCAGACCGGTCAGCTCGTCGGTCTGGCGCTTGATCGTGATGTTTTCTTCCATGCCCACGAAGGTCACGGTACCTTTCAGTTCGGTAACGATCGGGTGGGTGTGCGGGTCCCACTTGGCGACGATGGCGCCAGCTTCGACCTTGTCACCTTCCTTGACCGAAATCACGGCACCGTAAGGCAGCTTGTAACGCTCACGCTCACGACCGAACTCGTCGGCAATGGCCAGCTCGCCCGAACGCGATACAGCAACCAGGTTGCCGTCAGCACGCTCGACCTGCTTCAGGTTGTGCAGACGGACCATACCGCCGTTCTTCACCTGGACGCTGTCGGCAGCCGAAGTACGGCTTGCAGCACCACCGATGTGGAACGTACGCATGGTCAGCTGGGTACCCGGCTCACCGATCGACTGTGCAGCGATTACGCCGACAGCTTCACCGATGTTCACCTGGTGACCGCGTGCCAGGTCACGACCGTAGCACTTAGCGCAGATACCGAAGCGGGTTTCGCAGTTGATCGGCGAACGCACAATCACTTCGTCGATGCTGTTCAGCTCGATGAACTCAACCCACTGCTCGTCTACCAGAGTACCGGCCGGAACGATGACGTCCTCGGTGCCTGGTTTGAACACGTCACGGGCGATGACACGGCCCAGTACACGCTCACCCAGCGGCTCTACAACGTCACCGCCTTCAATGTGCGGCGTCATCAGCAGGCCCTGGTCGGTGCCGCAGTCGATCTCGGTCACAACCAAGTCTTGGGCGACGTCTACCAGACGACGGGTCAGGTAACCGGAGTTAGCGGTCTTCAAGGCGGTATCCGCCAGACCCTTACGAGCACCGTGAGTCGAGATGAAGTACTGAAGTACGCTCAGACCTTCACGGAAGTTCGCGGTGATCGGCGTCTCGATGATCGAGCCGTCCGGCTTGGCCATCAGGCCACGCATACCTGCCAGCTGACGGATCTGGGCTGCGGAACCCCGCGCACCGGAGTCAGCCATCATGTACATCGAGTTGAAGGACTCTTGCTCGACTTCTTTGCCTTCGCGGTCGATGACCTTCTCTTTCGAGAGGTTGGCCATCATCGCCTTGGACACTTCGTCGTTCGCCTTCGACCACAAGTCGATGACCTTGTTGTACTTCTCGCCCTGGGTTACCAGGCCGGAGGCGTACTGGCTCTCGATTTCCTTCACTTCATCGGTAGCGCTGTTGATGATGCGCGCTTTCTCATCCGGGATGACAAAGTCGTTCACACCAATGGACACGCCAGAGATGGTGGAGTAAGCGAAACCGGTGTACATCAGCTGGTCGGCGAAGATAACGGTCTCTTTCAGACCAACCACGCGGTAGCACTGGTTGATCAGCTTGGAGATCGCCTTTTTCTTCATCGGCTGGTTGACGACATCGTACGGCAGGCCTGCCGGTACAACCTGGAACAGCAGCGCACGGCCGACAGTGGTGTCGACGATACGGGTGTTCTTGGTGCTGGTGCCATCACGGTCGTTCACGGTCTCGTTGATACGGACCTTGATTTTCGCGTGCAGGGCAGCTTCGCCGGCGCGGAATACGCGGTCGACTTCCTGCAGGTCGGCGAATACGCGACCTTCGCCCTTGGCGTTGATGGCTTCACGGGTCATGTAGTACAGACCCAGTACAACGTCCTGCGACGGAACGATGATTGGCTCACCGTTGGCTGGCGACAGAATGTTGTTGGTCGACATCATCAGCGCGCGCGCTTCCAGCTGAGCTTCCAGGGTCAGCGGCACGTGAACGGCCATCTGGTCACCGTCGAAGTCGGCGTTGTACGCGGCACAGACCAGCGGGTGCAGCTGGATGGCCTTACCTTCGATGAGCACAGGCTCGAACGCCTGGATACCCAGACGGTGAAGGGTCGGTGCACGGTTGAGCAGTACGGGGTGTTCGCGAATCACTTCGGCGAGAACGTCCCACACCTCTGGCAGCTCGCGCTCGACCATCTTCTTGGCAGCTTTGATGGTGGTCGCCAGACCACGCATTTCCAGCTTGCCGAAAATGAACGGCTTGAACAGCTCGAGGGCCATCTTCTTCGGCAGACCGCACTGGTGCAGACGCAGGGTCGGGCCTACGGTAATTACCGAACGACCGGAGTAGTCAACACGCTTACCGAGCAAGTTCTGACGGAAGCGACCTTGCTTACCTTTGATCATGTCGGCCAGGGACTTCAGCGGACGCTTGTTCGAGCCAGTGATGGCGCGACCGCGACGGCCGTTGTCCAGCAGGGCGTCGACCGCTTCCTGCAGCATGCGCTTTTCGTTGCGCACGATGATGTCCGGCGCGGACAGATCGAGCAGGCGCTTCAGACGGTTGTTACGGTTGATCACCCGACGATACAGGTCGTTCAGGTCGGAGGTCGCGAAGCGGCCGCCATCCAGCGGTACCAGCGGACGCAGGTCCGGCGGCAGTACTGGCAGGACGGTCAGGACCATCCACTCAGGCAGGTTGCCCGAGCCCTGGAAAGCTTCCATCAGCTTCAGGCGCTTGGACAGCTTCTTGATCTTGGTTTCCGAGTTGGTCTGCGGAATTTCTTCGCGCAGGCGGCCGATCTCGTGCTCCAGGTCGATGGCGTGCAGCAGCTCGCGAACAGCCTCGGCACCCATGCGGGCGTCGAAGTCATCACCGAACTCTTCCAGCGCTTCGAAGTACTGCTCGTCGTTCAGCAACTGACCCTTTTCGAGGGTGGTCATGCCCGGGTCGATAACGACGTAGCTCTCGAAGTAGAGCACGCGCTCGATATCACGCAGGGTCATGTCCATCAGCAGGCCGATACGGGACGGCAGCGACTTCAGGAACCAGATGTGGGCAACCGGCGAGGCCAGTTCGATGTGCGCCATGCGCTCACGACGAACCTTGGCCAGGGCAACTTCAACGCCGCACTTCTCGCAGATCACGCCGCGGTGCTTGAGGCGCTTGTACTTGCCGCACAGGCACTCGTAGTCCTTGACTGGGCCAAAGATCTTGGCGCAGAACAGGCCGTCACGCTCAGGCTTGAACGTACGGTAGTTGATGGTTTCCGGCTTCTTAACTTCACCGAACGACCACGAACGGATCATTTCAGGCGACGCCAGACCGATGCGGATGGCGTCGAACTCTTCGACTTGACCCTGGTTTTTCAGCAAATTCAGTAGGTCTTTCAAGGCCTTTCCTCCTGGCGGAGCAGGAAGCGGGCTATACCAGCCCCGCCCCCCTTCGCGTCACGTGTTATTCGGTTTCCAGATCGATATCGATACCGAGCGAACGGATCTCTTTGATCAACACGTTGAAGGACTCGGGCATGCCCGGCTCCATACGGTGATCGCCATCCACGATGTTTTTGTACATCTTGGTACGGCCGTTCACGTCGTCCGACTTCACTGTGAGCATTTCTTGCAGGGTGTATGCCGCGCCGTATGCTTCCAGCGCCCACACTTCCATCTCCCCGAAACGCTGACCACCGAACTGCGCCTTACCACCCAGCGGCTGCTGGGTAACCAGGCTGTAGGAACCAGTGGAACGCGCGTGCATCTTGTCGTCCACCAAGTGGTTCAGCTTGAGCATGTACATGTAACCAACGGTCACAGGACGCTCGAACTTGTTGCCGGTACGGCCGTCGAACAGCACCATCTGGCCGCTTTCCGGCAGGTCAGCCAGCTTCAGCATGGCCTTGATCTCGCTTTCCTTGGCACCGTCGAATACCGGGGTAGCCATTGGCACGCCCTTCTTCAGGTTGTGCGCCAGAGCGAGGATCTCTGCATCGGTGAACTCGTCCAGGCTTTCCTGACGACCGCCGATCTCGTTGTAGATCTCGGTCAGGAAACCGCGCAGTTCAGCGGCTTTACGCTGCTCTTCGATCATCCGGTCGATCTTCTCGCCCAGGCCCTTGGCAGCGAGGCCCAGGTGGGTTTCAAGGATCTGACCGACGTTCATACGCGAAGGTACGCCCAGCGGGTTCAGTACGACGTCGACCGGAGTACCGTTGGCGTCGTGCGGCATGTCTTCGACCGGCATGATCACCGAGACGACACCCTTGTTACCGTGACGACCGGCCATCTTGTCACCCGGCTGGATGCGACGGCGGATTGCCAGGTAGACCTTGACGATCTTCAGTACGCCCGGTGCCAGGTCATCGCCCTGCTGCAGCTTGCGCTTCTTGTCTTCGAACTTGTCGTCCAGCAGGCGACGGCGATCGACGATGTACTGCTGAGCCTTTTCCAGCTGCTCGTTCAGTGCATCTTCAGCCATGCGCAGTTTGAACCACTGGCCGTGCTCCAGACCGTCCAGTACTTCGTCGGAGATCACGGTGCCTTTCTTCAGGCCCGCGCCACCGTCGACCACCTGGCCGTTCAGGGCAGAACGCAGACGCTCGAAGGTTGCACCTTCGACGATGCGGAACTCTTCGTTGAGGTCCTTGCGGATCTCGTCCAGCTGCATCTTCTCGATGGCCAGGGCGCGGCTGTCGCGCTCGACGCCATCACGAGTGAAGACCTGCACGTCGATGACGGTACCCTTGGTGCCGGTTGGCACGCGCAGGGAGGTGTCCTTAACGTCGCTGGCCTTCTCACCGAAGATCGCACGCAGCAGTTTTTCTTCCGGGGTCAGCTGGGTCTCGCCTTTCGGAGTGACCTTGCCGACCAGGATGTCGCCTGCGCCTACTTCAGCACCTACGTACACGATACCGGCTTCGTCCAGCTTGTTCAGAGCGGCTTCACCCACGTTCGGGATGTCCGCAGTGATTTCCTCTGGGCCAAGCTTCGTGTCACGCGCCACACAGGTCAGTTCCTGGATGTGGATGGTGGTGAAGCGATCTTCCTGAACTACACGCTCGGACAGGCAGATGGAGTCTTCGAAGTTGAAGCCGTTCCACGCCATGAACGCGATGCGCATGTTCTGGCCCAGTGCCAGTTCACCCATGTCGGTGGACGGGCCGTCGGCCATGATGTCGTGACGCTTGACCACATCACCTTTGCTGACCAGCGGACGCTGGTTGATGCAGGTGTTCTGGTTGGAGCGGGTGTACTTGGTCAGGTTGTAGATATCTACACCTGCTTCACCGGTCTCGACTTCGTCGTCAGCAACGCGAACGACGATACGGCTGGCGTCGACCGAGTCGATCACACCACCGCGGCGAGCAACCACGCAGACACCGGAGTCACGGGCAACGTTGCGCTCCATGCCAGTACCGACCAGCGGCTTGTCAGCGCGCAGGGTGGGTACAGCCTGACGCTGCATGTTCGAACCCATGAGTGCACGGTTGGCGTCGTCGTGCTCGAGGAACGGAATCAGCGAGGCGGCAACGGAAACAACCTGCTTCGGCGAAACGTCCATCAGGGTGACGTCTTCCGGCGCCTTGACGGTGAATTCGTTCAGGTGACGAACAGCTACCAGCTCGTCGATCAGTTGCTTCTTCTCGTTCATCGCGGCCGAAGCCTGAGCGATGACGTGATCAGCTTCTTCGATCGCCGACAGGAACACGATGTCGTCGCTGACCACGCCTTCCTTCACCACGCGGTACGGGCTTTCCAGGAAGCCGTACTGGTTGGTGCGGGCATAGGCTGCCAGGGAGTTGATCAGACCGATGTTCGGACCTTCAGGGGTCTCGATCGGGCACACGCGGCCATAGTGGGTCGGGTGTACGTCACGGACTTCGAAGCCTGCGCGCTCACGGGTCAGACCGCCCGGGCCGAGTGCAGAAACACGGCGCTTGTGGGTGATCTCGGAGAGCGGGTTGTTCTGGTCCATGAACTGCGAGAGCTGGCTGGAACCGAAGAACTCTTTCACCGCCGCCGCAACCGGCTTGGCGTTGATCAGGTCCTGCGGCATCAGGCCTTCGCTTTCAGCCATCGACAGACGTTCCTTGACCGCGCGCTCAACACGCACCAGGCCAACACGGAACTGGTTCTCGGCCATCTCGCCGACGCAACGTACGCGACGGTTACCGAGGTGGTCGATGTCGTCGACGATGCCTTTGCCGTTACGGATATCGACCAGGGTCTTGAGAACCTCGACGATGTCTTCCTTGCTCAGCACGCCCGAACCTTCGATCTCGGTGCGACCGATACGACGGTTGAACTTCATGCGGCCCACGGCCGACAGGTCGTAACGCTCGGCGCTGAAGAACAGGTTGTTGAACAGGGTCTCGGCGGCGTCCTTGGTTGGCGGCTCGCCTGGACGCATCATGCGGTAGATCTCGACCAGCGCTTCCAGTTGGTTGCTGGTGGTGTCGATCTTCAGGGTATCCGAGATGAACGGACCGCAGTCGATGTCGTTGGTGTACAGGGTCTCGATGCGGACAACCTGAGCCTTGGCGATCTTGATCAGCAGCTCGGTGGTCAGCTCGGTGTTGCACTCAGCCAGGATCTCGCCGGTAGCCGGATGCACGATGGCCTTGGCGGTGGTACGACCCAGGACGTATTCCATTGGAACGTCCAGCTGGTTGACACCGGCCTTCTCGAGCTGGTTGACGTGGCGCGCGGTAATACGGCGGCCTTGCTCGACGATGACTTTGCCGGTTTCGTCATGGATATCCATGACCGCCACTTCACCACGCAGACGCTGAGGTACCAGTTCCAGGCTGAGTTTCTCGCCGGAAATGTGGAACACGTTGGTGGTGTAGAAGGTGTTCAGAACCTCTTCGGTGCTGTAACCCAGGGCGCGCAGCAGTACCGAGGCCGGCAGTTTGCGGCGACGGTCGATACGGACGAACACGCAGTCCTTCGGGTCGAACTCGAAGTCCAGCCAGGAGCCGCGGTAAGGGATGATGCGAGCGGAGTACAGCAGCTTGCCGGAGCTGTGCGTCTTGCCACGGTCGTGGTCGAAGAACACACCAGGCGAACGGTGCAGCTGGGAAACGATCACACGCTCGGTACCGTTGATAACGAAGGTACCGTTCTCAGTCATCAGGGGGATTTCACCCATGTAGACTTCTTGCTCTTTGATGTCCTTGATCGCTTTGTTCGACGATTCCTTGTCGAAGATGATCAGGCGCACCTTGACCCGCAGTGGGACCGCGAAGGTCACGCCACGCAGGACACATTCCTTCACATCGAAGGCGGGTTCGCCCAGGCGATAGCCTACGTACTCCAGGGCAGCATTGCCGGAGTAGCTGATGATCGGGAATACCGATTTGAAGGCCGCGTGCAGGCCGACGTCGCGGAACTGATCCTTGGATGCTCCCGCTTGCAGGAATTCGCGATACGAATCCAGCTGGATGGCCAGGAGGTAAGGCACATCCATGACGTCCGGCAACTTGCTAAAGTCCTTGCGGATACGTTTTTTCTCAGTGTATGAGTAAGCCATCAGCGTTCCCCAGCTTGGTCACCTGCTTGTTTGGCTTCTCCCGGCGGGAGCAGCCAGAAAATCGTGCAAACCCCTTGGTTTGCGCACCCACATGGGTGTCTTGCAGCTTGTTATCGGGGCCGACCTGATCGGCCACCAATAACGGAAAAAGGCCGGTGGCATAAGCCACCAGCCATCAGCCTTCGCTCAACGCGCCGGCTGGCGTCGCAAGGTCGAGATTACTTCAGCTCGACTTTAGCGCCTGCTTCTTCCAGCTTCTTCTTAGCGTCTTCAGCGGCTTCTTTCGAAACGCCTTCAGCTACAACCTGAGGAGCGCCGTCGACTTTCTCTTTGGCTTCTTTCAGGCCCAGACCGGTCAGTTCGCGAACGGCTTTAATCACGTTCACTTTCTTCTCGCCAGCTTCAACCAGAACAACGTTGAACTCGGTCTGCTCTTCAACAACGGCAGCAGCAGCAGCTGGGCCAGCAGCGGCAACAGCAGCGGTAACGCCGAAGGTTTCTTCCATTGCTTTGATCAGCTCAACAACTTCCAGAACGGTTTTCTGGCCGATTGCTTCGATGATTTGCTCGTTAGTCAGGGACATGACTTAAATCCTGTATTGGGGTGACAGCCTACGCAGCCATCAAATTAAACATATGATTTTGAAAGAGGTTACGCGGCCTTAGGCAGCAGCAGCTTCTTTCTGGTCGCGAACGGCCGCCAGAGTACGAGCCAGCTTGCTGGTAGCGCCTTGAATAACGCTCATCAGACGTGCGATAGCTTCGTCACGGGTCGGCAAGGTAGCCAGTACATCGATCTGGTTGGCGGCAATGAAATTGCCGTCAAACGCAGCTGCCTTGATCTCGAACTTGTCCTGACCCTTGGCGAACTCTTTGAACAGACGAGCAGCAGCGCCCGGGTGTTCGTTGGAGAAAGCGATCAGGGTCGGGCCAGTGAACACGTCGTTGAGGACACTGAATTCAGTGTCAGCAACGGCGCGCTTGAGCAGGGTGTTACGTACGACACGTACGTAAACGCCAGCTTCACGAGCCTCTTTACGGAGTCCGGTCATTGCGCCTACAGTCACACCACGGGCATCAGCCACGACAGCGGACAGAGCGACTTTGGCAGCCTCGTTGACTTCAGCGACGATGGCCTTCTTGTCTTCGAGTTTAATTGCCACGGGTTTACTCCTGGTTTTTACCGTTTCATCTGGCCGAGGCCGGATGTCGTTTTGGTGTCTGATTCGGTAACGAATCGGGAGCACCATCTGCGTAGGCTTGTGGTTTAAGGCTTGCGCCGCCTACGGTCTTGGATAGCCCCCGCCAGGCAGGGACCCCAATTTTTGCGAAGGGCGCGACAAGTCGCGCCGCCGCGGTCTTACGCGCTCAGCGAGCTCTGATCGATGACCAGACCTGGGCCCATGGTGGTGCTCAGGGTAACGCGCTTGACATAGATACCTTTCGAGGAAGCCGGCTTGATACGCTTCAGATCAGCGATCAGGGCTTCAACGTTTTCCTTCAGCTTGCCAGCTTCGAAGCCGACTTTGCCTACGGAGGTGTGGATGATACCGTTTTTGTCGGTACGATAGCGAACCTGACCAGCCTTGGCGTTCTTGACAGCCGTGGCGACGTCTGGGGTAACGGTACCGACTTTCGGGTTAGGCATCAGGCCGCGAGGACCCAGAACCTGACCCAGCTGGCCTACAACGCGCATGGCATCAGGCGATGCGATGACGACGTCATAGTTCAGGTCGCCGCCTTTCATTTCGGCAGCCAGATCGTCCATACCTACACGGTCAGCGCCGGCAGCCAGAGCGGCCTCAGCAGCTGGACCCTGGGTGAAGACAGCAACGCGTACGGTCTTGCCAGTGCCGTGTGGCAGCACGGTAGCGCTACGAACGACCTGGTCGGATTTACGCGGGTCAACGCCGAGGTTGACGGCAACGTCGAAGGATTCGCTGAACTTCACAGTGGACAGTTCGGCCAGCAGCGCAGCTGCGTCTTCGAAGTTGTAAACTTTGCCAGCTTCGATTTTCGAAGCAATAGCCTTTTGGCGCTTGGTCAGCTTAGCCATTACACACCCTCCACGTTCAGGCCCATGCTGCGGGCAGAGCCAGCGATGGTGCGTACAGCAGCGTCCAGGTCAGCAGCAGTCAGATCAGCCTGTTTAGCCTTGGCGATATCTTCCAGCTGAGCACGGGTCACGGTACCGACTTTGACGGTGTTCGGGCGAGCCGAACCACTGGTCAGGCCAGCAGCTTTCTTCAGCAGAACCGAGGCAGGGGTGCTCTTGGTTTCGAAAGTGAAGCTACGGTCACTGTAAACAGTGATGATCACAGGAGTCGGCAGGCCGGCTTCTTGACCCTGAGTACGGGCGTTGAAGGCCTTGCAGAATTCCATGATGTTCACACCGTGTTGGCCCAGTGCTGGACCAACGGGTGGGCTTGGGTTGGCCTGGCCGGCCTTAACTTGCAGCTTGATGTAAGCCTGAATCTTCTTAGCCATGAGCTACTCCAATATCGGGTACAAACGCCTGAAGGCTCCCCGGATGACTTGCGTTTTATCCCAGTGACGACAAAACCCCGCAGCACACAGGGCTGCGGGGTATGGGATGCTTCGTCCGCCTAGACCTTTTCGACCTGGCTGAACTCGAGCTCTACCGGAGTAGAGCGACCGAAAATGAGCACCGCCACCTGGAGGCGACTCTTTTCGTAGTTAACCTCTTCGACACTACCATTGAAGTCAGCGAACGGACCGTCAATGACTCGAACCACTTCACCTGGTTCGAACAGCGTCTTCGGCTTCGGCTTGTCGCTACCGTCGGCAACGCGACGCAGGATGGCCTCGGCTTCTTTATCGGTAATCGGCGCCGGCTTGTCGGCGGTACCACCAATAAAGCCCATCACACGAGGGGTGTCCTTGACCAAGTGCCAAGTCCCTTCGTTCATCTCCATCTGGACCAGAACATAGCCAGGGAAGAATTTGCGCTCACTTTTGCGCTTCTGGCCGTTACGCATTTCAACGACTTCTTCGGTCGGGACCAGGATCTCGCCGAAACCGTCTTCCATGCCTGCCAGCTTGACGCGCTCTACCAGGGAGCGCATAACATGCTTCTCGTAACCCGAGTAAGCATGCACAACATACCAACGCTTAGCCACGGGACACCTTTAGCCAACGATCAGGGAGACCGCCCAGCCGAGCAGGGAATCAAGACCCCACAGCAGCAGTGCCATAACCAGCACGACAGCCACGACAATCAGCGTGGTCTGGGTGGTTTCCTGGCGGGTCGGCCACACGACTTTACGGATCTCAGTACGAGCTTCCTTCGCCAGCGCAAAGAACGACTTACCCTTCGCAGTCTGCAGAGCTACGAAGCCAGCGACAGCAGCCAGGGCGAGAAGTGCGAGAACGCGGTACAGGATTGGAGAGGCGGAGTAATATTGATTACCCACGACACCAACAACAACCAAAGCCACTACAGCCAGCCACTTGAACAGATCAAAACGCGTTTCTTGGGCTTCAGTTTTGGGAGTCATCGGGGAGGATCCTGTAAGAAGAAAGCCAATCACACCGAGGTGAATGGCAGGTCAGGAGGGAATCGAACCCCCAACCTACGGTTTTGGAGACCGTCGCTCTGCCAATTGAGCTACTGACCTGTAACGCTGTATCAGGCCGGCCATTATACCGACCTGATCAAGTAAATCAACTACTTATTCGATAATTTTTGCCACGACGCCGGCGCCGACGGTACGACCGCCTTCACGGATAGCGAAGCGCAGACCGTCTTCCATTGCGATGGTCTTGATCAGGGTAACAGTCATCTGAATGTTGTCACCTGGCATTACCATTTCAACGCCTTCCGGCAGTTCGCAGTTACCGGTCACGTCAGTGGTACGGAAGTAGAACTGAGGACGGTAGCCTTTGAAGAACGGAGTGTGACGACCGCCTTCTTCCTTCGACAGAACGTAGACTTCTGCGGTGAACTTGGTGTGCGGCTTGACCGAACCTGGCTTGACCAGAACCTGACCACGCTCAACGTCGTCACGCTTGGTACCACGCAGCAGAACGCCGCAGTTCTCGCCAGCACGACCTTCGTCCAGCAGCTTGCGGAACATCTCAACACCGGTGCAGGTGGTGGTGGTGGTGTCACGCAGACCAACGATTTCCAGGGCGTCCTGAACGCGGACGATACCACGCTCGATACGACCGGTAACAACGGTACCACGACCCGAAATCGAGAACACGTCTTCGATCGGCATCAGGAACGGCTGGTCGATGGCACGAACTGGCTCAGGAATGTAGCTGTCCAGAGTCTCTACCAGCTTCTTGACAGCGGTAGTGCCCATTTCGTTGTCGTCTTTGCCTTCCAGGGCCATACGAGCGGAACCGATGATGATCGGAGTATCGTCGCCTGGGAAGTCGTAGGTGGACAGCAGGTCGCGAACTTCCATCTCGACCAGTTCCAGCAGCTCAGCGTCGTCTACCAGGTCAGCCGTGGTCAGGAAGACCACGCTGGACGGACCGCCAACCTGACGGGACAGCAGGATGTGCTCACGGGGTTGTGGCCGCGGACCATCGGCGGCCGAGCAAACCAGGATCGCGCCGTCCATCTGGGCAGCACCGGTGATCATGTTCTTCACGTAGTCAGCGTGACCTGGGCAGTCAACGTGAGCGTAGTGACGAATGGTCGAGTTGTACTCAACGTGAGCGGTGTTGATAGTGATACCGCGCGCTTTTTCTTCCGGAGCCGAGTCGATCTTGTCGAACTCAACGATTGCGGAACCGAAAACTTCGGAGCAAACGCGAGTCAGAGCCGCGGTCAGAGTGGTCTTACCGTGGTCGACGTGGCCGATAGTGCCGACGTTGACGTGGGGAAGGGAACGATCAAACTTTTCCTTAGCCATCGATACAATCCTCCGCAGAAGAAATAGTCTTGCGCTGATAAAACAAAGGCAGATATTTTCATATCTGCCTTGTTTATATGGAGCTCTTGAGCGGACTTGAACCGCTGACCTCACCCTTACCAAGGGTGTGCTCTACCAACTGAGCTACAAGAGCGAAACACTTTGTGCAAAATCCAGCAAACTTGGAGCGGGTAGCGGGAATCGAACCCGCATCATCAGCTTGGAAGGCTGAGGTTCTACCACTAAACTATACCCGCGGAGCTTGCGGCTCTCGCTAAAACTGGTGGAGGGAGAAGGATTCGAACCTTCGAAGCTCGCGCAACGGATTTACAGTCCGTCCCCTTTGGCCGCTCGGGAATCCCTCCAGATGTGGCCGGCATTCTATGTTGCTGCCGCCCTAGTGTCAAGCTCTTTTTCAAATTTTTTCAATCAAATCTGAAACTTAGCTACTTTGACACCGCTTTCAGTTCTACCACCTGAGTGGTGTTCCCTGTGAAGCGGGCGCCATTCTATCAAGCTATTCGCCAGTTGCAATACCCTGGCAGAAAATAATTTTATGTTTTAAGT
The DNA here is from genome assembly GCF_042902325.1 of Pseudomonas sp. NPDC012596. Classification (NCBI taxonomy): domain Bacteria; kingdom Pseudomonadati; phylum Pseudomonadota; class Gammaproteobacteria; order Pseudomonadales; family Pseudomonadaceae; genus Pseudomonas; species Pseudomonas sp. NPDC012596. The sequence continues at coordinate 2,283 of NZ_JBIBEB010000015.1, read as the reverse complement.
CTTTGAAATCGTTGGAAAGAGTGGCGAGGACGGTTTGGTCCAGCAAACGCTCGCTTTCGGGCGCGACCTTCAGCCAAAGCCCATCGGCGCCAGGCAGCTGACCGGATACCGGCAAAGCGTTGATATCCAGACTCAGCAACCGCTGACGCAGTGCCTCAAGCTGATCTTTAGCTGCCAGACCACCCACAACCAGGCATTCATCCCGACGCCGAGCCGGCGCCGAGACACCGGTTTCACGCAACAGGCGAATTTCCTGTTGATTGCCTTTATACAACGACAGTGGGGCGACATCCTTGGCTTTGAGAGGGGCTTCCTGTTGATGCCATACGTAATAAAAGACGTTGAGCACCAGCAACAGCAGAAACAACCAACGCATACACACCTCAGTCCAATGGGCAGGCCATTGCAAGACCAACGAATACCAGGTCAGGCACCACACGCGCCTGCGGCGCAGCCTCACGTACCAGCGGTGCATCGCCGCCGGTAAGGAACACTGTAAACGCATCACCCCACAAGGCACGCGCTTGCTCGAGCTGAGTGCGGGCAAAGCCCTGGAGCATGAGCACGCAACCGCGCTCCACGGCTTCAACGGTTGAGCGCCCAGGGGCAAGGCTGTTCAATGCACGCTCTGCGGAAGCATCGTCGTAGCGGATTCGCCGGGTATGAGTACGCAGCTGGCTACGCATCAATGGCATGCCTGGGCAAATATACCCCCCCAGATGCTCGCCATCCGCGGCGATGAAGTCGGCTTTTGCAGCAGTACCCAGATCGATTACCAGGCAAGCCCCCTTGGCCAAATGGAACGCGCCCAAAGCCGCGAGCCAACGATCCATGCCCAAACGCTCGAAGTCTGCATAGCCGTTACGTACACCGGCCATTTCCTGAGCCGGTGCCGCGACGCGCGCCACTACGGAAAACGCCTGGGCGATCAAACCGCAGAGAGCAGCGGTTTCATCTTCACTGCGAACGCTGACGACGCGGCAACCCGACAAGCGCAATGATGCCAGGGCACTGACCTCAGCAACCAGAGCCTGGTCCGAGTCAACAATGCCACCGCCCACAATCGTAGCGTCGGCCGCATGAATGACACGCCATTTGATAAAGCTGTTACCGCAATCGAGCTCAAGAATCATCACACAACCTCAAACTGAGCTCACCACCACTGAAGCTCTTTTCCACACCGTCGACCTCAAGGCGTAACCCGCCCTGCCCGTCCACACCCAGCACCATTCCATCGACACGGGCACTGCCGGCAATCAGCGACACCTTACGCCCTTGCCACAAGTGTGCCTGCTCCCACTCTTCCTGGAATGCGGCAAAGCCATAGCGGCGGTGACGTGCCAATTCGTGCTGGAGCTGCTGACTGAGCATGGCCACCAGACGATTGCGATCAATTGTCACACCCGCCTCGCGCCTCATTGAGGTCCACTCCTGGTCGACCTGGTCATTAGCCTGCATGTTCACATTGATGCCGATACCGAGGACGACGTGACAAACATCCGCAGGATCACCGACCAGCTCAAGCAGGATGCCAGTGATCTTCTGACCACGCACAAGCACATCGTTGGGCCACTTCAACCCTACATCCTTGACACCGAAACCCTGCAGGGTCCGCATGACTGCCAGGCCCACCACTAGGCTCAAGCCCTCGAGCTGACGCATGCCACCTTCGACACGCAGTACGAGGCTGTAATAGAGGTTTTCCGCAAATGGGCTTATCCATTGACGACCGCGGCGCCCACGCCCAGCGCTCTGGCGCTCGGCAAGCACCAAAAATGGAGCAGCCTGCCCCTGGCCGGCAAGCCGAAGCCCTTCAGCATTGGTCGAATCAATGGTGTCATGGATGAAAACGGGCCACTGGTTACCGTCGGCGAACTCGGCAATCGCGTTCGCTTCGAGCAGGGCCAGAGGCGCCGCAAGCTGGTAGCCACGCCCACGAACCTTGTGAACAGTGAGATTCAGCTCACTCTCCAGGTGCTGCAGCTGCTTCCAAACGGCGCTGCGGCTAACCCCAAGGGCTACCCCCAAGGCTTCCCCGGAATGGAACCGGCCATCCTTGAGGAGATTCAACAACTTCAGCATGCCAGTCTCGACTTGGAATAAGGCTGGCATGATAGCTATGGGTAGTGGGCTTGCATAGGAAAAGGGCCGCTCGAAAAGCTCACGAACACAGAGTTTTTCGGCCAGAAAAGACAAAACCCCTACCTGCTCGCGCAGATAGGGGTTTTGCGAAATGAATCTTGACGATGACCTACTCTCACATGGGGAAACCCCACACTACCA